>JANXMN010000246.1 GCA_025354605.1 Hymenobacter sp. | reverse complement strand
GGGCGGCAGCCCGTGCGGGTGAAGTTTTCCAGGGCGGCCTGGTCGGCGGCCGGTAAAGCAAAAAGGGCGATTGGTCGGGCCATACCAGACTAACCTAAATGGCCTGCATTCTGTTAATCAACTTGCCTGACTAAGCACTAGAGCCGCTTATACGACTGCTCTGCTTGTCCCCTCTCCCCCCATTTTTTCTTCCTCTTTTATTTCAACCTCTTCTATGCGTTTTTTTATCCATTGCTGGTACAGCGTATTCGTTCTTCTGGCGCTCATTTTTCCTAATCCTATAAAAGCGCAGAATTGGCAATGGGCCGCTGCTGCCCAGGCCCGGACTTCCAATGACCTATCCTTTTGCTTAGCCAGCGCCACCGACGGAGCTGGTAATACGGTAGTCGCAGGCAATTTCAGCGGTACCCTTACGCTAGGCTCTACCACCCTGACCAGCGCTGGCGACCGGGATGTTTTCGTAGCGCGCCTGAGTCCATCCGGAGCTTGGCTTCAGGCCGTGCGCGCCGGTGGCCCAGGCAAGGATTTGGCGCTCGCCGTAGCCCTCGATGCCACGGGCACGGCGGTGGTGGCGGGGTCATTCGGGGGGCCTGTATTCGGGGTAAGCGGCAACCTGACCGCTCAGTTCGGTCCCCTCACGCTCACGAGTTCCGGCAATTCCTCCGACGTTTTCGTGGCACGCCTGAGCCCAAGCGGCACCTGGACCCAGGCCGTGCGGGCAGGGGGTGGAGATAACAACGACGAGGTTAGCACCGTGGTCCTAGATGGCAGTGGCAACGTTATCGTGGGGGGCTATTTTCTTAGCACCGCGCCCCAGTTTGGAGTCTTTTCACTGGCCAACGCCAACCCCGGCAACTTCAGCGCCGACGGCTTTGTGGCCCGGCTGAGTGCCACCGGCACCTGGACGCAGGCCGTGCAGGTGGGCAACACCGGCGATGATTACGTGAATGCCCTGGCCCTGGACGGCAACGGCAACGTGGCAGTAGCCGGCGAATTTCGCAGCGCCACCGTGGCGCTGGGCACAACCGTGCTAACGAATAATGCCAGTGGTACCAGCGATATTTTTGTTGCGCGGCTAAGCGCAACGGGAGCCTGGGGACAAGCGGTACGCGCCGGGGGTAGCCGGGGCGATTTTCCGACGGCTATGGCCTTCGAGGCGACTGGCACTTTGGTGCTGGCTGGCTCATTTGCCAGCCCCACGCCCATTTTTGGCACTACATCACTCACCAATGCGGGGGCTACGGGCACCTATGACGTATTTGTGGCCCGGCTAAACGGGAATGGCACCTGGACCCAGGCAACCCAGGCGGGCGGTACGGGCCGGGACGTGGCGGGCGGGCTGGCCGTAGAACCTTCGGGCACAGTTACCATCACCGGGACTTTTTCGAGTGCCGGCATTGCTTTTGGTGCCACCACCCTCGTCAATGCCGGCCCTACCTCTACCAGCGACATTTTTGTGGCCCGGCTCGCACCAGCCGGTATCTGGGCGCAGGCCGTCGCTGCCGGAGGAACGGGTAGCGAAGAAGCCTACGGTCTGACCACGGGTACGAATGCCGCAGTTACCGCTTGCGGCTACCTCAGCAGCAGCCCAACTACGTTTGGTAGCCTTGCCATCACCACCCTTGCGCCCGTTTGCTTTGCCGCTCGCCTCGGTGGGTTAGCGCTAGGCAATCGACCGGCCACGGCCGCTCAAGGCCTCGGCTGCTTCCCAAACCCCGCCCGCACGCAAGCCACCCTTACCCTACCCGCTGCTTCTGAAGCCGCCGCCACTGCCACGCTGCTCGACGCCCTGGGCCGCCCCGTGCGCACTTACCCCCTCCCCGCCCACGCCCCTACCGTCCTCCTCGACCTCACGGGCCTCGCGCCCGGCCTCTACGTGGTGCGCTGCGGCGCGGCCTCGGGCAAACTGCTGGTAAACTAAGGCCCCAACCCCTACAAAACCCTCATCAGCACCGACGAGGCTATTTCGGCGGCCAGCATCGCGGCGCTTATCGCGGCGCTTATCGCGGGTCTGGACGTGAGTAAGCACGGGCGGGCGGAGCTGCGCGGCAGCACGCCGTGGGGCTACATGGGGGCGGTTGGCAAAGAAGTTTCACGCAGCGTTCTTGCAACCTCGGTCTACCTACCGGGCCTCTCTGCGTTGTTCATCAACTTCATTCTTTCCCATGCTTCTCGTTTCTTCTCGGATTGCCCGCTGGCTATTATCCGCCCTTACCGCTGTGCTGATACTGCCTGCCGCAGCCCAAACCCCCACCTGGCAGTGGGGCTTGCAAACCACCAATCCCACGCCCCTCGACGGCACCGAAGCCGAAGCTACCAGCGTGGCCACCGATGCGAGCGGACGGGTGTTCGTGTGCGGCACGTTAAGTTATCAAAGCACTCCGGTTATCAACGTCACGCGCAGCTTTGGCAGTGCCGGCACATTCGGGCCGGGCCAAGGTGGGTTTGTCGCGCAGGTGACCCCGGCCGGCGCTTGGGCCTGGTTTACTTCCGTGCAGCCCCTGGGCACCAGCACTGCCGGTATCCAGTCCGCCACGATTACGGCCGTAGCGGTAACCCCCGCCGGCGACGTGTACGCGGCGGGCTACGCCGATGCGACTACGCTGCAAGTGGGCAGCGTGAGTGAGCCCCTAGCCAATTCCGGCCGGGCGGTATTCGTGGCCCGCCTGAACAGTGCCGGCGTATGCCAGTGGCTGCGACCGGTGGAAAGCACCAAAACCGACCCCCGGCTGGCCTTCGACCCCAGTACGGGCGGGGTGGTGCTGGCCGGCACGTACCAGAATAGCCCCCGCTTTGGGTCCTTCGCGTTGCCAACGGGGGCGGAGGCGTTGTTTGTAGCCCGCCTGAACCCCACCGGGCAATGGGTGGGCGCGGTGGCCACGGCAGGCTCGCCCAACATTCTATCCAGCTACTACAATATAACGGTCGGCCCGGCCGGGCAAGTTGCCGTGGTGGGCAGCCAGCGAGCCGGCAGCCTCACCTTTGGCCCAACTACCCTCACCACAACCGCTACGAATGGGGGCACCTACTTCGTGGCGCAGCTCAGCCCCGCCAACCAATGGCAGTGGGCCGTGGGAGGCAGCGGCAGCCTGCTGAATACCATTTACGCGGCTGACTATACACCTGCCGGAGCCTTATGGGTGAGCGGCGGCGGCATGGCGGGCACCGTGGTGGGGGCCACTACGCTCGTTACCGGCAACCCCAGCTCGACTTCCTGCCGAAGTGGGTTTGTGGGACAGCTGTCGGCCACCGGGCAATGGGGCACTGTGCAGCAGCTTTCGCCGCCCAATAGTGCCTCCTCAATATTTATTGACCTGAAATCGGATGCCGCGGGCAAGGCCATCGTGCTGGGCGGATTGCAGGGCGACGGAGTTTTAGAGCAGGTTCCCTTAGGTAACCATGTAGTAACTGCGCCGCCTGATGGGGTTGCCTTATTCATGGCCAGCCTGACGGGCACGGGGCAATGGCAATACCTCGCCGATGTTCCCCCTTCTGCTCCGAACGGACGGTTGATACCCTCGGGACTGGCCCTCGATGGTTCGGGCAACCTCTACCTGAGCGGTGCCTTACAGGGCGGGATGACGGTGGGTTCCAGTATGCTGCAAGGCACCTACAACGGCAATCCCAACTTTTCACGGGGCTACGATGCCGTGCTGCTCCGCTTAGCCAATATAACAGCGTTGGCCAGCCGTCCGGCCAAGGCCCTCTCCTCTCTCGGCTGCTTCCCAAACCCCGCCCGCACGCAAGCCACCCTTACCCTACCCGCTGCCACTGAAGCCGCCGCCGTTACTTTGCTCGACGCCCTGGGCCGCGCCGTGCGCACTTACCCGCTGCCCCCTCACGCCACCATGGCTACCCTCGACCTCACTGGCCTGGTCCCCGGCCTCTACGTGGTGCGCTGCGGCGCGGCCTCGGGCAAACTACTGGTAGAATAGTCTCGGCTTTCTTCCCGGTCCGGCAGAAGGGGCTTCGGCAGCAGCTACTGCCACCTTACGGCGCTTCGCCCGCCAGCAACTCCGTTTCGCTCGCCTCGAATGCCAGCACCCGCAGCCGTAGCAACAGCAGTTGCTCCTGCGGCTCCTCGATGCGCCGGATGGTCGCCGCATCGTCGGCAAACTGGGTTAGCCAGTGGGCGGCATAGGCATTATCGGGCGGCAGGGCGGCGCGCAACGCCGGCAGGGCCTGCTGCCGCCGCCGCATCTGCGCCAGCTGGTTCTGGCAGCGTTCCAGCTGCTGCCGCAGCCGGTAGGTTTCCAGGTTGATGGCCATGAGCCGCAGGCGCAAGGTTTTTAGCTCATACTCGGACCATGCCGGCGCGGGCGGTGGACTCGGGGCAGGCGCTGCTTCGGGCGGCAGCTCGCGCACGATGTGGCTAAGCTCGCTCAGCAGCCGGCCCGGCGCTCCCATCAGGTAGCGGCGCTCGGCCTCGTCGGCGGCCAGCACTTCGCGCGAAACCCCCAGCAGCAGCGCCAGTTGAAGCTGGGTGAGGCCGAAGCCGGCCCGTATGCGTTGCCCGGCCCCCAGGTTCGGCTGGTCGGCTCTGTGGCGGGAAAATTTCTTTATCAGCCCCATGAGCTTGCGGATTAGTTGAAAGACGAAGAACCTGTTTAAGAGGTCAAAAGAACGTCATGCTCATCTGGCGTCCGCTTGTTGAAGCATCTCTACCGCTTCGTATGAGCCGTCAACGAAGCGGTAGAGATGCCTCGACAAGCGGACGCCAGATGAGCATGACGTGCTCGCGCACTTGAAATGACTTCCTAAATAGCTTCGAAAATAAAACGTACCATCTGATAGCGTACCATCTTTTTTTGGTACGCCACTAAATGGTACAAACGCCCGCACCGCCGTGAGCCCGGCCACCCTGCTATTTTTACCGCTCCAACTTGCGCCCGCTCCGTGCCCGAACTCCTGAACAACCTGCCCGTTCACCCCGACTGCCGCCACTTTCGCGGCGACCTCCCCTGCCGCCCCAACAAAACCCACGGCTACGTGTGCGCCGGCTGCCCGGTGTACGCGCCGGTCACGAACCGGATTCTGATTATTAAGCTCGGGGCCATTGGCGACGTGATTCGGACCACGCCCCTGCTGCGGCGGCTGCGCCAGGAGCGGCCGGGCTGCGCCATCACCTGGCTCACGCTCACGCCGGCCATCCTGCCGCAGGGCGAGATTGAGGAGATTCTGAAGTTCGACTTTGCCAGCGCCTTGCAATTGCAGGCCCGCGAGTTCGACGTGGTTATCAACCTCGATAAGGAAAAGGAAGCCTGCGCCCTGCTCAATACGATTTCGGCGAAGGAGAAATTCGGTTACGCCCTGCGCCCGCACGATGGCGTGGCCTGGCCCGTGAATGAGCTGGCCGAACACAAGTACCTCACCGGCGTGTTCGACCAAATCAGCCAGGCCAACACCAAGCCCTACGTGCAGGAGATATTTGAGCTCTGCGGCTTCGATTTCCGGGGCGAAGAGTACGTGTTCGACACCCACGACGACAAGGGCTACGACTGGGCCGCCCTGCCCGCCGCCCGCCCCCGCATTGGCCTCAACACCGGCTGCGGCGACCGGTGGACCACCCGCCTCTGGAGCACCGAAAAGTGGACGGAGCTGATTGCCGGCCTGCAAGCCGCCGGCTACACCCCGGTTTTGCTGGGCGGCGAGGCCGAAGACGCCCGCAACCGCGCGCTGCACGCCGCCACCGGCGCGGCCTACCTCGGCACCTTCCCCCTCCACCAGTTCATCAACCTGATGAACCAGATGGATGGCATCGTGACGCAGGTAACGATGGGCATGCACATCAGTATCGCGCTGCGCAAGCCGACCATCCTGATGAACAACATCTTCAACCCCCACGAATTCGACCTTTACGGCCGGGGCCAAATCGTACAGCCCAACAAGGACTGCGTGTGCTTCTACCGGGGCTCGTGCCAGCTCGGCACCAGCTGCATGGAGGATTTGCCGGCGGCGAAGGTGCTACAGGCCGTACGCGCGAGCGTGGCGGTGTGAATTATGAATTATGAGTTATGAATTATGAGTTATGGATTATGAGTTATGGATTATGAGTTATGAGTTATGAGTTATGAATTATGGATTTCAGTTTAGCCGTTCATAATTCATAATTCATAATTCATAATTCATAACTCATAACTCATAACTCATAATTCAACCAGCTACTTCCTTCAGCGCCGCCACCATCACTGGCCACGAGAACTGCTTCTTCTGCTCGCGCACACCCGCCGCGAAGGTTTCTTCCCGCTGCTGGGCGTAGAAATCCACCACCGCGTCAGCAATGGCGGCCGGCGTGGGCGGCACCACGTAGCCCACCACCCCAGCCGGAATCAGCTCGGCCAGGCCGCCCACGTCGGTTACCAGCATGGGCCGCTCGAAGTGGTAGGCAATCTGCGACACGCCGCTCTGGGTGGCGTTTTTGTAGGGCTGCAGAATCAAATCGGCCGCGCAGAAGTAATCGACCACCTGCTCATTGGGAATAAAATCCGTCGCCCGCACAATCCGGCTTTCCAGCTGATGCTGCTGAATCAGCGCCTCGTAGGGTGCGGCATCCTCGTAGAACTCGCCCGCGATAACCAGCTTCACTGGCAGCGCCGCCAGCCGTGCATCGGCCCAGGCTTCAAGCAGGATATCCAGCCCCTTATACGCCCGGATGAACCCAAAAAACAGCACGTAGCGAAACTCCGCCGGCAGCCCCAGGGCCGCCAGGGCCGCCGCTTTCGGCTTTATCGGCCCGAAATTGTCGTAGAGCGGATGCGGCCGGTACAGCGCCGGCCGGCTGCCGAAGCCCAGCCCGCGCAGGTCGTCGAGCACGCTGCGGCTCATGGTCACGAAGCCGTCGCAGGCACGCAGAAAATAGCGCGTCAGCGGCCCGTCGCCCGGCCGCTTCTCGTGCGGAATCACATTGTCGGTGATGGCTACCACCCGGGTGTGGCCGTTGCCGCGCACCAGCCGCGCCACCGTGCCCAGCGCCGGCCCCATAAACGGCAGCCAGAACCGGAAAATCACCAAATCGGGCCGTTGCTGCCGCAGCTTTTGCCCCACCCGCAGCCAGGAGAGCGGGTTTACCGAGTTCAGGCTCACTTCAATGTCGAGGTCGGCCGGGCCGGCTTCGGTGCTGAATTGCGTCTGGCCGGGAAACAGGAAATCAGGGTACTGTAGCGAGAACGTGATGATGCGCACCTCATCGCCGGCCTCGCGGAAAGCGCGGGCCAACCGCTCGTTGTAGGTAGCCAGTCCGCCGCGCAGCGGGTAAGCCGGACCGATGATAACAACGTTCATAGGTAGTGATGCCAGTTGGTTTTACACCGGACGGGGGATAGCCGGTCAGCTGGCGTCCGCACGGCCGGCCCATTACTTCCTGCTGACCATGAATAGCGCGAAGACATTGTTTTCTTTTTGGTGAAAGTAAAGCCGCTTGCCATCGGGCGCGATGGTGGGCGCTTCCGCGAAGCCGGTGATGCTGGCAATGCGCTTGGGTTGGCCAAAGGGCTCGGTGGGCGTGAGCCGGGTGGCCACGAGAATCTCCGGCGTGGTAGTGGCCGTAAGGGGCACCTGAACCCGCGTAAAATACAGGCTGAGGCCATCGCTGGCAATGCTGGCGGCGTATTCGAGGGCGCTGGTGTTGATGTTTTGCAGGAGGGAGGCGCTGCCGGGCAGCCGGGCAAAACCGCTGGGGGTTTTGCCGGCCAGCACGAGGTCGGCGCTTTGCGGAATGCCCGCCGAATTGAGTTTACCGTCGACGAAATACAGCTGCTGGCCATCAGCGCTCACTTCCACGTCGAAATTCACCCACCCCGGCTCCAGGCGGGAAATTCCGTCAACCAGCTGCACGTTCGTCGCGGTCCCGCCCGCCAGCGTGGCCCGGTAAATGGTGGACAACGTGCTGACGTAGCTGCGCGTCGACACAAAGTACAGGGTATTGGCTGCGTCCAGGGTTGGTACGCCTTCCAGGTCCGGCGTGTTCACGCCCGCAATTTCGCCCTGGTACTGAAAGGTGGAGTCGTTGACTTTCGTAGCCCAGTGCAGGTTGGTGTTTTCCGGGGCGCTGTTGAGGTTGTTGAAAAACAGCCGCCCGCCGTCCCGCGACAAAAACGGCTCCATCAGGTTGCCGGTGTAGCCGCGCATTTCCACCCGGCGGGGCATTCCGAACGACCCATCGGCGGGAGGCGGCACCACCAGGTTTTTCTCGGTTTTGCAAGCCCCCAGGGCCAGCACCAGGCTGGCCCCCGCGGCGGTCAGCGGCAGGCGGCGGCCCAGCACGTTCGAAAGGAAAGCAGCGTACCGCATGGTCTGGCCGGAGTTAAGGAGAAGGATGGGAAAGTCGGCCCCGCAGGTGGGGCCAGTAAAGTTACCGAATCCGCTCCCGCACCAGATAGTCGTTGCGCTTCGGCCCGTTCAACTGAATCATCTCGCCCAGGAATCCCGCTACAAACAGCAAAACCCCCACAATTACCGCCGTCAAGGCCAAAAAAAACAACGGCTGTTCCGTCACTTGCCGCGCCTTCAGGTTATGCAGCGACAGCCACACTTTCTCGCCCGTCAGCCATAAGGTAATCAGCAAGCCCAACAGAAACGACAGCGTACCCAGCGTGCCAAAAAAGTGCATGGGCGCGCGCCGAAACCGGCCCACGAAGGTGATGCTCAGCAAATCCAGAAAGCCAAAAATGAAGCGTTCCAGGCCGAATTTAGTCACGCCGTACTTGCGCTCCTGGTGTTGCACTACCTTCTCCCCAATTTTGCGAAACCCGTTCCATTTCGCAATTACCGGAATGTAGCGGTGCATTTCGCCGTACACCTCAATACTCTTCACCACCCGGGAGTCGTAAGACTTCAGCCCGCAGTTGAAATCGTGCAGCTGAATGCCCGACATCCAGCGCGTAGCCCCGTTGAAGAGCTTGGTCGGAATGGTTTTCGACAGCGGGTCGTAGCGCTTCTGCTTCCAGCCGCTCACCATGTCGTATTTGTCCTCCACAATCATGCGGTACAGCTCGGGCAGCTCTTCGGGCGAGTCCTGCAGGTCGGCATCCATGGTGCACACCACGCGCCCCCGCGCCGCCTCAAAGCCCACGTTGAGCGCCGCCGACTTGCCGTAGTTGCGGTTGAAGCGGATGCCGCGCAAGGTGGCATCCGTCGCCGCCAGCTCTTCCATCACCGCCCACGAGTCGTCGGTCGAGCCATCATCAATGAGAATCACTTCGTAGCTAAGCCCGTATGCCTCCAGCACCCGCGCAATCCAGCGCGTAAGCTCGGGCAACGACTCGGCCTCATTCAGCAAGGGAATCACGATGGAAATTTCCACCGGAAAAGAAGCTGCGGGCTTATTCAAATTCGGGTTGGGCATTCTTGATAACAGCCGAAATCACCAACGACAGCAGCACTCCAATCAGAATAGAACCCAGCAGTGCGAAAACCAGCATAATCGGCCCATTCATAAACTTGCCCGACATCGCGACGGCTTGGTCAATCTGCTCATCGGTCATGCCGCCGCGCGCCTCCATATCGGTCCGTATCTTTTCGGTGATGCGAACCATCATCTCGGGGTCGACAAACGTCATGTACACGTAGGCAAATATGCCCGACATCAAGCCTGTCACCGCCGATAGCACGGTACCGATGCCAATACCCTGGCCATAGCTCATAAAGCCCTGGTTTTGCTGCTTGAAGGCATTCATCGCCAAAACGATTCCGCCAATCATAATGGCAAACGAAATGTACCGGGCCGGACTGCTTTCCTGGTGCATGATATTCAGGCCGAACGAAAAGAGAATGCTGACCAGTCCGGTGAGCATCCCATAGCGCAAGCCAACCGAAGTTGTTGTAGCAGGAGTAGCGTTTGTTTCCATTGCAGTTGAAAGTGAGAAGTTGTGGTGAATTTAGCCTGCAAGGTAATTGGAATTATTCGCGCAGAAAGATGCCCGCCGGTACCGCAAGCACTAGCCCCAGTACCAGCACCTGCAAAAAATTACTGGTCGCCATGTCTCCTACCGTCAGCTGTTGCACCTGCCGCACTTGCTGCTCCCTCATGGCAGCCGGCACCTTCACCTGCGGGTTTTCGCGCTGCTGGGCCCGCACAATTTCCAGCACCTCGGCCCGGTGTCGGGCCACGGCACGCTCACCCGCCCCGTAGCCCAGCCCCAGCACGCCTGCCGCCGACAGTAGCGCGGCGAGCAGAACCGTCAGCATTCCCACGCCGAGCGAGTTGCGTAAACCGGGCTTGTGCGGCTTGGCCTCTTGGCGTAACAGCCATTCAGCCGCCACCGCCGCCAGCGGTACCAGGAGCTGCGCCAGTATCTGCTTCGGCCCAAAACCATTGTCGCCAGCCAGCTGCAAGCCCACCATCCACAGCACGCAGGCAATCCCAACGCCCATCCCAAACTGCAAAGCCAGCCGCCGCACGGCACCTGCCGGCGCTTTCACCTCCCGCTTATCCGGTTCTTTCATAGCCTGCGCCATAAATTGATTTCCCAATGAAAGCCGCAAGATACAGCCCCCCGCTATTGCCGGCCACACCAGCTTCCGCCACTAGCCGCTAAGCCGCTACCGCCACGCGCGCTGCCACTGCCGGCCGCCGGCCAAAACGCACCAGCAATGTTTCGGCTAATAGTGCCAGCAGCGCCAGCAGCAGGAAGTAGCGCCACAGCGGCGTTCCCGTTTTCTCGGCCTGCAATTTGGCCAGGCCGGCCCCAATGTCACTCGCCTCGACTACGCGCATATTTGGCCGGTTTGGCCCAATTATCTCCCGCAGCTCTGCCGCCGTGTAGGCCGCCAGTTCCGATTCGCGCTTGTCTGGGTTAAAGGCCAAAGTCGTCAGTACCCTACCCTTCTTTTGCACCTGGTAAAAACCCGGTGTATCCATGCCCTGCGGCACTGCTAACCGCACTTCATGCCCGACAATCCGCTGCTCCGGAATTAAAGTGATACTGTCCTTCACGAGCCGAAAGCCCGCTTCCTCAGCCCGTTCACCGGCGGGACCCGGCCCTGCCGGCAGCGTCAGGTTCACATTGCGCTGGGTCAGTCGGTATGCAGGCAATTGCTCGCTCCGGTAGCTCAGCATCGCCAGTCGGTACATAACCGGCACAAACAACGCCTGCGCCGTAAAGTCCGAGTAGCGCTTGTCGAAAGGAGCCGAAAACACAAACACTTGCCCCGCCCCACTTGGGAAAGCAGCCAAATAACTTTCTCCATCCCGCAGTTTCAGAATATCAGTTCCCGTGCGTGCCCACCGCAACACAGGGGCCACCCGCGGCATGGTCGCAGTACGAGACTGCGCGCTAAACACGTCCCGAAAAAACGGTTCTTGGAGATTCGGCAAGGCCACTTTGCGCAACTCCGGTTTGGTTGGCGTTTGCTCCCATTGCGCCGCTCCCATCCCCAACTGCCGAAACAGCTGTTGGTAAGCGGCACGCGCTTCCGCCGCCGCCGCAGGCACCACCACCACACTTCCCCCACGCTTCAACACCGCCAGCAAGCCATCGCGGAGTCCGGCATCAATAGTAGCGACTTCCTCTATCAGCACCAAATTGGCCTGCCGCAACAAAGCATAATCAACCCCTTGCAGCCGGTTAAAATGATAATTAAAAAGCGGTTCATTAGCATATACTTGTTGCGTCACCGGAGTAGAACCAATCTCCAGAATCTGGATGGGGGTTGCTGATTGCAGCGTAAAGAAATAAGTATTGTCATAAACAACTGGTGCGTCTTCCGTCACCACACGTCCCAAAGCGATGTTTCCATCTGCTAGCTGAACTTGAACCACCGAAGTGATGGCTTGGCCCTTAGCAATGGTCACTTGAAAAGCCGCCACCTGACGAGCGCCTAAATAAACCTTTACAGGGCAATCAGTTACTGTTACCGCGCCACCATTGCGCAGACGCATATGAAGCTCCACATTCGTCTTCGTGCGCACGAAGCCGTCATCTACCCACACACTATCTACATACACGTTGCCCGTCTCTGGTGCCCTCACCAGCACCAGCGCTAATTTCCTGTTACTCGGCATCTGGTTTATAACAGAAGCCGAAAACGCATTTTTTTGGAAATCTGACAGCAAATACAAAGTATTGGTGCTGTTTTGAGTCCCAGCCAAAGCAGCTATTCTGCCTATATTCATTCCCAGATTAGGATGCAATTCTTCAACCTTTGCTAAAAAAGACGATTTTGATAAAGTAGTTGTACCAGTATTTAGCAAACGAAACCGTTCACCTGTTGTCGCCTCATTACCCAACTGCCGCCCCCCTTCAAGTGCCTCATTGAACAAAGAGCCAAATTTAATTCCAGGTAATTGCATGCTGAATGAATTATCAATTGCAACATCAATTCCGGAAACTTTAATACCACTATTGCTTACAGGCAAAAAGGGCTGACAGAATACTAGCACCAAAGCAATCAGCCCAACAATTCGCGTTAGCAGAATCAGCAAATGCTGCACCTTACGGTAACGCGTGGTCACCAATTCGACTTGCTTGATAACAGCAACATTAGTAAAAACAAGGCGTTGGGGGCGCCGCAATTGTAAAAGATGAATGATTAAAGGGATACTGATTGCAAACAGACCCAGAGCAAACCAAGGATATAATAACTGCATAACATTTCATTAGAAGATTAATCCCCCAGCAGTTAGCAAATTGATTGATGTTGCAAATAAACTTCAGTCATGTATGAGCAACAATATAAAAGCCGACTACGAGCAAAGAAAGCCAATAAGAACATGGTTAAGTTAAGAAGGGCGAATTAATAAAAAGCAAAACGCCTGCCGCTAGGGAAAGCGGCAGGCGTTACGAAAAAAGGTTGGCGGCGACCGACTCTCCCACCGGTGAAGGCAGTACCATAGGCGCACCGGGGCTTAACGGCTCTGTTCGGAATGGGAAGAGGTGAACACCCGGGCTAAAGCCACCATTGC
>JANXMN010000244.1 GCA_025354605.1 Hymenobacter sp. | reverse complement strand
GTTGAACGACTTGTTCGGGTATCGTTCAACGACGGGCGGGGACAAGCCCCGCACCCTACCTCGGGTCCAGTATAGTAACCTGAAACTTGCTCTGGGAAGAATAAAATTATTCGCATATTTACTCGCGTCGTTCTGTTCCATTCTATTCCCCTAGCCGCCATCCGTATGTTCAACCGTTACCTCTACTTGCCGCTGGCAGCCCTGCTGCTGGCGGCCTGCCCTTTGGCAAGCGCCGCCCAAAGCGTGGGCATCGGTACCACCGCCCCCGAGGTATCGGCCGCCCTCGACATCGTGAGCAGCAGCAAGGGCGTGCTGCTGCCGCGCCTGGATTCGGTTTCCCGCGTGGGCATTGCCAGCCCCGCCACCGGGCTGCTGGTGTTTCAGACCAACGGGCGCCCCGGCTTCTTTTATTACGGCGGCAGCAGCTGGCTTTTTCTGCCCGATAAGGCCCGGGGCGGCGACAACCTGGGCAACCACACGGCCACCCAGCCCCTGAACCTGCAAGGCAATGCCCTCGTGGGCAGCGGAGAGAGCATTGGCGGCGTAGGGGTGGGCGTGCGGGCTGACGGGGGCCTGAACCTGGGCCAGCACACGCCGGGCCACGGCGTGGCGCTGGGCTTCGGGGCCGGCCAGGCCGTGAGCACCGGCACCGCGAACCAACTGGTGGGCTACCAGGCCGGGGCGGCCACCACCAGCGGCAGCAACAACGTGTTCGAGGGATACCAGAGCGGCCTGGCCAACACCAGCGGCGGAGCCAACCTGCTGCTGGGCTACCGCGCCGGCTACGCGAACACCAGCGGTTCGCTCAACCTGTTTGTGGGCGCCGAAAGCGGCTTCAGCAACACCAGCAGCGGCGAAAACCACTTCGTGGGCTACCAGAGCGGGCACGATAACACGGCGGGCGTCCAGAACCAGCTCACCGGCTTCCAAAGCGGGTATTCGAACACCACGGGCAGCCAGAACCAGTTCGACGGCTTTGTCAGCGGCTACTTCAATACCACCGGCAGCGGCAACCAGTTCAGCGGCTACCAGAGCGGCTACCGCAACACCCTGGGCAGCAACAACCAGTTTGTGGGCTACCGGGCCGGCGAGTCCAACACCACCGGCAGCCAGAACCAGTTCGAGGGCAACACCAGCGGGCTGCGCAACACCACCGGCAGCTACAACCAGTTCAGCGGCTACCAGAGCGGCGCCTACAACACCAGCGGCAGCCGCAACCACTTCAGTGGCTTCCAGGCCGGCACCGCCAACACCACCGGCGGCTTCAACCAGTTCGAGGGCTACCAGAGCGGGCAGGGCAATACCACCGGCAGCTACAACCTGTTTGAAGGCTACCAGAGCGGCTTGGCCAACACCACCGGCGACAACAACCAGTTTGTGGGCGTGCAAAGCGGCCAGGCCAATACCACCGGCAGTGGCAACCAGTTCAGCGGCTTCCAAAGCGGGCTGAGCAACACCACGGGCTATGGCAACCAATTCGACGGCTTTCGGAGCGGGCTGAACAACACCACGGGCTACAACAACCAGTTCAGCGGCTACCAGAGCGGCTACGGCAATACCACCGGCAGCAGCAACCGGTTCAGCGGCTACCAAAGCGGTTTCAGCAACACCACCGGCGCGGGCAACCAGTTTAGCGGCATCGGCAGCGGCTACAGCAATACCACTGGCAGCAGCAACCAGTTTGAGGGCTTTAGCAGCGGCTACCACAATACCACGGGCACGGGCAACTGGTTTGTGGGCGCGCTGAGCGGCAGCTCCAACACCACGGGCAGCTACAATGTGTTCGGCGGCGCGGGCAGTGGCTACAGCAACACCACCGGCAGCAGCAACCAGTTTCTGGGCTATCAGAGCGGCTACGGCAACACCTCGGGTATCTACAACGTGTTCGCAGGCTATTTGAGCGGCTTCGCCAACACCACCGGCTCCGACAACGTATTCAACGGCTTCGAAAGTGGCCTGAACAACAACACGGGCAGCAACAACGCCTTCAGCGGCACGCAGAGCGGGCAAAACAACACCACGGGCAGCAACAACGTGTTCGACGGCTACGGCAGCGGGGCCGGCAACCGCACGGGGGCCAACAATGCCTTCGTGGGCTACGCCAGCGGCTTCGCCAACACGGCAGGCGATGCCAACGTGTTCGTCGGTTTTCAGAGCGGCTTCGGCAACACCATGGCCACTGGCAACGTGTTTGTGGGCTACGCGAGCGGCTTGGCCAACGCCACCGGCAACGCCAACACCGCCCTGGGCAACGGGGCCGGGCCGGCCACCGACGCGCTCACCAACACCACCGCGCTGGGCAACGGCGCCGTCGTAACCACCAGCAACACCATTGAGCTTGGCAATGCCGACATTACGGCTCTGCGCTGCCAGGTGGGCCTCACCACCACCTCCGATGCCCGCTTCAAGTACGACGTGCGGGCCAACGTGCCGGGCCTGGCCTTCATCACCGCCCTGCGCCCCGTCACCTACCGCTTCGACCAGCGCCGCCTGAATCAGTTTGAGCAAACCGGCACCCTGGCCGCCCGCAGCCCCCGCGATTCGGCCGCCACCTGGCACACCGGCTTCCTGGCCCAGGACGTGGCGCGCGTGGCCCGGAGCCTGGGCTTTGCCTTCGACGGCGTGCATGCCCCGGCCAACGCCCGCGACTCCTACGGCCTGAGCTACGCCGGGTTTGTGGTGCCCCTGGTGCAGGCCGTGCAGGAGCTGAACGCGGAAGTGGAGGCCCTGAAAGCCCGGAACGCAGCCTTGCAACAGCAGAACGCCGCCCTGCAAACCGGCTCCGCTGCCGACCACGCCGACCTGCAAGCGCTGAAGCAGCAGCTGGCCCGCCTGCTCGGCGATACCCGGCCGGACGAGGCCGCTTCTGCCACCGCCAAGGTCCGCAAGTAGCTCCCCGGCGCTGGCACCGGTTCCCGACGCGGGCGTGGCCGCGTTGGGCCCTCATTCAGCGGCCCGATGCCCTCCGACCGCGTGGCATGAACCCGCGCCAGCGCGGAAATGCCCGTTGGTGCAACAAAAGCGCAAGCATTGGGCACAGAAACGAATGCCGGGCGACGAGCAATGGGGCACCTTTGCAGCATCATCAACCGCTGCATTTTCCGCCCTGCTATGAAAAACATGTACCGTCTCTCGCTCGCCTTGTTGCTGGCCGTCTTCGTTGCTGCCGGCGCCCAGGCCCAGAGCGTGGGCATCGGCACCACCGCCCCCGACGCCTCGGCAGCCCTCGACGTGGTGAGCTCGGCCAAGGGCGCCCTGCTGCCCCGCCTCACCGAAGCCCAGCGCACGGCCATCACGCCCCCCGCCCTGGGCCTGCTCGTGTTCCAGACCGACGGGGCGCAGCCCGGCTTCTGGTACAACGCCGGCCCGCCCGCCACCCCAGCCTGGACCTTTCTCAGCCCCACCGGCGGGGGCGACAACCTCGGCAACCATACCGCGACCCAGGACCTGGACCTGCAAGTCAACGCCCTGGTCGGCACGGGGGCCAGCATCGGGGCGGCCGTGGGCCTGGGCGTGCGCGCCGACGGCGGCCTGAACCTGGGCCAGAATTCCCGGGGCAATGTGTTGATTGGCTACCAGGCCGGGCGGGTGAACACGGGAGGTTTTAACCTGCTGGTGGGCTACCAGGCGGGGCAGGCCAACACCAGCGGCAGCCGCAACCAGTTTCTGGGCTACCAGGCAGGCTACAACAACACGACGGGTGGCAACAACCTGTTCAGCGGCACCCAGAGCGGTTCGGCCAACACCACCGGCAACAACAACCTGTTCAGCGGCTTTTTCAGCGGCACCGGCAACACCGCCGGCAGTAATAACCTGTTCAGCGGCACCCAGAGCGGCTTTGGCAACACCACGGGCAGCAACAACCTCTTTAGCGGGTACGTGAGCGGCGAGGCCAATACCATCGGCCACAGCAACGTGGCCCTGGGCAGCTTCAGCGCCTACCTCAACCAGACCGGGGACAACAACATCATGATTGGCGATTCGGCCGGCTACAACAACACCGGCAGCTTCAACCAGTTTAGCGGGGTGCAGGCCGGCTACGCCAACACCACCGGCACGAAGAACCTGTTCAGCGGCTACCAAAGTGGCTCCAGCAACACCACCGGCAGCAACAACCTCTTTAGCGGCCACATCAGCGGGTTCAGCAACACCACCGGCGGGCTGAACGTGTTCCTGGGCTTTAACAGCGGCTACGCCAACACCACGGGCTTCGACAACGTGTTTACCGGGGCCAACAGCGGCGCGGCCAACACGACGGGCAGCTACAACGTGTTCAGCGGCTTTCGCAGCGGCCAGGCCAACACCACCGGCATTCAGAATGTGTTCGTTGGCAGCGACTGCGGCTATGCCAACACCACCGGTGCCCAAAACGTGTTCCTCGGTTACCAAGCGGGGCAGGACAACACCTCCGGCGGCAAAAACCTGTTCAGTGGCTTCCAGGCCGGCCAGGCCAACACGACCGGCAGCAACAACCTCTTTAGCGGCCACATCAGCGGGTTCAGCAACACGACCGGCGGGCTGAACGTGTTCCTGGGCTTCAATAGCGGCTTTGCCAACACCTCGGGCTTCGACAACGTGTTTACCGGGGCCAACAGCGGCGCGGCCAACACGACGGGCAGCTACAACGTGTTCAGCGGCTTTCGCAGCGGCACCAACAACACCACCGGCACCCAAAACGTGTTCAGCGGCAGCGACTGCGGCTATGCCAACACCACCGGCAGCCAAAACGTGTTCAGCGGTTACCAGGCGGGGCAGGACAACACCACCGGCGGCCAAAACGTGTTCAGCGGCTATAACAGTGGCGGCAACAACACCACCGGCAGCAACAACCTCTTTAGCGGCGACATCAGCGGATTCAGCAACACCACCGGCGGGCTGAACGTGTTCCTGGGCTTCAACAGCGGCTTTGCCAACACCAGCGGCTTCGACAACGTGTTTACCGGGGCCAACAGCGGCGCGGCCAACACCACGGGCAGCTACAACGTGTTCAGCGGCTTTCGCAGCGGCACCAACAACACCACCGGCACCCAAAACGTGTTCAGCGGCAGCGACTGCGGCTATACCAACACCACCGGCAGCCAAAACGTGTTCAGCGGCTACGAAAGCGGCATCAACAACACCACCGGCAGCCAAAACGTGTTCAGTGGCTATCTGAGCGGGGATAACAACACGACGGGCCACGACAACCAGTTCATCGGCGGCTCCAGCGGCTTCGACAGCACCACCGGCAACTACAACCTGTTCGGCGGCTCCGTCAGCGGCCAGTACAATACTACCGGCTCCAACAACACGGCCTTGGGCTACAACAGCGGCCCGGCCAGCGGCAGCGGCACCCTGTCCAACACCACGGCCCTGGGGTCCAACGCGACGGTAACCAGCAGCAACACGATTCAGCTCGGCAATGCCAGCATCTTGACGCTGCGCTGCCAGGCGGCCCTGACCGTGACCTCCGATGCCCGCTTTAAGTACGACGTGCGGGCCAACGTGCCGGGCCTGGCCTTCATCACCGCCTTGCGCCCCGTCACCTACCGCTTCGACCAGCGCCGCCTGAATCAGTTTGAGCAAACCGGCTCCCTGGCCGCCCGCAGCCCCCGCGACCCGGCCGAGGCCGTACACACCGGTTTCCTGGCCCAGGACGTGGAGCGCAGCGCCCGGGCCCTGGGCTTTCGGTTCGATGGCGTGCATGCCCCGGCCAACGCCCGCGACTCCTACGGCCTGAGCTATGCCCAGTTCGTGGTGCCGCTGGTGCAGGCCGTGCAGGAGCTCAGCGCGGAAGTGCAGGCGCTCAAGGCCCAGAATACCGCCCTGCAAGCCGACCACGCCGACCTGCAAATTCTGAAGCAGCAGCTGGCCCGCCTGCTGGGCGAAGCCCGGCCGGGCGATGCCGCTACCGCGCAGGCCCGCCGGTAGCGCCCCGCCCCGGCCGATGCCGAAGATGCCCCCGGCCGCCTGGTCGGGGGCTTTTTTTGTGGCCGGGCATCGCATGTTTATGCGATACCGCCGCGTTGGCTCCCGTCCGACCTTTGCGTTTTCTCTGGTTCGTTCGCATATCAATTCCCTGCTATCTCCCGTCCCGATGACCCATTTCTTCCCCCGTACCGGCCGCGTGCTGCTGCTGCTGCTGGCCCTCCCCTTTGCCGCCCAGGCCCAGAGCGTGGGCATCGGCACCACCGCCCCCAACGCCTCGGCCGCCTTCGACGTGGTGAGCACCGCCAAGGGCGCGCTGTTGCCCCGCCTGACCAGCGCCCAGCGCGCAGCCATTGCCAACCCGGCCACGGGACTGATTGTGTTCCAGACCGACGGCACCCCCGGCTACTACTACAACTCCGGCCCGCCCGCCACCCCAGTGTGGGACCAGATTGCCACTGCCGCCGGCACGGCCGTGACGGCCGGCAACGGCCTGACCAAAACCGGCCAGAACATCGTGCTGGGCGGTACGCTTACGCAGGCCACCACCATCGCGCAGGGCAGCAACGTCTTCGCCCTGACCGGCGGCAACGTGGGCATCGGCACGGCCGCGCCCACCCAGAAGCTGGAGGTGGCCGGCACGGTGTACAGCACCAGCGGCGGCTTCAAGTTTCCCGACGGCACCACCCAGGCCACGGCCGCCGGGGGCGCGGCGGCGCCCGGCAGCACCGTCGGCGACATCAAGCAGGGCTTGCAGGCCGCCGACCACGCCGGCTGGGTGAAGCTGGATGGGCGACTCAAAACCGCCCTCACTCCCACGCAGCAGGCCCGCGCCACGGCCCTGGGCATTGGGGCCAACCTGCCCGATGCTTCCGGCCGAGTACTCAAGCAAACCAGCGGAGCGCTGCTCAGCACCGGGGGGACCAACGCCGCCACCATCGACCAGACCAACCTGCCCAACATCAGCCTGACCGGCAGCACCGACTACGTCGGCGACCATAGCCACGCGGTAGCGACCTTTTGCTTTGGCACCGCTGCACCCACCGCTGGCGGCACGGCTTATTCGCAATACACTACCGGCCGCATCAACTGCTACAGCTATAACACGGGGGCCGCCGGGGCCCACACGCACGGCGTGACCTTGCCGCTGGGCGGCTCCGGCACGGCCCTGCCCGTCGAAGACGCTTACCTGAGCGTGAACCAGTTTGTGTACCTGGGCCTGTGAGGCGGCGCGGCCAGTAAGCTCCCGGCCTGACCGGCGGCCGGGGCGCGGTCCCGCCCAGGCCCGCCGGTAGCGGCCCGCGCCCCGGGTTACTCCAGAAGCCCCCGACCGTGCGGTCGGGGGCTTTTTGGTGCTTGCAGCGGCGGCTTTTGCACCAGGCGGGCCGGCCGCCGCACCGGGCCCGCTGGCGGCGTGGCGCGGGCGGCTGGCACCCCGGTAAATTTTACCGGCCGGCGGCTTTCAGCCGCTGGCCCCCGCCAGTAGCCGGAAGGCACCGGCCAGTAGCCGGCTGCAACGGCGGCCCCCGGTAGTTGGCGGCGCTCAGAAGTTGAAGTCGCGCGGCTCGCCGGCCAGCTCGCGGCCCCGCAAAATAAACTTGGGCTGGTAGGTTTCTTCCTCGGCCCAGTCCAGCTCCGCGAAGGGCGGGCGGGGTCCGTACAGCTTCGGACCCGTGACGGACAAGCCCAGGGCCCGGTTTTGCTCCTCTTCCTGCCACACCTCGGCCAGCACGTCGGCCAGCTGGTGGCCCCAGGCCCGCATGCCGGCCGCCAGCAGCGCCAGTCGCCAGTCGGCGTGGGCCGCGATGGGCCACGGCGACGCCTGGTGCACCAGCGCCCGCTCCATCCAGTGGGTGGCCTCGAACAGGTAGCCGTTGCGGCGGCGGTAGTCGGTGCGGTCGGCCTCGTACCAGCGCAGCAGGCGCGGCAGGTCGGCGGGGTCTTCAAACTGCTGGAAATACGAGGTGAAGTCCTTCTGGCCAATAAACGGGTGCCAGGGCAGGCTGGCAGCCAGGTCGCCGCGGGCGCGCTGGGCAGCCAACTTCTCCGCTTTGTCGGCTTCGGTAAGGCCGATGTAGTAGGCCTCCTTCTCGCCGCGCACGTCGGGCAGGGCCAGCAGGGAGCTGGCACCGGTGGCCGCGTCGTGGTAGCGGTACCACGCCGGCAGCACGCCGTAGGCCCCGCGCTCGGCCGCCTCGTAGCCGTCGCCGTCGGTTTCGTCCCGGTCATCCTCGTCGCTGTCGCCGCCGCCTTCGCCGTTGCCGTCGCTTTCGACGGTGCGCCGAAAGGTGTCGTAGTCCTGCCAGTGCCAGTTGCGGCTGGGCTCGTAGGCGTCGGAGCGCAGGTAGGCCTGGTAGAGGGCCACCTCGTCGGCCGTGATGGGTGGCAGCCACGGACAGTACTCAATGTACTTCTCCCACTGCCGGAATTCCTGCGTGTGGCGCACGCCGGGCAGCGTGATTTGCTCGGCCCGCCAGCGGCATTGCAGGTCGAAGAGCTTCTTCTGCTGAATGTCCCACAGGTCGTGGGCCGCCGCCTCGCGGATTTCCACGAAGCGCGCCCCCGCCTGCTTCAGCAGCTGCGGCCCCCGGATGTAGGCGGCAGCCTTGGTGCTGCCGTAGCTGCGGGCCAGGTGCGGCGGGCTCTGGGCGAAGTAGGGCTTCATTGCCTCGGCGAACGCCGGCAGCGCCAGCAGCTCGGCCTCAAACAGGCGCGCAAGCCCGGTCAGGTCGCTCTTCGCCTGCGCTTCTTTGATGTACGCGGCCCGCGCTTCAGGCGTGTCGGGCAGCGGGGAGTCGGCGGCGGGGAGTGACGGGTCTTCCATGAGGGGGAGAGGGGCTTGGTGGTAAGGGGCCCCTAATGTACTGGCAGCTCGCCAAACGCGCAACGCAGCCGGGGCCCCGACCGCCGCCAGGCACAGCGCGGCGATTGGCGCAGTAGCCCCCGACCGTGTGGTCTTCTCCGTTGCCCAAACTCAAAAAAGGTCCGGTGTTACTACCGGACCTTTTTTTGGGGTTGGAATAGTTCCTCAGCGCCCCAATCCAACGGGCCCAAGGCAACGGGCCGGGCTACTCGACTAGCCAGGTTTTGGCACCGCCTGATTCGTAGCTGGCGAGCAGCAGCGCCCCGCCCTCGGGCTGAAACTGCACGCGGCGGGCCGGGGCCGGGCCGTTGAACACCGGGCCGGCCTGGTTAGCGTTACGATTCCACAGCATGGTTTCGCCGGTGGCGAAGCCCAGGGCCAGCACCCGGCCGCCAGGGGCCACCGCTACGGCGGTGAGGGCCTGCGGCAGGCGTTGCGCCGCGACGGGGGCCTCGGCAATCACCGGCCAGCTTTTGAGGTCGGGGCTGCCGGTGGCGGCCAGCAGCGTGTCGGCGTGCAGGCACAGGGCGCGCACGGCGGCCGTGCCCAACGACTTGTGCGTTTGCAGGCCGGTGCCGAGGTCCACCACCAGCACCGCGCCCGAGTCGAACCCCAGCGCCACCTGGCGGCCATCGGTACCAAACACGGCGGTCGTGAGGGCGCTTTTAGCGGGCAGCTCCAGCTTGAGCAGCGTGGGCAGCTGGCCCGGCGCGCGCAGGTTCCAGAGCCAGCAGGCCCCGGCGCTGGCCAGCAGGGCCCGGCCCCCGCCCGGGGCAAAAGCCACCGCCAGCAGTGGGGCCGGGGCCTGCCAGTGGGCCAGGCTCTTCAGGGTTTCGGCGCTCCAGAGCCGGACGTGGCCGCCAACGTCGGTGCTGAGCACGGAGTCGGGATGGGGGGCGAAGGCGACGTCCGTCACGGGCTGGGCGTGCCCGGTGTAGGTGCGCAGCAGCAGGCCGGTCCGGGTTTCGAACACGGCCACCGGGGCCGCGCCGCCGCCCACGGCCAGCAAGTGGCCGGCGGCGCTGAAGGCGGCCACCTGGCCATTGCCGGCCACCGGCCGAAACTCGCGGCGCGGGCGGGGCGGCCCGGCGGGCGGGGCGAAGGCGAGCACGCCGGTCAGCATACCGGCGGCTAGCGTCAGGGAAAAAATTCGCATCGAATTAGCGGCTCAGGGTGAATGATTTGCTGTCTGCGCCGACGGCTTCCGTCAGGGCCACCTGCTTGAGCACGATGGTGCCGTCCAGAAACTCAAACTGTGGGTTGCCGTAGCCGACCCGCGCGAAGTTGTCGCGGAACCGCTCGGCATCTTTGGGGCTCACCTTCACGCGGTAGGGGGCCGCGAACAGCGGCGAAACCAGGGTGAAGTACTCGGTGTCGGCGTTGTAGTCGCCCAGCGTGAAGCTTTTCCAGTTGGCGGTAGTGCCGAAGGCGGCCGTCATTTTCTCGCGCCCTTCCTGCCGGAACGCGGCCTCGCGCTCGCCCTGCTTGGCCAGGCGCTTCTGGTACTCGTCGGTTTTCTCAAACTCGCTTTTGCGGCCCCACTTCACCATGTTTTCGGCGGTGTAGGCCGCCACCCGCTCCTCGGTACCAGGCACGGCCCAGAGCTTGAGCGAGCCGTCGCGGCTCACGCTGGCCAGGTGCTGGCCATCGGGGCTGAAGGCCAGGTTCTCGACTTCGGCCGTGTGCAGCGTGCCGCTCAGGTCGGCCACGAGGTGGCCGGTGGCCATGTCCCAGATTTTCACCTTGCGGTCGCCGCCGCCGGTGGCAATCAGCTGGCCGTCGGGGCTAAAGGCGGAGGCCCACACGTCCGACACGTGGGCCGGGATGTTGTACACCTGCTGCTGGGTGGCCAGGTTCCACACGCGGGCGGTATTGTCCCAGGCCCCGCTCACGGCGTAGGCCCCGTTGGGCGAGTAGCGGGCGTCCCACACCTCGTCGGTGTGCCCGTTCAGCACGTACTTCTGCTGCCAGGTTTTGGTGTCGAAGCCGCGCAGCGAATGGTCGCCGTTGGCCGTGAGCAGCTCGCTGCCGTCGGGGCTGAAGGCCACCGACGTCATATTAGTGGTGCGGCCCTTGGTGGTTTTGGCTTTGTCGTAGGCCGCGCCGATGGCAGTGGGTCCGGCGGGCTTCATGGCCGTGCCCAGCGTGGCCAGGCGCTGCCCGCTGAAGGTGTCGAACACCAGCGCCTGCCCGTCCCAGCCGGCGCTGGCCAGCATTTTCGAGTTGGGGCTGAAGGCCACGTCGCGCACGTAGTCGAGGTGGTCGGTGTTCTTGCGCAGAATTTCGCCCGTGAGCGCATCCCACAGAATCAAGGCCTTGTCGACGCCGCCCGAGGCGATGTAGCGGCCGTTGGGGCTGAATTTCACCGCCACCACGTCGTCGGTGTGGCCCTTGAGGGTAAGCACCGGCTTGCCCGAGTCCACGTTCCAGACCACGATGTCGCGGCCCAGGCCGCAGGTCACCACGCGCTTGCCGTCGGGGCTATAGTCCACGCCCAGCAGAGCCGCTGAGGTGATGATTTCGTGTTCGAGCGCCGAAGCTTGCTCTTCGTCGTTGCCGCCGGGGTGGCCATTGTGGCCGGGGTGGGAAGTGGCGCGGGCCGCTGGGGTGGCGCACAGTCCCAGGCCAAGCAAAGCAAGAAGTAAGGTCTTTTTCATAATAATGTGAACAGGGTATTTGTAAAGGAATCGGGGATGAAAAAATTCTAGGAGAATAAACTGGACCGCCCCCGGGCTAGTACAGCCCGCCCACCACGCGACCGGGCAGGGCCGGCAGCGCCGGCAGCGCGGGCGGCTCCCGGCGGGCGGTCGCCGCGGTGTCGGTCAGGGCTTCGAGGAAAGCGGTGAGGTGGGCCACGCCGGCGGCCGTGAGGGGCTGGTCGGGCAGGGGGCGGTGATAGGCATCGGCGAGCACGGCGGGCAGGGTGAAAGCCCCGCCATCGGCGCGGTAGGGCATGGTCAGGGCCACGTTGCGTAGGGTGGGCGTCTTCACCCACTGGCCGGGGGCCACCTCGTGCCGCAGCCCGTCGCGAAACTGCGGGCCGCCGTGGCAGCGCGCGCAATTGCCGCTGCCCGCAAACAGGGCGGCTCCCGCCGCCGCATCACCTGCCAGAGCGGGACCGCCCACCCTGGCCCGGTCGTAGGGGCTGTGCGTGGCGGTGAGGGTGCCCAGGTAGGCGGCCAGCGCGGCGTTGATAGTGGCCGCGCCAACGGGGGCGCCAAACGCCCGCCGGAACAGCCGCCGGTACGCCGGGCTGCCGTCGAGCCGCTCGGTTGCCAGGGCGTAGCTGCTGCCAAACTCATCGGGGTTGGTGAGCACCGCCTCCACCACGGCGGCGAGGCTGCCGGCCCGGCCATCGTGAAAAAAGCTGGTCTGGTCGGCCGCATTGAGCAGCGTGGGCGAGTTGCGGGTGAGGTTGCCGGCGAAGCGCAAGGCCCGCGGCGTGCTGCGGCGGTCGGTAAACGCCTTTTCGGGCCGGTGGCACGAGGCGCAGCTGCGCTTGCCGTTCACCGACAGCCCCGGCTCAAAAAAGAGCAGCTCGCCCAGCTGCTGCTGCGCCCCCAGGGCCGTCAGCCGCCGGGCTTGCGGCAACCGCACCGCCCACGCCGAGCCGATTAAGCCCAGGCCCACAACCAGCAGCACAGAACGTCGAGAAAAGCGCAAGGCGAATAACCGTTTGGTACAAGTGATGCCCAAAGGTCGTCGCCGGTAGAAGCCGGAAAAAATGATATTCGATGAAACGGGTTGTTTAACCTTTTAAGGCCGAACATTAAACGACGGGCAACCGGCCGTCTTTCCAAAAAAAAGACCAGCTTGTAATGTTCAATTTACTTAGACAGCATTTGTAAGGTATTTTATCGGATAAATGCTGTTTTTCATTTCGCTGCTATTGCTGGGCACGGCGGGTAAGCAGGTGAAAAGCTGCGGGCGAAGGGCAGCCCGCCCGTCGGAAGCCGGACGGACGGCGGGCGCTGGCAAGACCGCACTTTTTCTGATAGCAGGGCTAGTAAGCTCAAGTTGCGGCCTATCGAACGACAGCCCCAGCGGGGCGACCTGTCGGTAGAAAACAGCCAGCTAGCGCAACCAAAGCCCCAGCGGGGCAACCCAATTTAACTCAGGGGTCGCCCCGCCGGGGTTTTATCGTTCTCTTTATTCCCCTGTTCTACCGACGGGTCGCCCCGCTGGGGCTCAACCCGATAGTCCGCAACTTGGGTTAGTAAGATTGGGCCTGACCCTGGCAAATGCCCTCTGCTTGCCGGTCATCACGAGGTCCCGGCCGGCAACGGGGAGGTCCCCGTTAGCAACGGGGAGGTCCCGGTTGGCAACGGGGAGGTCCCGGCCGGCAACGGGGAGGTCCCGGTTGGCAAAGGGGAGGTCCCGGCCGGCAACGGGGAGGTCCCCGTTAGCAACGGGGAGGTCCC
>JANXMN010000231.1 GCA_025354605.1 Hymenobacter sp. | reverse complement strand
TTCGATGGACGGCACCATCGCGCAGCTCGATAAAATCTGCGACCTGGCCGACAAGTATCAGGCCCTGGTGATGGTGGACGAGTGCCACAGCAGCGGCTTTCTGGGCAAAACCGGCCGGGGCACCCACGAAATGCGCGGCGTGCTGGGCCGCGTCGACATCATCACCGGCACGCTGGGCAAGGCCTTGGGTGGGGCGATGGGTGGCTTCACCTCGGGGCGCAAGGAAATCGTGGATATGCTGCGCCAGCGCAGCCGCCCCTACCTGTTTTCGAACACGCTGGCCCCGGCCATCGTGGGGGCCAGCCTGCGCGTGCTGGCGCTCCTGACGGAAAGCACCGCCCTGCGCGACAAGCTCGAAGAGAACACCACTTATTTCCGCGAGCAGATGACGGCCGCCGGTTTCGACATTCCCGCCGGCGAGCACCCCATCGTGCCCGTCATGCTGTACGATGCCAAGCTGGCCCAGGAATTTGCCGCCAAAATGCTGGCCGAGGGCATTTACGTGGTGGGCTTCTACTACCCCGTGGTTCCGCAGGGCAAGGCCCGCATCCGGGTGCAGCTGAGCGCCGCCCACACGCGGGAGCATCTCGACAAGGCCATCGCGGCCTTCAAAAAGGTGGGCCAGGAGTTGGGCGTGCTGAAGTAAAACCCGAAGGGTGAGGCCGGGCGCGGGGGAAACCCCGCGCCCGGCTTTTTTATGCGCCGTGGTGGCGAGGACGGGAAGTGGAGCGCTGCCACAGCGCAGCGCTGGGCTACGCGGGGCCGGAGTGGCCCTGCGCTTCGCCCCCGCGATGCGGCGGTTGGTTGAGCAAAACCAACCGTTGGTTGAAAAACAGCTGCATCCTCCGCTGGGTTGGCTTGCTTTGGTAGTGCATTAGGTAATGCCTGACTACGGACCTCACAACCACCTGTCAACCATGAGCAACTTTACCCGACTGCTGAGCGCGGCCCTGCTGCTGCTATTGCCGGCCACCGCCAGCCTGGCCCAGACGATGTACGGCCTGGCCGGGCCCAACGTACTCACCTTCGCGGCGGCCACGCCGGGCACGGTGAGCAGCGCGGCCATCAGCAACCTGGGCGTGGGCCAGGTGCTGGTGGGCCTCGACAGCCGCCCCGCCACCGGCGACCTCTACGCCCTGGGCTACAACGCCACGCTGCGCCGCACCCAGCTCTACCGCCTCAACCCGGCCACCGGCAACCTCACCCAAATCGGCCTGGCCGGGAACCTTGATTTGGGCACCGCCCTCGATGTCGTGGGCCTGGATTTCGACCCCGTGGCCGACCTTATCCGCGTCGTGAGCACCGCCGATGTGAACGTGCGCCTCAGCCCGGGCACCGGCGCGGTGGTGGCCACCGGCACGCCGCTGGCCTACGCGCCCGGCGATGCCAACGCCGGCCGCAACCCGCAGGTGGGCCTCATCGGCTACACGCACAGCTACCTGGGCGCGCCCAACACCACGCTCTACGCCGCCGACCAGGGCCTGGGCCGCCTGCTCACCATCGCGCCGCCCGACGCGGGCACGCTCACGACCGGCCCGGCCCTGAGCGCCGTCAGCGGGACGGCCACCGATTTGGATTTCTACACCGACCCCGCCACCCGCGCCGAAACCGGCTTCGTGCTGGCCGTGGGCGCGGGCGGCCTGCCGGCCACGCTCTACAGCGTGAATACCAGCACCGGGGCCAGCACCAGCCTGGGCAGCATCGGGGGCGGCAGCCAGCCGGTCACGAACATCGCGGCGGCCATCGACCGCGCCGTGCCGGCCCTGGTGGGCCCGCTGTTTTACGGCATCACAACCAGCAACCAGCTCCTGACTTTTGACGCGGCCAACCCCCAGTTTATCCGCACGCTCAGCGCCATTGGCGGGCTGGGCGGCGGGCAGGTGGTGGTGGGCTCCGACGTGCGCCCGGGCACCGGCGAGCTGTTTGCCGTGGGCTACGATGCCGCCGGACCCACGGCGCAGCTCTACGTCATCAATAAAAACACCGCCGCCGCCACGCCCGTCGGCGCGGCGCTTTCGCTCAGCCTGGGCACGGCCACGGCCAGCGTGGGCGTCGATTTCGACCCCGTGGCCGACCGCCTGCGCCTGACCACTACGGCCGGCGCGGGCTACCTGCTGAACCCCAACGACGGCAGCCTGAGCAGCCTGCCGGCCCTCGCCTACGCTACTGGCGACGTGGCCGCCGGCCAGACGCCGGCCCTGGGCGCGGGCGCGTTCACCAACAGCTACCAGGCCAGCCCCGGCACCACCTTCTTCGGCCTCGACGTGGCCCGCAACGCGCTGGTGCGCCAGCCCGGTGCCACCGGCCCGCTGAGCACCGTGGGCAACACCGGCCTGGCCGTGCCCGCCGGCAGCTCGCTGCAGGACGTCGACATTTACTTCGACGCCGCCAGCCAGGCCAATACCGCTTACCTCGCCGCCAACCCCGGCGGGCAGGCCACCACCAATTTCTACACCCAGAGCACCGCCACGGGCGCGCCCACGCTGGTGGGCAGCATCGGGCTGGGCGTGCCGGTGCGCGACATCGCGGCGGCCATTTCGCTGCCCAATGTGCCGCTGCTGGTGCAGGGCACGCTGCTCTATGGCATCTCCACGCAGTATTTGATTTCGTTCGATTCGGCGGTGCCCGGCACGCTGCGCTCGGTGCAGGCCACCAGCGGCGTGGCCAGCGGCCAGATTCTGGTGGGGGCTGATTTCCGGCCCGCCACCGGCCAGCTGTACGCGCTGGGCTACAATGCCGGCAGCGGCCAGGGCCAGCTGTACATCATCGACATCGACACCGGCATCGCCACCGCCGTGGGTAGCCTGCACACCCTCAATCTGGGCACGACGGCCAATCCGGCCCACGTCGGCTTCGACTTCAACCCCTTGCTGGACCGCGCCCGGGTGGTGGCCAGCACCACCCGCGCCAACTACCGTCTCAGCCCCACCGATGGCAGCGTGGCCACCGACCGCGCCCTGGCCTACGCCGCCGGCGACAGCGGCGCGGGCCAGACGCCGGTGGTGGGCGCGGCCTCGTACTCGGGCAGCAGCACCACCGCCACCACGCTCTACGACTACGACGAAGCCCGCAACGCCCTGCTCATCCAGAACAACACGACGGGCGCGCTCACCACCGTGGGCCTGTCGGGCCTGGCCGTGAACCCCGCCGCCGATACCGAACTGGACATCGTGTACAGCACCCTGAACGCCACCAATACGGCCTTCTTCGAGGCCGCCCCCGGCCCGGCCAGCCCCAACGCCAGCCTCTACACCGTGGACCTGGCCACCGGCGCGGCCACCCTGGCCGGGCGCGTGGGCGCGGGCCTGCCCCTGGCCGCGTTCAGCGCCTTCCGCCGGGCCGAGTACCTGGTCTGGACCGGCCTGCTCTCGACCAGCTGGAGCAACCCGGCCAACTGGCTGCCGCCCATGGTGCCCACGGCCACCAACAGCATTCTGATTCCGCGCGTCAACAACCAACCCGTCATTACCGGCATGCAGCAGGCCAATAACGTGGCGCTCGATTCGACGGCCGTCATCACCATCGCCACCGGCGCGACGCTGAATCTGAGCGGCAGCGTGGGCAATTTCTACGGCAACATCGCCGGCCAGGGCACGGGCCTGCTCAACCTGGTGGGCACGATACCGCAGGCGCTGGGCGGCACGCAGCTGAGCCTGCGCAACCTCACGGTAGGGGCCAGCGGCGCGGTGCTGGCCGGGCCGGTCACGCTGGCCGGCGTGCTCACGCTCAACGGGGATTTCGCCACCACCGCGCTGCCCTTCACGCTGCTTTCCGATGCCAGCGGCACGGCGATGGTGGTGAACAACGGCAGCTTTGCCGTGGTGGGCCGCGCCACGGTGCAGCGCTACATCACGCCTACCAACGCGGGGCTGGGCTACCGGCATTATTCGTCGCCGGTGGCCAATTCTTTCGTGGCCGATTTCACGACCAGCAACTTCACGCCGGTGGTCAACCCGGCCTACAACTCGGCCGCCGCGCCGGGCAGCGTCACGCCGTTTCCCACCGTGTTTGGGTATGATGAGAGCCGGCTGGCCAGCAGCCCCGCCGTCGGCATCAGCGCGTTTGATAAGGGCTGGCAGTCGCCCACGGCCCTCGCCGATGCCCTGCTGCCCACTGCCGGCTACACCGTGAACCTGCCCGCCGCGGCCACCGTGGCCCTGAGCGGCTCGCTGAACAACGGCCTGCTCTCCGCCACCAACCTCACCCGGGGCACCGACCCCGCCGCGGGCTGGCAGCTGCTGGGCAACCCCTATCCCGCGCCCCTCAACTGGGACCTCCTCACCAGCACGGGCCTCGACAACGCGCTGTACGTTTTCAAAAGCAGCAGCCAATACGGCGGGCAGTACGCGGCCTACGTCAACGGCGTCGGCACCAACGGCGGCATCAACGTGCTGCCGGCCATGCAGGGCTTCTTCGTGCGCACCACCACGGCGGGCACGCCGGGCAGCCTGCGGTTCGACAACGCCGCCCGCCTCACCAGCTACACCAACCCCGTGTTTCAGCGCGGCAGCAGCAGTACCGACCCGCTCGTGCGCCTGGCCCTCCAGCCCGCCACCGGTCCCGCCGATGAAGCCGTGGTGTACTTCGATGCCGCCGCTACCACCGGCTTCGACCCGGCCTTGGATGCCGCCAGAATGCCCGTCGCCACCGGCCCCGGCCTGGCCGTGCAAACCGGCGCGCAGCCGCTGGCCATCAGTGCCCTGCCCCCCCTGGGCGCGGCCGACGTGCTGGTGCCCCTGACGCTCACCGCCGCCCTCAGCGGCCCGGCCACCCTCGGCGCCACCGAGCTGCTGAACCTGCCCGCCGGTACCCACGCCTGGCTGCTCGACGCCGTGCGCGGCAGCAGCACCGACCTGACCCTGACCCCGACTTACGCCTTTGCCCCTACCACCGCCGCGGCCGATGCTACTCGTTTCTCGGTTCGTTTCAGCAGCCGGGCGGCCCTGGCTACTGGCGCGGCGCTCACCACCGCCGAAGTCCTGCTCTACCCCAACCCAGCCCACGGCGCGGCCACGCTGCGCCTCCCAACTACTCCACCGGCTCCCTGCACCCTGGTACTGCACGATGCCTTGGGCCGCCGCGTGTGGCAGGGCCCGGCCAGCGGCAGCGCTACCGATATTCCGCTGGCCGGGCTGGCGCCGGGCGTCTATGCCCTGCAAATCGGCAGCGCCGCCGGCACTGTCACGCGCCGGCTGGTGGTGGAGTGAGCGGGCGTCGTCGCCCGCCGCTGGCCCATCCTCAGCCCTTTTTGCCGGAAGCGCTACTCAATTAGCAGTTGGGGCTTTCCACCTCCGTCCAGTCAAAAAGCGACCCCATCTCTCGTAGAAGTAGAGCATCAGCGGAGCGACATTCGGCCGCCGTGCTGGCGAGTATCGCCCCGCTGGGCTGGAAGAATACGGTTTTGCGCAAGGCTTACATAAGCAAGGGCAACCAGCGCGGCAAGCTGGCCCGGCGCGTCAGTCATTAGCCGGCTCTCGCGGCCAGATAAGAGGTGCGGGCCTCCTGAAGCTCGGCCATCAGGGCAGCGCGCTGCTGCAACAGGGCCTGGCCCACGGCCGGCTCGCGCCGAAACAGCCGGGCCGCGCGCAACCGTTGCAGGCGGGCGGAGAGCGTGCGCCAGTAGCCGAGTGCGTAAAAGCCCGTCACCGGCAGGCTGAGACCATAGAGCAGGGTCAGGCGCCAGTCGTGGGTGAGCCAGTGCTGCACGGCCGCGATTTGCAGCGCATACGCCAGCGGAAAGGTGAGCATGCCCACCACCAGCATAATGGGGGCCACAAACTCCACGTCCTTGGTAGCCCGCTTGGCCACTGCCGAGGGCAGAATGTAGGGCAGGTAGTTGTTCAGCACGCCATAGAGCCACACCGGGGCACCCAACACCAGGTTCAGCAGGCTCGCCGTGGAGCCGCGCCGCTGGCTGTCGAGGGCCTCGTCGCTCAGGCGGTGGCGGTGCAGCTCGCCCAGGTAGGTTTCGAAGCGGGCGCGGGCGGCGGCGAGGCGTTCGGGGAAGGCTTGCTCGGCCCAGGGCACGGCCTGCAGCAGGGTCCGGCTGAGCTGAAAGTTGTCGTAGAGAGTGTCGGGGTCGTCGTCGGGGTTGAGGTGGTCGCCGAAGGTGCGCTCAATCTGCTGCACGAAAGCATCCTCCGCCGCGTCGCGGCTGATGACGAGCCGGCGCTCCAAAGCCACCCGAATGGCCTCGGTAAGCTGGTCGGCGGCTTCGTCGGGGTCACGGGCGTAGGCGGCCGCGTAGTCGGCCACCCGGATGGGCGGGGCTACGTTCAGCAGCACGTCGGAGCGGAAGCGGAGCGGGTCGAAGTAGTTGACGGCCACCGGCACCACCTGCAGCCCCAGCTTAAAGTCGTGGCGGGCCTCGGCTCCCAGCGCGATGCGGGCGGCCCCGGTTTTGAGCGGGCGCAGGCGGCGCTCGCTCACGCTGGTGCCCTCCGGAAAAATCATGATGGTGCCGCCCTCGCCCAGGTAGTCGTAGCAGCGGCCAAAGCTGGCCTCATTCTGGGCGGCGCGGGCCTCGGGCGTGGCCACGCCGCCCACGCCGGTATCCTGCGCCCGGTAGATGGGAATGGAATTGCCCGAACGCATGATGGCGCGCAGCACCGGGTTCTGAAAAAACGTGCTTTTGGCTAGAAAGGCAATGGGCTGGCGGCGGTTCACGGCCGACAGCAGCGGGTCCATCAGGGTGTTGGGGTGGTTGCCGGCCAGCAGCAGGGGGCCGGGCAACTGCATGCGCTCGGGGTGGCGCACCTCGATGCGCCGGAAAAACACCCGCAGCGCTACCTGCACCAGCGGTTTCATTACTGTATAAAAGAGCATGGGGCGGGATACGTAAGGCCCCGAAGATAGGGTGTACTCCACGCGCCCAGCCAAGGCCTGAAAACACAGCCGCCGCTCCTGGTGGGGGCGGCGGCTGCAAATACCGGCGTGCGCTACGGGCTTAGTGCTTGCGCTTCATGGCCTTTTCCTTGGCCTTGGCTTTCTCCTCTTCGCGCTTGGCAGTAGCCTTGGCTTTCTTTTCGGCTTCGGCCTCCATCTTCTTGCGCTTGCCGGGGTGCAGAGCATCGAAGAGCTGAACTTTGGCAATGCTGTCGGCGGCCATAATCTCGGTGCGGGTGGTGATGCGGCCGGTCAGCGACACCAGGTCGCCCTCACTCATCTGGGTCACGGTGCCGTTGAGGGCCGTTACCACGCCGGAGGGGCTGATGGTGGTACCATTCACCAGCTTCTTATCGGCAATGAGCGGGTTGCTGGTGCCCAGCTCGGTGAGGACCACGCGGCCCTTCTGCATCGAGAGGCCATCTTTGACACCTTCGGTTTTAGTGCCGACGGCCGCCCGGGGCTTGGGCGCTACGTGGCCCGGACGAGGAGCTTGCGCCTGAACAGAGGAATTACTGAGCAAAGCAATGGTGACGGCGGCACAAATAAGGAGGGAATTCTTCATGGAAAAATGTAAAACGGGAATTTGAATTATCAATAATAAGTGCTTTTGGAGAACCAGGCGGGGTGTTTTGACAACCGGCTTAGCTTCGGCTGGAGCGCTTGGTGCAAAACAAGGGCCAGATTCGCCGTGGTTTGGGCATTAACTTTCGCCGGTTAAGTTCCGTTCAAACAGAGCCCTTCCTCGGCCGTAGCGGCGGGGTTGGCCGCCGCCAAAACGCAAAAATACGTGCTGTCCGTATAGCGCCATCCGCATCTATAAACTTCTGCACAACGTGGAATACAAAGACTACTACAAAACGCTGGGCCTGGAGAAAAACGCCACCCCCGAGCAAATCAAAAAAGCCTACCGCAAGCTCGCCCGCCAGCACCATCCCGACGTGAACCCCAACGACCAGGGCGCGGAGCAGAAATTCAAGGAAATCAACGAGGCCAACGAAGTGCTCTCGGACCCCGAGAAGCGCAAGAAGTACGACCAGTTCGGGGCCGACTGGCAGCGCTACCAGCAGCAGCCCGGCGGCGCGGGCAGCCGCGGCGGCCAGCCCGCCGGCGGCTTCGACTGGAGCCAATACAGCCAGGGCGGCGGCGGGGGCGGTAATCCGTTTGGCGAGGGCGAAGACTTTTCCGATTTCTTCGGCTCGCTCTTTGGCAACATGGGCGGCGGCGGCAGCCGGAGCAGCCGCCCGGCGGCCGGCTCCGACTACCAGGCCGAGCTGGAACTGAGCCTGGAGGACGCCTACCAGGGCGGCCCGCGCACCATTACGGTGAACGGCAAAAACCTGCGCCTGACCATCGCGCCCGGCGTCACCGACGGCCAGACCATCCGGCTGCGCGACCAGGGCGGCCCCGGCCGCCACGGCGGCCCCAGCGGCGCGCTGCTCATCACCCTGCGCATCCGCCCCGATGCCCGCTACGCCCGCACCGGCGACGACCTGACGCAGGACGTGCCGGTAAGTATCTACAAGGCCCTGCTGGGCGGCGAGCAAACCGTGGAAACCCTAAGCGGCCCCGTCAAAATCAGGCTAAAGCCCGAAACGGCGGATGGCACCCGCCTGCGGCTGCGCGGCAAAGGCTTCCCGGTGTATAAGAAGGAAGGCCAGTTCGGCGACTTGTATCTGCGTCTGAGCCTGAAGCTGCCCCAGAACCTCACCGACCAGGAAAAAGAATTGTTTCAGCAGCTGGCTACGCTGCGCGCCGGCGAGTAGAAGCCGGCGATTCCACCCCTCGCCTCGTCCCGTCCACTATGGAATCCTCCGTCACCACCCTCACTTTTCAGGAATGCTCGCTGCGCTACGGTCTGGCCCCGGCCGCCCTGCACGACTTTCTGCAAGCGGGCCTGCTGCGCGCCGCGCCCGCCCCCGAAACCGTCATCATCGACGAGCCCGACGACCTGCCGCGCCTCGCCCGCCTGCACCACGAGCTGGGCCTGGCTCCCGAGGCGCTCGACATTATTCTGGCCATGCGGCAGCGGCTGGTACATCTGCAGGCCACCCTGGCTCGCGAAACCGCGCGGGTCCGCCAACTGGAAAACTTCTTGCTGAGTGGGTCTACGGTAGAATTATAAACATCAGGAGCAGCCGGCTGCAATAGGTTGGCGAGTCCTTCGCCGCTGGAAAACGGCTTAACACAATCTCAGTCACCGGACACTTCCCGGAATCCGTGCGGTTTTAGTTGCCAGCGCCTCGCTGGCAAAACATCGTGTTTTTCTGGGATGAGCTTTGCTTATTGGGCTTTGCCTTAACACACCACGCAAACAGGATGGTCAAGCTCTGTATGTTGTTCTTCCTCGTTACCTCTTGTCATGCCGAACGTAGACCGCCCTCACCTGCGGTGCAGAAATACTTGGAGGAAGTGGTCCGTATTATGCAAGCCAATTCCATTAATCGGGCGGCGATAAACTGGGTAGCTTTCAAGAAGAACTTGCTCGCGCAGGCAAGCGGCGCCAAAACAATTGAGCAGGCCTATCCAGCGGTTGTGTTTGCCATCGTTGCCTTGGGCGATAAGCACAGCGCCTTTGTGCCCGCCAGCCCGGTGAAGGGCCTCGAAGCCCCCGCTGACAAGCAACCCCCGGTATATCTTGACGAGCCGGTGCCCCAGGACATCGGCTACATCAGAATTCCCTGGGTTGTCGGCAGCCAGGAAAAGCTGGACGCGTATATAACCAGCGTGCAAGCCCAAATCAAGGAGCGGGATAAGCCAGAATTAAAAGGCTGGCTCGTGGATTTGAGAGGGAATATGGGAGGTAATATGTGGCCGATGCTCGTGGGGGCAGGACCGATTTTGGGAGAAGATACGCTCGGCTATTGTATTGACGCGAATAACACCAAAACCGTTTGGCGATATGAAAAAGGCAAGGCATTGTGTGACGGCGATATAGAGGCAGAAACCGCCAATTATTACACGTTGAAGTCTGTCAACCCTGTGGTGGCCGTGCTGACAGACACCTTAACGGCCAGCTCGGGCGAGGCCGTCGCGGTTGCCTTCAAAGCCAGGAAGCACACCCGAAGCTTTGGGGCGGGCACGTGCGGGGTATCTACCGGCAGAAGCCGCTTCTATTTGTCCGATGGGTCCGTTCTCTTGCTGACAACCGCTGTATTCGCCGACCGCCGCCTGGTACGGTATGGCCACTCAATAGCACCCGACGAACCGCTCAAGCCAGCAGAAGTAGTGGCACGAGCCATTGGCTGGATTAGAGCAGAATACAAGGCGAAGAAATAAGTAGTCTGGCCAAAAGAACAGCATGGTCCTTACTGGCTTTATGCTAGATAAAATTTCAGCCACATATATTTATAACGTAATGCAAAACAGGTTTTTACAATGCGTAAAAGCGAAGCTGTGACACAGAACCCGGTTCTGGCACATAAAACTGCCTACGCCACGGCCAGGGCCAGCAGCAGTCCGGCCGCCGTAGCGGCCAGCTTGGG
>JANXMN010000198.1 GCA_025354605.1 Hymenobacter sp. | reverse complement strand
CAATTGACAACGAGCAACTGACAACTACCCCACCACCGTACCCAGCAGCGTACTCGCCGAGCTGCTGTTTACCAGCACGTTCACGTAGTCACCCTTCTTGAAATTGCCTTTCGGGAAGATGACAACCTGGTTCTGGCTGTTGCGGCCGCTCAGGTCGTCTTTCGAGCGCTTCGAGAAGTTTTCGACCAGCACCCGGTGCACCTGGCCCACGGCGCGGGCATTGCGCTTGGCGCTGTACACTTGCTGAATGTCAATCAGTTCCTGCAGGCGGCGCTTCTTGGTTTCGAGCGGAATATCGTCTTCCAGCTTGCGGGCGGCCAGTGTGCCGGGGCGCTCCGAGTAGAAGAACTGGTAGGCCATGTCGTACTGCACGAAGTGCATCAGCGACTTTGTATCCTCGTGCTCCTCCTCGGTTTCGGAGCAGAAGCCGGCAATCATGTCGGTCGAGATGGCGCAATCCTCGCCCAGCACTTCGCGGATGCGGTTCACCCGCGCCTCGTACCAGGCGCGGTCGTAGGTGCGGTTCATCAGGGCCAGCACGCGGGAGTTACCGCTCTGGGCCGGCAGGTGGATGTACTTGCAGATGTTCTCGTGGCGCGCCATGGTATGCAATACCTCGTCGGTGATGTCCTTGGGGTGCGAGGTGGAGAAGCGCACCCGCAGCTCAGGGCTGATAAGGGCCACGCGCTCCAGCAGCTGGGCGAAATTGACGTGCTCGCTACCGTCGGCCGAGGCCCACTTGTAGGAGTCCACGTTCTGGCCCAGCAGGGTTACTTCCTTATAGCCGGCCGCCACCAAATCGTTGGCTTCCTGGATGATACTATGGGCGTCGCGGCTGCGTTCGCGGCCGCGGGTGAAGGGCACCACGCAGAACGAGCACATGTTGTCGCAGCCGCGCATGATGCTGATGAAGGCCGACACGCCATTGGAATTCAGGCGCACCGGCGTGATGTCGGCGTAGGTTTCCTCACGGCTCAGCAGCACGTTCACGCCTCTTTGCCCGCCATCGACCTGGCTGATGAGGCCAGGCAAGTCGCGGTAAGCATCGGGGCCGACTACAAGGTCCACAATTTTGTCCTCCTCCAGAAACTTGCTTTTCAGGCGCTCGGCCATGCAGCCGAGCACGCCCACCAGCATGCCGGGCTTGCGCTTTTTGTGCGCGTTAATCTGCTTGAGGCGCATGCGCACCGTTTGCTCGGCCTTCTCGCGGATGGAGCAGGTGTTGAGCAGCACCAGGTCGGCATTGGCGAGGTCGTCGGTGGTATCGAAGCCCTCGTCGAACAAGATGCTCGACACGATTTCGGAGTCCGAGAAATTCATCTGGCAGCCGTAGCTCTCGATGTAGAGCTTGCGCTGCCGGCCGGTGCGGGTGGCGGCCGTCACGCGTACCTCGCCGCTTGGCGTCGCTTCGGCGGTAGGCGCGGCTTTGTCTAAAAAATCAAGGGTTAACAGGGGTTGGGCCATATTCTAAACGCTTTTCGGCGGAAGACAAAGATACGCCGGCCAAGGCTAAAATGACAGAATGGCAGAGGAGTTTCAATTGTCAAGGAGCAATGAACGATGAGCAGCAGCGTATTCCTTTGGCTCACTATTCACTGATAACTGTATTCAGCACCTCCAGCATCGCCCGGGCTTTCAGCAGGCATTCCGCATACTCTCGCTCGGGCACCGAGTCGTAGGTAATAGCCGACCCAACCTGGAAGCTGAGGTAGCCCGTATCGGCCCGGTATTGCAGGCTCCGGATAACGACGTTGAAATCGAAATCGCCGCTGGGCCATATTACCCCCATGCTGCCGCTGTAGAGGCCGCGCCGGCTGCGCTCGTAGTGCTCAATGAGCTGCATGGCCCGGATTTTTGGGGCCCCCGTCATCGAGCCCATCGGGAAGGCAGCGCGCAGGATGTCGACCACGTCAACGTCCGGCCGCAGCTCGGCGGCCACGGTCGAAATCATCTGCCACACGTGCCGGAAGGGGTAGAGGCCGAAGAGCTCGGGTACCCGCACGGTGCCGGTGCGGGCCACGCGGGCGAGGTCGTTGCGCACGAGGTCCACAATCATGAGGTTTTCGGCGCGCTCCTTTTCGTCGTTCAGTAGGGTCTGGCGCTGCTGCTCATCTTCGGCGGGCGTGGTCCCGCGGCGGATGGTGCCTTTTATCGGTTGGGAAATTAGCTGGCCACCGTGATTGGCCAAAAATCGCTCGGGCGAAGCGCAGAGCAGGAAATGCTCATGCCAGCGTACGAAGCCAGCAAACGGCGCAGGCGAAATTTGCATCAGTCGCCAGAACACATCAACCGGAGCCAGTACCACGTTTTCGGCGTAGAACTCCTGGCACAGGTTCAACTCGTACACTTCACCATTCAAAATGTTTTCGCGGATGGCCTCGACGGCGCGCAGGTAATCAACTTTGGTCA
>JANXMN010000173.1 GCA_025354605.1 Hymenobacter sp. | reverse complement strand
CGACCAGGCCGCCGCCCAGGCCATCGTGGACGAGTTCTGCCCCTTCTTCGAATCGAAAACCATTCTGAAAATCGGCCAGAACATCAAGTACGACCTCACCATTCTCAAGCACTACAAGGTGCAGATTTCGGGGCCGCTGTTCGATACCATGCTGGCGCATTACCTCATCGAGCCCGACATGCGCCACAACATGGACGTGCTGGCCGAAACCTACCTGCACTACTCCCCCGTCAGCATTACCGAGCTGATTGGCCCCAAGGGCAAGAAGCAGATTACCATGGCCGACCTGCCGCCGGCCGCCGTGAAAGACTACGCCTGCGAAGACGCCGACGTGACCCTCCAGCTTAAGCACGTCTTCGAGCCCATGCTCCAGGATTTGGGCCTGCTGGGCTTGCTGAACGACGTGGAAAACCCGCTGGTGCCGGTGCTGGCCGACATCGAGTACGAGGGGGTGAAGATTGACAGCGTGGCCATGGGCGAATACTCGGCCGAGCTGCAAGGCTACGTGAGCGAGCTGGAAACCCAGATTTTCCGCGAAGCCGGGCAGGAGTTCAACATTGGCTCGCCGAAGCAGCTGGGCGAGGTGCTGTTCGACAAAATGGACATCGGCAAGGGCAAAATCAAGAAAACCAAAACCGGCCAGTACGCCACCGGCGAGGAAATCCTGAGCCAGCTCGCCGCCGAAAACCCCATTGCCGCCCTCATCCTCGAATACCGCCAGCTCACCAAGCTGCGCAGCACCTACGTCGAGGCCCTGCCCCAGCTCGTGAGCGTGGTCGATGGCCGCGTGCACACCAGCTTCAACCAGGCCGTGGCCGCTACCGGCCGCCTCAGCAGCACCAACCCCAACCTGCAGAACATCCCGATTCGCACGGAGCGGGGCCGCGAAATCCGCAAGGCCTTCGTGCCGCGCGACGACCAGCACGTGCTGCTGGCCGCCGACTACTCGCAGGTGGAGCTGCGCATCATGGCCGACTTCTCGGGCGATAAAACCATGATTGAGGCCTTCCGGCTGGGTATTGACGTGCACGCCAGCACCGCCAGTAAGGTGTTCCACGTGCCCATCGAGGAAGTGGACAGCGAGATGCGCCGCAAGGCCAAAACGGTCAATTTTGGCATCATCTACGGCATTTCGGCCTTTGGGCTAGCCCAGCGCATCGGCATCAGCCGCAAGGAAGCTACCGACATCATCGAAACGTACTTCCAGGAATTCCCCTCGGTGAAGGCGTTCATGGACGACAGCATCAACCGCGCCCGCGAGCTGGAATACGCTGAAACCCTGCTCAAGCGCCGCCGCTACCTGCGCGACATCAACTCGCGCAACGCCACCCTGCGCGGCTACACCGAGCGCAACGCCATCAACGCCCCCATCCAGGGCACGGCCGCCGACATCATCAAGATGGCCATGATTAACATCCACGCCTGGCTGCGGGAGGAGAAGCTCGGCACCAAGATGATTCTGCAGGTGCACGACGAACTCGTCTTCGACGCCGTGGCCGGGGAAGTGGCCTACATCACCCCCAAAATCAAGGAGCTGATGAGCACGGCCCTGCTGCTGCCCCGCGGCGTGCCCCTGGAGGTGGAAGTGGGCAGCGGCCGCAACTGGCTGCAGGCGCATTAGGGGCTAGGGGCTGCCATTCAGCGACGCCTTTTTCTCAGATACTCTGCTTTTTTCTACTTGCAGGCATTGCGCGCCCGGTGCGTAGAACTACCTGATTTTTCATCCACGTATTTTCCCGGGTTGGCAATTCAATATATTAATGAGCAAATAATTAGCGTCAAAAAGCGGCCATTTGCTACTGGCTCTGCCGGCCGGACTTTGTGCCAGACTGATACATTTAGGGTGTTCGATTTTCACTTTCATTCTTTCACTCATCCTAATACCCTTATGTCATTCATTCAGCCTACTCTTATTACTCCGGAGCAATTCATGAGTTACAACGCGGCCTGGAAAAGCATGGTGAACGGCCCCAATGCCGGGTCTCTGCGCACCTACTTCGCGAGCAGCAGTGGCCAGCTCAACTATGTGTTTCTACCCGTATCAATGGCCAATGCCATCATGGCGGCCGGACCGGTGGCCATTGCGCTGGGCTTTGCCCTTGTGCCGGGCACCACGGCTACCTTCTCGATGGTGGTGGCTGGGCTCGACAGCAACAACTACCTGAAAACGCCCTGCTACCTGGCCGGCGTGGGCGGGCGAGCTACCGTGGTTCCCCAGTCCGCCGACGAAGCCTTGTCCGACACCGCTGTTTCCCCTGTCCCCTTCAGCCAGGCGGCCGCCTGGATAAACGCCTGGAACGCCTTATCGTCGGAAGGGCTCGGCACCACGCAGTTCGATTCGGGATATTCCGAACGTCTGTACGGCTACAACTACCCGCTGAATGACTTTGCCGGGGCCCTGAGCGGCCCGCAGCCGGCCAACCCGGCGCTGTGGTTCGATTTCGTGCTGCACACGTCGACTCCGCAGTTCAGCACGGTGCTCACCATGAACTCGGTGCCCACGGAGACCAATCCGGGCACCATTGTGCTGTCGCCCACGCTGGCCTACTACGATATGGCCAAGCCCATACCCCCCTCGCCGCCATTTTTTCCGCAGCCTAATATCTGATAGCTACCCCGGCGCGAATTGAAGTACGGGCCGCCGGCCTGCGCCGGGGAGTTGGCCTGCCACAAAGCAAACTGTCACGCTGTTGCTGTTCCCCAATCACGGTTGAGCCCATTGCATTGTCGCGGGCTGCGGGTTTCTTGTTGTATCATAACAATCAACAAGAAGCCCGCAACTCACGACAATAATGCCGACTTTGGCAATTGCTCCGTAACCTTACTGTGAATAAGTGATTATATATCGATTTTATTTAAGCAATGCCGCCTCTATACGACCTTGCCATCATTCCGATAACCGTGGCCTTGGTGATAGGTATCTGGCGTTTCAGGCGGTTGAATAAACCGTTGCGCGGAATCGTTCTTCTGGTTTTTTGCGAGCTATTCATAGAAATAGCGGGTCGCGTATCGGGAAAGTTGCTGGGCACCAATATGTTTCTGATACCCATCGATACGATACTCGAGTTCGGACTGCTGGGCTGGGTTTATCGCCAAGTGCTGGCACCTTCGGCGGTGAGCCGGGGGCTGCCGGTGGTGGTGGCGCTTTTCACTGCCTGGGGGCTGCTTTCTTACCTGTGGCCCAGCACCCTCTACGAGTTCAACACCACGCAGCGCTTCGTCGAAAGTCTGCTGGTGCTCGGCCTGGTGCTGCTGTATTTCTATAAAGTTATCCGCGAGCTGCTGATTGTACACCTGGAGCGGGAGCCCATGTTTTGGGTTTCATTGGGTTTGCTGATATACTTTGCGGGCAATCTGTTTATCTTCATCTCCAGCAACTACGTGTTGCAGCGCTCGCCAGCGCTAAGCCTCCGGTTTTGGGCCATCCACGCGGTTTTTTACATGATACTCAATAGTTTATTTACGCTGGCCCTGTGGATAGCCCCGTCGAAAAAGAAGTAATCGGACTTCTGTTCGGCGGCACGGTGGCCATGCTACTACTGGCTCTGGCTCTGGTGGCCTTCTTTCTGCTTTATCAGAAGAAGCTGGTCAGCCAGCAGTTGCGCCTGCAAACCCTGCAGTACGCCTACCAAAAAGAGTTGCTGTCGGCCACCATTCAGGCCGAGGAGCGGGAGCGGGAGCGCATTGGCAACGACCTGCACGATGAAATCGGCTCGGCCCTGTCGGCGGCCAAAATCCTGATTGCCCAACTGGCGTACTCATCCACGGCCAGCGCCCGGGAGCTGGAAGTGGTGACCACCGTGGAAGGACTGCTGGGTGATTCACTGCGCGACATCCGCAATATTTCGCAGAACCTGCACCCGGCCGTGCTGGCGCAGTTCGGGCTCGACAAAGCCCTCTACAACCTGAGCAGCCGCTGCACCGATTCCTTCGCCCAAGGCATGCAAGTGCAGGTAGAGCTGACGAGTGCCCTGAGTACCTCGCAGGAGCTGGCCGTGTATCGCATTGTGCAGGAAGCCGTCAACAACGCCATGAAACACGCGCAGGCTTCGCGCCTGACGGTGCTGCTGCAACAGGAGCAGACCGGCCTGAGCCTGACCATTGCCGACGACGGCCGCGGTTTCGACTACGCCTTGGCCCAGCAAAACGACCAAGGTGGCCTGGGCCTGAAAAGCTTAGCCGCCCGCGCCAGTCTGCTCGATGCCGCGCTGCACATCGAGTCCGGGCCGGGCCGGGGCACCCGCCTGCATATGGCCATTCCCCTGCCCAGCGTCCCGGCTGCAGGTTAAGCAGCTTTTTTCGTTAGATTTGTCGGCCTCAGCCCCTGCTAGCATGACAAATCTGCCACTAGTCCACATTGCCATTCTGGACGACCACCGGCTATTTCGCCAGGGTATCACCTTCATGCTTCACCGCCTGCCCTACCAGGTAAGCGTGGCCGAAGCGGCCAGCTTCGCCGAGCTGCTGCCGCAGCTGGTGCACCAACTGCCCGACCTGTTGCTGCTGGACCTGCAGCTACCCGACGTGGACGGCATTGAGGTGGCCCAACGCCTGCTGGCCGAATACCCCGAGCTGAAAATCATCGTGCTCTCCATGCACACCGATGACATGCTGATTGCACAGATGCTGAAGCTAGGCGTGCGCAGCTACCTGCCCAAGGACATCGACAAGGACCTGCTGACCAAAGCGATTACCGAGGTCATCGAGAATGGCTATCACTTCACCGATGCTATTTCCAAGGCGATGATTCGGGGGGTGCAGGCCCCCGGCCAGCCCCGGCCCCAGCTGCCGGGCTCGGCCATCGTGCTGACCCCGCGCGAGGCGGAGGTGCTGGGCCTGATATGCGAGGGTAAATCGACCAACGAAATTGCCCAGCAACTCTTCATCAGCAATCGCACCGTGGAAGGCCACCGCCAGAACCTGCTCGAAAAAACCGGCACGCCCAACGCCGTGGGTTTAGCCCTCTACGCCGTGAAGCACGGCTTGCTGCCTTCTAGGCAGCCCTACTAAGGAGTGGCGCCGGCCAACCGGGCGAGGCAGCACAGCCAACGCGGCGCGCAAGCACGGTACAGCAATATTTTCGGCTTGCCCGGCTGGCTGCCCGCCAACTGGCACCCCAAGCGCCGACTGGCCGTATAGCAAGGCTTTCAACTAAGCTTCCCGCCCGCTATGCGCCCCAAAACTCATACAACCACTCTCCAAAACGTGGCCCGCGGGCTGCTGGGCACCTTTATGGTCATGGCTGGCACCGGCCACCTCACCTTTGCCCGCCGGGATTTTCAGGCCCAGGTGCCCGACTTTATCCCCCTTGAAAAGGACACCGTGGTGCTACAGTCGGGCGTGGTGGAAATTGCCCTGGGCCTGGCCCTGTTGCTTTGGAAGCGCCGGCGGGTGGAAATGGGCGTGGGCCTGGCCGGGTTTTTCGCGGCGGTATTCCCCGGCAATATTCACCAGTACACCCACCACCTTTCCGCCTTCGGCCTCGATACGGATAAGAAGCGACTGGCGCGGCTGTTTTTCCAGCCCATCCTCATTGGCGCGGCTCTGTATTCGACCGGGGCGCTGAATGCGCGACAGCGAAAGTAGCCAAGGCGGCAGCGGCCAGTGCACTCGCCTCGATGGCCGCCTGGTTTTGCGACGCACCTACCCAAAAGAGCCCGCCGCGTCAGACGCGGCGGGCTCTTTTATGTTGTTCGGGTGGGCTATTTCTTTTGGGTTTTCACGGCCTTGCCCGAGGTCTTATCCTTGATAACCACTTCGTTCTTTTTCTCGGCGTTTTTGGTTGCCGGGTCGGTGTGCTTCGGGGTATTGGTGGTATTGGCCATGATGCGGGAAGGTGAGAAGTGAAACGAATGGCTGCGTATACGGCCCGCGCCGGATGCCGGCTGAAACCAGCCGATATTGCGATTTCCCTGCTCAGCCTTTCCTGTTATGGACCAATCCACCCGTGCCGGCCTCGTGGCCGAAATTATCAACCTGCTTACTCAGGGCCAGGCGCATGCCACCTTCGAGGAAGCCACGGCCGGCCTCACGCCCGAGCTCTGGAACCGGCAGGTGCCGCAGGTGCCCTACACCATCTGGCAGTTGGTCGAGCATGTGCGCATTGCGCAGGAGGACATTCTGGCGTTCAGCCTCGACGCCCGGCACCCGTCGCCGCCGTGGCCCGAGGGCTACTGGCCGGCCAAAACCGCCACCGCCAATGAGGCCACCTGGCAGGCCACGCTGCATCAGATTCGGCAGGACCAGCAGCGGTTCATCGACTTGCTGCAAAACCCCGCCACCGATTTGCTGGCCCCCCTGCCCCACGGCACGGGCCAGACCGTACTGCGCGAAGCCTTGCTCATTGCCGACCACGCCGCTTACCACACCGGCGAAATCGTGCTGGTGCGCCGCCTGCTGCATGCCTGGAAGTAGGCGGCCGCACCCGCCTCTGGCAGCAGCGCACTACCTTGCCGTCCATGACAAAACCACTTGTGCTGCTGCTGGTGCTGCTATCCGGCACATTCGCTCACGCCCAAACGCTGCCTTCGGACGCTACTCTCACGGCTCTCATGCAGAAAGCCGGCGTGCCAGGTATGCAGCTAGTGTACACGAAAGGCAGCAAAGTGCGCGCCTACGCGCTGGGGGCGCGCACCGCCGGCCAGCCCGCTCGCGTGAATGCGACAACCACGTTTGAAGCGGCGTCGCTGGGCAAGGCGGTGCTGGCCTACGTGGCTCTGCGCCTGCTCGACCGGGGTGTGTTTGAACTGGATAAGCCCTTGTTGGGCTACGCACCTTACCCGCGCCTGCAAGGCGCACGCAATGCCGATAAAATCACGGCCCGCATGGTGCTGGGACACACCACCGGCCTGCCCAACTGGGCCGCTAACCCCCTCAGTCCCGCGTGGAAAACCACGCCGCTACGCCTGAAATACGCCCCCGACAGTTGCTGGAACTACTCGGGCGAGGGCTACGTGCTGCTCCAGCAAACGCTGGAGCACCTCACCGGCAAGTCGTTCGAAACGCTGGCCCGGGAAGAGGTTTTCGGGCCGCTGCGCCTGATGCACAGCAGCTTTGTGTGGCAGCCGGCTTTCGCCCCCAATGCCGCGTCGGGCCACGACGGCAAGGGCCAGCCCGTGCCTATCAATCACTTTGCCGAAGGGTACGGGGCCTTCAGCCTGCTCGGTCCGGCCACCGACTACAGCCGGTTTTTACAGGCCCTCATGACGGGCCGGGGCCTGAAACCGGCCACTGCCCGCCTGCTGCGCACGCCCGCCAACGAGGCCAACCGCTACGGCCAGGCCGCCACGCCTACCGATGGCTTTATTGCCTGGGCCTGCGGCGTGGGCCTGGCCACTACCAGCCGGGGCCTGGCCCAGTGGCAATGGGGCGACAATGGCCCTTTCAAAGGTTTCTACCTGACCCTGCCCGACCAGCAGGAAAGCCTGGTTTTTTTCACCAACAGCGCCAACGGCCCCAAGCTAACCGACGAGCTGCTGCGCCTGTTCTTCGGCCCCGGCGACTATCACACCACGCAGTGGCTGGCCGAATAGCCGTCACCTGTTTTGTCTGCTGCTGCTGCGGCTACAGCGCGCCCGTGCGGCCGCCATCGACCGGCACGCTGGTGCCATTGATGTAGCCGGCCGCCGGCGAGGCCAGGAAGGCCACGGCAGCCGCTACTTCCTCGGCTAGGCCGAAGCGCCGGGCCGGAATGGCCTTCAGCATATCGGCCTCGATGGATTCGGCCGACTGACCGGTTTGGGCAATTTTCTTTTCGATGAGGGAGGTGTGGCGCTGCGTGAGGGTGGCCCCGGGCAGCACGTTGTTCACGGTGATGCCGTGCGGGCCCAGCTCGTTGGCCAGGGTTTTGGCCCAGCTGGCCACCGCGCCCCGGATGGTGTTGCTCACGCCCAGGCCCGCCAGCGGTACCTTCACCGAAGTGCTGATGATATTGATGATGCGCCCGAACCCCGCCGCCCGCATGGCCGGCACCAGCGCCTGCGCCAGCAAATGATTGCAGATAACGTGCTGGTTGAAAGCCATCCGCAGCGCATCGACTGGGGCATCGAGCAGCGGGCCGCCGGCCGGGCCGCCGGTATTATTCACTAGAATATGGAAGCCGGCGGGGTGCTCGGCCAGGTAAGCGTGCACGACTTCGGCGAGGTGGCTGGGGTCGTCGAAATCGGCCACCAGGTAGTCGTGCTGGTGGCCGGTGGGGCTGAGCAGGGCGGCTACGGTTTCGCGCAGACGGTCTTCGTTGCGGGCCAGTAGGGTGAGGGCGCAGCCGCGCTCGGCCAGCAGCTGGGCCACGGCCCGGCCAATGCCCTGGGTGGAGCCACCCACCAGGGCGCGGTACGGGAGTACATGGTCATTCATTCGTATGCGTGGGGGAGGTAACGGTTGACACTGAATCGACGACTCGGCAGGGCTGCACCAGCACATAGCCGCGCACCACCTGTTCGCAATAGCCCACGGGCTGGAGTAATTGGCGCAGTAGCACATGCACGGCGGAGTTTCGAAACTCGGGGTGCACCACGAAAGCGGCTGGCTGGTATCGTCGCAGAAAGGCGCGGGTCTGCGCGGTGCTGGGTAAGGCGGCCGGGGTCGAATCGGGCTGCTGGGCACGTAAGAGTGCCCGCTGTACGGGGTCGGCAGTGGCGAAGGCCGCAAAAGTAGCCTCCGGGATGCGCGAGATGTAGCCCCCCGGTAAAGCTTTGTGGTGCCGGGTCTGATAGAAGAGCTCGGCTGGATTGGCTATGCCAACTTGCCGGTACCCATCGAGCAGGCCAATCGGAATAGGGTATAATGCCGCCCCCGGCAAAGCAGCCGCCACTGTGTAAACGGCCGGTACGTCGGTGGTACGCACCAGGGAAAAGGGGCGCACCTGATACTCCAGCACGACCAGCAAACTCAGTCCTGCCGCCACCAACCAGCGCACGCTCGCCGGGCGATGTTGCCCCCAACGCTCTAGCCGGATACTCACGGCCAGCGGCAGCAGTAGCGTGAGCAGCATCACATAGCGTGTCGGGCAGCGTATGTTATTGAGGAAAGGGATAAAATGAACTAATCCGGTAACCGAACGCAGCACGGTATGCCCCAGCAGCTTGACCACCGGCATAGTTAGTAGCAGAAACAGCAGCACCATTGCCCACAGGGGCCGTGCTTCGGTAGCCCGCGTCCTGTCGCCGTCAGGTGTTTCCGACACCGGCAAGCGCCAGCAGGCCAGCACCAGGGCCAGTAGGGGTAGGGCATAGCCCACAAACATCACGTTCTCGACCGAGCCTGGGATGCTGAAGCGCGTGGCATTATGCCATAGCGCATCGGTGGCCGGTGTAGCTAGCCAGCGGTTGCCTAGTGGTGGCACTAAGTAGCCTGCCAGGTCGCCCCCCCACCAGAAACCCGAATTATCGGGCACGCCAGCCAAGTCGAGTAGGCGCGAAACCAAGTGGCCAGCCACCAGCCCGGTCAGTAGCAGCAACCAGGCGCGGGGGCGGTGCCAATTCACTTCGCCTAGCCGCAACACGAACCAGGCCGCATAGCCCACTGAAAAATAAACCAGGCCGGCCAGCGTGTAATAATCACTGAAGAGCGTTAGCAGCAGCAGCGCTACGCACCCTACCGCACTGGTCCAGTTTTGCACCTGCGGCAGCTGCCCCGGCCTGAATGCGAGGGCATTCAGATAAGCCATCACGTAAAAGGGCACGGTGGCCGTTAACAGCAGATGGTAGTGCTCGGGCCAGTGCGCTAGCTTGTATGGCGAAAAGGCGAAGGCAAACCCCACGAGCAGGCACAGCAGTGGGCTGCGTACCCAGCGTCCGGCTAGCCGAGCGGCTCCCACCCCCGACAGCCCGAAGCTTAGCAGCAAGCCCACGTTCACAGTCAGGATTTCCTGGTGCAACAGCACATTCAGCAGTCCTAATACCGGAGTATACGTATGCAGCCACAAACCAACCCCCTCGGGATAGAGTAGTAGCAATGTGCGAAATGGATTGGCCCCGGCGGCTACCTGCTGCTGAAAATTATAGGCATTCCATACGTACTGATTGGCGTCGCCCCGCGCCAAGCCCACGAAAGCAGTCTGAAACTCCTGCGCCAATGGCCACGAGTAGCCAATATACGCCCCCACGTACACCACCGCCCCTAGCAATAACCAGCGCCTGGCCAGCGCCTGACGGGATAAAGGAAAAAGAGGGTCCGTCATAAGGTTGCATGTACTCACGGCTCTACATAGCTAGGCCGGTGACCAGGCAAAAGTAATGCGGCATCTTAACTAGTTTTGACGAATTGCTTCACCCCACCCCTCCCCGCCCATGATAGCGCGCCCCTTCAACATGCAGCAGTGGATTGACGAGCACCGCCACCTGCTCAAGCCCCCGGTGGGCAATCAGCAGGTGTTCAAGGACAATAAAGACTTTATCGTGATGGTGGTAGGCGGCCCCAACGCCCGCAAAGACTACCACGTCGACGCCGGTGAGGAGCTGTTCTGGCAAATCGAAGGCACGATGACCGTCAAAATCATCGAAGACGGCCAGCCTGTCGACATCTTCATCGGTCCCGGCGAAATGTTTCTGCTGCCCCCCAACGTGCCGCACTCGCCGCGCCGCCCGGCCGGCACCGTGGGCCTCGTGATTGAGCGCTACCGCACCGCCGGCGAAATCGACGGCTTCCAGTGGTACTGCGAAAACTGCGGCCACAAGCTCTACGAGGAGTTTGCCGAGATTACCGACATCGTCACCCAGCTGCCGCCCATCATGAATGCCTTCTGGCAGGACGACGCTAAGCGCACCTGCACTGTATGCGGCACCTATATGGCAGCGCCCGCCCCGGTAGTGGCAGGGTAGCTCGGCCGGCGTTCGCGCACTATATAAAGAACGTCATGCTGAGCGTAGTCGAAGCATCTCGCCCGTGGTAGTAACCTAATCGACTGGATTTACTATTGCACGCGAGATGCTTCGGCTGCGCTCAGCATGACGTTCTTTTACCTTACCAACAGGCGCTACACCACCGGCGCGGGCGCTGCCATGTAAGTGCCGCACACTTGGCAGGTGCGCTTGGCATCGTCCTGCCAGAAGGCAT
>JANXMN010000146.1 GCA_025354605.1 Hymenobacter sp. | reverse complement strand
GGCCCTCGGGATATTCGGCGTTTTTCATGGCCGCGATGTCGCCGATGGCAAACACGTTGTCGTAGCCCTGCACGCGACTGTACTCGTCCACGGCGTAGCGGTTGCCGGGCAGCAGGCAGTCGGCCCGCAGGCCCGCGATGGGCGCGCCGGTGACGCCCGCCGCCCAAATAACCGTGCGCGAGATGAACTGCTGGCCGGTGTTGAGCGTGACCGTGTAGCCGTCGTACGACTTCACCCGCGCCTCCAGCCACACCTGTACCCCAAACGAGCGCAACGACTCCAGCGCCTTCTGCGAGGCATTGGCCGACATCCCTTTCAGCAGCACTGGCCCGCTCTGCACCAGGTGAATGTCCATTTCGCGGAAATCCAGCTCGCGGTAGTCCTTCGGGAATACATGGGTGCGCAGCTCGCTCAGCGCGCCCGCGATTTCGACGCCCGTGGGACCGCCGCCCACAATCACGAAGTCGAGCAGGCTGTTGATTTGCTCGTAGTCGCCGAGCTGGAGCGCCTGCTCGAAGTTGGAAAGGACGGTGTTACGCAGCTCAATGGCCTCCTCCACGCTTTTGATGGCGATGGAATTCTTCTCCATCGCCGCGTCGCCGAAGTAGTTGGGCTCGGCCCCGGTGGCCAGCACCAGGTAGTCGTAGCGCAGCAGCCCAATGGTGGTTTCCACCACCTGCTTGTCAGTATCCACGCCCTGCACTTCGGCCAGCCGGAAGTAAAAATTCTCCTGCTCGCTCAGGATTTTGCGAAACGGCGACACGATATCGCCCTCATCCAGTCCCGCCGTGGCCACCTGGTAGAGCAGCGGCTGGAACGTGTGGTAGTTCTGCTTATCGAGCAGCACCACCTGCACCGGCGCGTCGGCCAGGCTTTTGGCCAGCTCCAGGCCACCGAAGCCGCCGCCCACAATCACCACCCGCGGCTTGCCGAGGTCATCAATCTTTGTTAGCCCTTCCATGCGGTAAAGATGCGAAGCCGAATGGCGGCCCGCTGTGCCCTGCTTACCCATTTCGGGCCGGTGGGGTTGTGCCCGGCCGCGGCCGCCGGCGCGCCGTTCGAACCCTTTAGGTCCCCGGCCGCGTTAGCCGCTCACATCCAACCCCCTCGCAAGCCTGCCTATGAAATTGCTGACTGCCTTCGTGCTGCCCCTGGGTGCCCTGCTGCTAGGCGCGGCCGCCCCGGCCGCCGATACTCAATCCGTCACGGTGCGCGTTTCGGCCCTGGCTTCCACCTCCTCCATGGTGAAGCTCTATTTCTACAACACCCGCGCCGGATTCCTCAAAAGCGGACAGTGGGCTTTTTCGCGGGCCGTGAACCCGGAGGGCAAGAGTGAAATCGCGCTGTCCATCGACCTGCCGCGCGGCGAATGGGCCGTGTCCCTCACCCAGGACATGAACAACAACAACAAAATCGACAAGAATTTCCTCGGCATTCCCACCGAGCCCTACGCCTTCTCCAACAACGTGCGCCCCACCGTGGCCGCGCCCGATTTCAACGAGTGCAAGTTTATGGTCGATGGGCCGGGCCGCGTGGTGAGCATTGTCTTGAAAGATTGAAACACCTCCGTGTGTCATCCTGAACTTGCGAAGAACCACCGTGCTTGAAGCATTCTTTGCAACAGTTTGAACGATGACCAAAACGCACCAATCTGGCAGCCTACAGTCCGCTCCTGTTCAGTCTCCCCGATACGGGTGCAGACCCCGGCCCAGGTTTTCGGTGAGCCGCAGCGCGCGGCGGATGCGGGTTTCGCGCTGCTTGCCCTCGGCTACCAGCCGGGCCATGCTGCGGCGGTGCGCGCCGCTGTAGTTCTGGAAAGCCGCTTCGGCTTCGGGCCAGGCGGCCAGGGCTTCGGCCAGCTCCTCGGGCAGGTCCACGTGGTCGGGGTTGGGGTCGGGCTCGATGGCGGCCTCCACTTCATCACCAAACTGAATACCCACGGTGGCGCACACGTCCTTGTTCAGCATCAGGTAGCGCCCGCCGCCTTCCAACGGCAGCAGCCCCAGTCGCAGCGCGTGCCCCCGAATGGTAACGATGACACGCTTCAGGCCTTTGCCCAGCGCAACCAGCACCTCGGCCGGCACCACCAGGATTTGGGTGGGCATGAAGCTGGGGCCGCCCGGCTCCAGAGCGGCGCGGAAATGCAGGGGAGAATTCATAAGAGGCCAAAGAACGTCATGACGTGCTGACTAACTATTCCGCACTTGGCCCGTGCCGCGCACCAGCCATTTGTAGGTGGTGAGTTCCTCCAGGCCCATGGGGCCACGGGCGTGCAGCTTCTGGGTGCTGATACCGATTTCGGCCCCCAGTCCGAACTGCGCACCGTCGGTGAAGGCCGTGGAAGCGTTGGCGTACACGGCGGCGGCATCCACGGCATTCAAAAAGGTTTCGATGCTGGCCGCATCGGCCGAAATAATAGCCTCGCTGTGCTTCGAACCGAACTGGGCGATGTGGTCGAGCGCCTCGGGCAATGAAGCCACGGTTTTCACGGCCAGGCGCAGCGCCAGAAACTCGGTGCCGAAGTGCGCCGGTGTAGCGTGGGCCAGCAAGGGGGGCGGGTAGTGGCCGGCCAGCGCGGCGTGAGCGGGAATATCGGCAAAGAGCTGCACGCCGGCCGCCGCCAGCGGGGCCAGCAGGGCGGGCAGCTCGGCCAGGCGGCTCTCGTGCAGCAGCAGGCAGTCGAGGGCGTTGCACACGCTCACGCGCCGGGTTTTGGCGTTAGCGATGATGGCCGCGCCGCTGGCCAGGTCGCCGCTGGCATCGAAGTAGGTATGCACCACCCCGGCCCCGGTTTCGATGACGGGCACCCGGGCGTTTTCGCGCACGTAATTGATGAGGCCCTGGCTGCCGCGCGGAATCACCACGTCGATGTAGCCCACGGCCCGCAGCAAGGCCTCGGTGGTGGCCCGCTCGGCCGGCAGCAGCGTGGCGGCGGCAGGCGGCAGGCCGTGGCGGGCCAGCACCGGCGCGGCCACCGCCAGCAGCGCGGCGTTGGAGTGGGCCGCGTCGGAGCTGCCCTTCAGCAGGCAGGCGTTGCCGGTTTTCAGGCACAAGGCCAGGCTGTCGATAGTAACGTTGGGCCGGGCTTCGTAGATGATGCCCACCACGCCGAGTGGCACCCGCACTTTGCTCAGGCGCAGGCCATTGAGCAGCTCCTTCTGGCTGATAATTTCACCCGTGGGTGTGGGCAGGGCGGCTACGGTGCGCAGGTCGGCGGCAATGCCGGCCAGGCGGGTGGGAGTGAGGCGCAGGCGGTCGTGGCGCGGGTCGGTTTCGGGCAGGCGGGCCAGGTCGCGGGCATTCTCGGCCAGCAGAAAATCGGTGGTGGCCTCCAAGGTCGCGGCCAGGTCGCGCAGCAGCGCGGCTATGGTGGCGGCGGGCACGGTGGCCAGGGTGCGGCTGGCTTGTCGGCAGGCTTCTAATTGGGGTTGCAGGTCCACTCTGGGAGAGTTTAAGAGTTAAAGGTTAGGAGTTAAGGGTTAAAAAGTGGAGCATGAGGTTTAACTTTTAACACTGAACTCTTAACTCAATATTTCCGGGTGGAGGAACAGGTAGTCGTAGTGCACCAGCGGCCGCTCGTGCTGGCGGCCCAGGCGCTCGCGGGCTTTTTCGGCCCCGTACTCGGCCATGCCCAGGCCCAGCGGCTGGCCGGCCTCGTCGGCCAGCTGCACAATGTCGCCTTTCTGAAACTGGCCTTCGATGCTGAGCACGCCCACTGGCAGCAGGCTGGTGGCCCGGCCTGGAGCCGTGAGGGCGGCGCGCGCCCCGGCATTTACGCGCACGGTGGCCTTGGCGGCGGCCTGCGCGTGGGCCAGCCACTTCTTCCGGCCCGAGGCCGTTTTGCTGGGCCGGAACCAGGTATGCGGCACCGTTTCGGCCAGCACCCGCGGCAGAATATCGGGCGCGGTGCCATTGGCAATGTGTACGCTGATGCCCAGCCGGGCCACCTTGTGCGCCATGTGGCACTTGGTAAGCATGCCACCCCGCCCAAACTGCAAGCGCTGCGCCGTGATGAACTGCTCGAAGCCAGTATCGGCCGGCGCGATTTCCCGAATCAGCTCGGCGCCGGGCTGGCGCGGGTCGCCGGTAAAAATGCCGTCCACGTTGGTGAGGATGATGAGGGCATCGGCGTCGAGCTGGGCGGCGATGAGGCTGGCCAGCTCGTCGTTGTCGGTAAACATCAGCTCCGTCACGGAGATGACATCGTTCTCGTTCACAATCGGAATCACCTGCTGCTGCAGCAGCTCCTGAAAGCAGTTGCGCATGTTTAGGTAGTGCTGCCGGTCGCGGAAATCCTCTTTCGTAACGAGCACCTGGGCGCAGAGCAGGCCGTGGTGGGCCAGCAGGTCGGCGTAGGTGCTCAGTAGCTTCACCTGGCCCACGGCGGCCAGCAGCTGGCGGCTGCGCACGGCATCGGCTGGGTTGGGGAGGCTGATGAGGCTGCGCCCCGCCGCCACGGCACCCGACGATACCACGATGACTTGGCGGGCCTGCGCCTTCAGGGCCACAATCTGCTCCACTAAGTGCGTCATACGGGCCAGGTCGGGCAGGCCATCGGCCCGGGTGAGGACGTTGGAGCCGATTTTAACGACGAGGCGGCGATAAGGCAGGGACATAGCAACAGCACGGGGTGACGCCCTCAAAGCTAGCGGCCCGGCGCGGAGTTTGGCCCAGGGCCGCCCGCCTTCGGCAGCGCACACCCAGCCAGCAGAGCCGCCCGGCGGCAGAGCCCCGGCCCGCGACAGCTGGCCGCCCGCGCGAAACTTTTTGCCCCGCCGGATTCTTGTAGCCACTTCCGCAGCATCAAAATTCCCCAACGATATGAAAGTTGACATCTGGTCCGACGTGGTGTGCCCGTTCTGCTACGTCGGCAAGCGCAAGTTTGAAAAAGCCCTGGCTGGCTTCGCCCACCGCGACGAAGTGGAAGTCGTGTGGCATAGCTTCCAGCTCACGCCCGACTTCGAGCCCATCCCCGGCGAAAGCATTCACGACTCGCTGGCCAAAAAGAAGGGCGTGTCGCCCGAAGAAGGCCGCCGCATGAGTGAGCAAATGACCATCGTGGCCCGCGAAGTCGGCCTCGACTACCAGTTCGACAAAGCCATTCCGGCCAATACGTTTCTGGCCCATCAGCTCATTCACCTCGGCGCCCACCATGGCAAGCAGGATGCCACCAAGGAGCGCCTCATGGCCGCCTATTACCTCGAAGGCCAGAACATCGGCGACCTCGACAACCTGGTTAAGCTCGGCACCGAAGTCGGCCTCGACGCCGCCGAAAGCCGCGCAGCCCTCACGGCCGGCACCTACGCCGAAGCCGTGCGCCTCGACGAGTACCACGCCCAGCAAATCGGGGTGCGCGGCGTGCCCTTTTTCGTGTTCGAGGACAAGTACGCCGTATCGGGCGCGCAGCAGCCCGAGCTGTTTGCCGAGGTGCTGGAGAAGGTGTACGAGGAATTCAAGCCCACCCAACCGGCCCTGACGCTGGTGGCCGAGGGCGACGCCTGCGGTCCGGAGGGGTGCGAAGTGTAGGGGGCGTTTGAATCAAAACAGAACGTCATGCCGAGCGCAGCCGAAGCATCTCTACCGCCATACTAAAATTGATTAGTTGCGCGGTAGAGATGCTTCACTGCGCTCAGCATGACGTTCTGTTTT
>JANXMN010000106.1 GCA_025354605.1 Hymenobacter sp. | reverse complement strand
GCCCGCCCGCCCGCCCGGCAGCGGCAGCACCGGCACCGTGAGGCCCGGCGACAGGTAGGTTTTGTAGCCCGCCAGCCGGTCTTCCTGGCCCGCCTCGGCCTTCTTCAGCACCTTGAACTTCACCATCGTTAGGGCCAGCGATGGGAAGTGCAGGGGCTGGGGCGTGAGCGGGTAATACAGGTTTTCGGCCAGCCGGAAGCGCAGGTATTTTTCGCCCCGGTGGCGCACCGTATCCGCCGTCACGCTGGGCTCGGGGCCGGGTTCCTGCCAGGCCGTGGCCTGGTGCAGCTCGTGCAGCAGCGGCGGCAGCTGGTCGTCGAAATCGTGGAAGGCGAGTAGGCCCTGGTCTTCGGGCTTGAGGAAGAAATACAGCCCCACGCGCACGCCCTGGCCCTGGTACACGCGTGGCCGGTCGGCCAGCACGGCCAGAAAAGCGTGGTCGGGCACGTCCTCGTACAGGGCCGGCTTGGGCTTGCCGAACATCTTGTCGAGGTCGGCCACGGCCTGCAGCGCAGCAGTGGGGTCGGCGGGTTTGGTGATGGTGCCGGGGTTGGCCGGCGGGGCCGGCCCCACGTGCACGGTGGTGGCCTGGCCGCGCAGCACCACCCCGTTCACCGTGAGCTGAAAAGGCTTGAGCGCCACGTCGCCTTCGCCGTAAGGTACGTACTTCTGGGTGATGGTGAGGTCGCTGAAGCGGCGACCCTGCACAATGCGCGTGGTGATGGTGCTGCTGCGGCTGCTTTTCTTGAAGCCTTCCAGCTCGGGAAATTCCGAATACTTGTCCAATTGCCCGCCGCGCAGGCGGAAGGCAATGGTGTAAGTGCCCGTCACGGGCAGGGCAGTGGGGCTGGCCAGCAGCACGACATCAACGGAGGCGGCTGGGGATGCGGACGCCCCCGGTTGCTGCGCCAGCCCGGCTACCGGCCCACGCAGCAGGCATAGTATTACGAATAGCGCCCAAAGTCGTCCCATTGCTCCCGGCCAGTTTGCGGCGCTTAAAAGTAGCGCCAAACGGCTCATTCATCTTGCCGAAGAAGATTTGGGCAGAAATAACCACAACCATTCAACCACCGCTGCAGGAAAAAATACGGGCATTTCCAATCCTTTTGCTAGCCAGTTGCCGTATCTGCCTCCAAATCACCTACAGGTCTGGAACACCCCCGGGAAAAAACTGGCCCTTCTGGGCCGGGCGGCTTCCTATTGTCTTTACGCACACCATCCCAATTCCTCACTAAAATAAACCACGCTCATGTCTAATAACCTTCAGCCTAGCGGGACCGACGATACCTCGTTTGCCCAACCGCTGTACACGCCTATCAAGCGCCGCTCGTTCTTCATGTATGCCGGTGCCACGGCCGGGGCTACAGCCTTGGTGCTGGCCGGCTGCTCGAAAGACAGCGACCCCGGTACCAGCACGAACAACTTGGTTAGTGTTGGCTCGGGCGATTTTGGCGTCCTGAACTATGCCTACGCTCTAGAGCAGCTTGAAGCCGCGTTCTACACGACGCTGCGTGATGGCACTTACTACAAAGGCTTGGGAGCTACCAGTGCCGAGAAGATGATTCTCGATGACCTGTACTACCACGAAGTAATTCACCGCGAATTCTTCAAGGCAGCACTGGGTACTAATGCCATCAAAGCCCTGACGCCGAATTTCACGGCCATTGACTTCACCAGCCGCACCAGCGTGCTGGGCGCAGCCAAGTCCTTCGAAGACCTTGGTGTTTCGGCTTACAACGGTGCTGGGCAGTATATCACCTCGCCGGCTTATTTGGCCTTGGCTGGTAAAATCGTGTCGGTCGAAGCCCGCCACGCCGCAATCATCCGCGACTTGGTAACGGAAGCCTCTTTTGTTGGAAATGACGTGTTAACGCTCACCACGGCGAGCAACAGTTCCGTGGCCACCAACAACGCGCCGGCCAACTCCAGCCTGGAGCGAGCTATGGCTCCGACCGAAGTAGTGGCCATGGCCAATAAGTTCCTGGCCGAGGGCTCCATGCTCGACGTGTCGCTTCTTAAATAGTCTGTCCCTTTCCTTTTTCTAAATCTGATTTCCTCATCGCCATGAATATTTTTCAAATTATCTCGGAAATCGAGAAAGTGGACCCGGAAGTATACGACCGTCTTGATTCGCGTCGTAGCATTTTCAAGCACATGAGCGGCCTGGGCCAAAAGCTTTCGGCTGCAGCGGTGCCGCTGGCTCTGGGTGCTGTTTTCAATAAAGCCTATGCTCAAACGCCAGTGGGTGCATCGGTTAATGATGTGCTTAACTTCGCCTTGAGCCTGGAGTACCTGGAAATGTATTTTTATCAGCGTGGGCAGGCCGCTACGGCCCTTCAGGCTGGTTTTAGTGCCACTAACAAGGCTGCTCTTGACCTGATTGCCACGGATGAGCGCAACCACGTCAGCTTCCTGAAATCGGTGTTGGGGGCTGCGGCCATTGCCGACCCAGGTGCCGCCACGTTCGACTTCACCGGCGGTAAAGGCACCAACGCTGGTCCCTTCGCCGACGTATTTGCCAATCCGCTCACGTATCTGGCCGTAGCCCAGTCGTTGGAAGATACTGGTGTACGGGCCTACAAGGGAGGCGCACCCCTACTGATAAGCAATAAAACGGTGCTTACGGCGGCCCTGAACATCCACTCGGTAGAAGCTCGCCACGCCTCGCGTCTGCGCACCATGCGCCGGGCCGGCCCCACCAACAATGCAGCTTCGCAAGGCCTTCCCATCTCGCCCTATAATGCTGCACCTAAGAGCTGGATTTCGGATACCGACAATGGCGGTGCCTCGCCCACTCAAACGGCCCCGATTTATGGTGCCGGCAACAACACCAACGCCCCCACAGGTGTGACTTTTGAGGCTGAAAGCAACGTTACCCAAGGCGGCGTTAATCTGCAAACAGCGCTTGCTTCGTTCAATTTTCCGGCTGCGGCATTCTCCGAAGCCTTCGATGAGGCCCTGGACGTAACAACGGTGAAAACCATTGCACGTACGTTTGTTGTAAACGGTAGCACTTTCCTGGCCTAGTTTGCCGGAATTATCGCGCTGCGTAGAAGGCTGCTCTCCGGAGCAGCCTTTTTTTGTGCCGGCACTCAGCTAAACTATCTTCAACCCGTTCATATGCTGCCTTTTGAGCCACATAGTTGGTTTTTGCTAGTGAATAAAGCAACCAAGCACCTGGGAAATATGCCCCTATGGTAGCTCTCCAGTTGAAGCCCACAATGCGACTGTTCAAACTCAAGTGGCCCCTTCTTAAAGTAAGAGGCAGTCCAGCAATAGAAGTTAATTAACCCAAGAACTGCTGTAATTGCAGAAAATATTACTGATTCTCTTTGCTTTTCTTATGAACTCCCCTCACGATACTGGCAGCCCAACCAGTTCCACTAAGCGCCCTCAACCGCTGTACATGCCCATCAAGCGCCGTTCGTTCTTCATGTATGCCGGAGCCACGGCCGGGGCTACGGCCCTGGCACTGGCTGGCTGCTCGAAAGACAGCGAAACCGTCGTGCCTAGCAACACCGTCGGCCTGGGGGCCGGCGACGTGGGCGTGTTAAACTATGCCTATGCCCTGGAGCAACTCGAAGCCGCGTTCTACGCTAAAGTCGTGGCTGCGCCCGCTGCCGACTTCACCCCCACGCAGCTTCTCTACTTCCAGGAAGTAGCCAAGCACGAAGCGCTGCACCGCGATTTTCTGAAAGCGGCCATCAACCGCGACGCTCCCGGCCAGATTATCGGCGACCTGACACCGGTGTTCACCACCATCGATTTCACCAAAGCCGCTTCGGTATTGGGCGCTGCCCAGACGTTTGAAGACATCGGCGTGTCGGCCTATAACGGGGCGGGTAAGCTTATTAAAGACCCTGCTTACCTGGTCGTCGCCGGCCAGATTGTATCGGTTGAGGCCCGCCATGCTTCCATCATCCGCAATTTTGTATCGCTCGGCACCTTCTCCGACACCGCTGACAGCAACGGCCTCGACCTCGCCCGCACGCCGGCCGAAGTGCTGCCTTTGGTGCAGCCTTTCGTATCGCAGACCATCGATGGCAGCAAAGTAGGTCAATAACTCCTCTCCCTTCAACTTCGCTGCCTCATGGATTTCTTCAAAATTATTGACCAACTCGCCGAAGTGGATGCCGACATCATGGGCCGCTTCGACTCCCGCCGGGCCGTTTTCAACTCCCTCGGTACCCTGGCTAAGCGCACGGCCATGGCCGCGACGCCACTGTTCATTGGCTCACTGTTCAGCAAAGCCTACGCCGGCGAAACCGGCGTGAAGTCGACCTCCGTCGACATCTTGAACTACGCCCTGACCCTGGAGTTGCTCGAAGCCGACTTCTACGCCCAGCTGATTGCCGCCGGCAAGATTCCGGCCGGTAGCACGGACGCGGCCGCCATCCAGAAAATCAAAACCCACGAAGACCAGCACGTAGCCCTGCTCGGCGGTACCGGCGGCTCCGGCGGCACCATCCGCAGCCTGGGCGGCACGCCGGTGAGCGGCGTGCGATTCAAGGCTTCGGCTATTCCGAATTTCGCTACCGACTACGACACCCAACTGCTGGTAGCCCAGGTGCTGGAAGATACTGGCGTGCGCGCCTATAAGGGCCGCGCCGCTGAGCTGCTTGGCACCGACCTGCTCACCACGGCCCTGAAGATTCATTCGATGGAAGCCCGCCACGCCGCTCACGTGCGCTACATGCGCTCGACCCGCCCCGGCGCGGCAGCCGCCGCCATCCGTCCCTGGATTCCGGCTTCGGACTCGGCCCTAGCCGCGCCGGCCGGCCCGGCCTACACCAGCGGCACTACTGGTGCCGTGCCTACCACGTTCAATTTCGGGAACGGCTCCTTCTCTATTCCGGCTTACGATACTGCCAAGCCCAGCCCCCGCGAGGACAACACCAAGCAGGGCGCTACCGCCACGGCAGCGGCGGTTGAAACGACCACGGCCCTGGCCAACCAGTACTTCCCCGACCAGGCTGCGGCCTCGTTCGACGAGTACCTGCAGGCTGCCGAAGTGCTCGATGCTTCGCGCGCTGGTGGTCTGGTGATGTAATTACCCGGCTTGGTATCCTGGCTTTTTGGGATTGCAGGCTAATAAGCCGGCCCTGCGCAAGCGGGGCCGGCTTTGTTTTGGGGGCGGTTGCAACCATTGCAGGGGTAGCGAGTACCTTTGCGGTGGCCGAAGGCCCGGCAGGCCGGGTGCTTTTAGTGGCCCGACTATTCAATTGCATGTCTGAACATTCTCCATTAGCGGCCTGGCACAAGCAGCCGCTGGCCCGGCGCGGGTTTTTGCGCGTTACGGCGGCTTCGGCCGCTACAGTTGCCCTGATATCGGCCGGTTGCAGCACCGCTACGCCCACACCGGTTATCGTTGACACCCATCTGCTGAATCTGCCCAATCAGGAAAGCGGACTGTTGTACTACGTGTACCTGCTGGCCCTGGCCAAGGCCGCCCTCTACCAGAAGGTAGTCGATGCCCCGGCTTCGGACCTGACGGCCACCGACCGCACGCTGCTGGCGCACATGCGCGACCATGAGGTGATTCACCGCGAGGCAATAGGCTACTTTATCAACCCGAACCGCACGCAAGTGCTGCCGGCCGATTTCGCCGTCAACCTGAACTCGTTCACGCTCACGACCCGGGCCGGGGTGCTGGCGGCGGCCAAAAAGTTTGAAGACCTGGCGGCGGCGGCCTATCCGCCCATTCTGCCGCTGCTCACCAATTTCTATCACCAGACGCTGCTGGTCAAAATATCGTCGGTGCAGGCGCGCTCGGCGGCCGCGGTGCGCGACCTGTTAGCCCCCGGCTCGTTTGCCGACGCCGACGTGGTGGGCCCCGACGGCCAGCAGCTCACCCAAACGCCTACCCAGGTGAACGCCGTGCTGGCGCCTTACTTCGCGCCCTACGTGATTTCCGTCGATAACCTGCCCATTCCCGTATGAAGCTGATATCTCTGCTCGACCAGCTGGCCGCCACGCCAGCTTCGCCGGCCCCGACTCCCCGGCGGACCCTGCTGGCGCACCTAGGCCGGACGGTAGCGGCCGCCCTGCCGCTGGGCTTGGGCGCGGCCCCGGCCATGGCGGCCCCGGCTACTACCTACGACAATATTCTGCTGCTGCTGCTGCTCGAGCGCTTGCAGGCCGCCCTCTACACCCGGGGCCTGGCCGCGACGGCCCTCATTCCGGCCGCCCAGGCTGCCGACTTTCGGCTGTTGCTCAGCCACCAGACCCAGCACGTCCAGTTCTTAACTGGTTCGCTGCAGACGGCCGGGGCCCTGGTGCCGGCCGCGCCTGTGTTCGATTTCAGCGGCCAGCACGGTGTGAGCACCAACGCGGTGCTGTTTCCCAACGTGTTCAGCGACTATGACAGCTTTCTGGCGCTGGCCCAGCAGCTCGAAGACCTGGGCGTCCGCCTCTACAAAACGCTCGCATCCGGCCTCACCACCGATGTGCCGCTGGCAACAGCCTTTTGGCGGATACAGGCCACCGAGGCCCGCCACGCTGCCCACCTGCGCGGGCTGCGCCGGACCCGGGGTGCCGTGGTACTGCCCTGGCCCAGCACCGATGATGCGGCCATTACCCGCCCCACCGATGCCCTGCCGTTGACTGTGGCCGCCACCGGTGGCGAAGAGAACGCGGCCCAGGGTGCTTCGGCCGGGGTGACTCTGCCGTTCAGCACCCTGCTGCTCATCCGCGACAACACGGCCGTGCACGACCCCTCACTGCCCGAAGCTTTCGACGAGCCCGTGAGCGCGGCGGCGGCGCAGGCGGCCCTAAATTTATTTGTCTAGCCGACTGGTGCAAGATTTCGGCTTTTTCCCGCAAAAAGAGTGGCCCAGGCCACTCTTTTTGCGTATCAGGCAGCCAGGGCTGGCTGGGGCAAAGGTTTGCGCTTGCCGGGCCTGTTGTTGGTTGTATCTTTCTTATGCCCAACGCACCTGCATCTGCCTAACGCACCTGCCTCGCTTGTACTGCCGGCCCACCGGCCTGATTATCTATTCTTCCCCGCTATTTCTTATTCCTGCTCACCCATGCTGGACTACGTCAAAATCATCTTGCTCAAAGTGAGCTTCAGCAAGGCACTGTTCGAGAAAGAACTACGCAAGGCGTTCCGGCTGCTGCTTCCGGCCGAGCTGCCCGATTTTCACGACTGGTGCTACCAGCAGTTTGCCCGGATATACCGCCGCATTCTGAAGCGGGTATTCGGCGAGCTGGCCCCGGAACTCCTGGGTTAGTGCTTTGCTAAACAGGCAGTGGTCTTTTTTATTCGCCCGCCATTCCCTTATTCCGGAGGAGGTAAGTCCGGCGACGCGGCTTCGGTTACGAAGCGGATGTTGCGTTGCAGTCCCTCGTAGCCGGTGCGTTTCACGGCCGACTGCCGGAACAATTCGCTGAATAACTCGTGGGTGATTTCGCGCCAGTCGCCGGGGCTCAGGTCTTTCAGGCCGGGGGCGGGGTCGAACTGCGGCTCCTGATGCGGCTTCGAGAACCGGTTCCAGGGGCACACGTCCTGGCATATGTCGCAGCCGAACACCCAGTTGCCGAACTGCCCGGCCACTTCGGTTGGAATCTGGCCCTTGAGCTCGATGGTGAAGTAGCTGATGCACTTGCTGCCATCTACCACGTAGGGTTCGGTGATGGCCTGGGTGGGGCAGGCGTCGAGGCAGCGGGTGCAGGTGCCGCAGTAGTCGCGGATGGGGCCATCGGCGGGCAGCTCCACGTCCACAATCAGCTCGGCAATGAAATAGAACGAGCCGGAGCCAGGCGTAATCAGGTTCGCGTTTTTGCCCACCCAGCCCAGGCCCGACTTCTTGGCCCAGGCCTTGTCGAGCACCGGGGCCGAATCGACGAAGCAGCGGCCGCCAATCTGCCCAATGTGAGCTTCCATGTCGGCCAGCAGCACTTTCAGCTTGTCCTTGATGACGAAGTGGTAGTCGCGCCCGTAGGCATACTTGCTGATTTGCAGGGTGTCGGCGGGCAGCTGGGTTTCGGGGGCGGGGTAGTAGTTGAGCAGCAGCGAAATCACGGACTTCGCACCATCCACCAGCAGGCGGGGGTCGAGGCGCTTGTCGAAGTGGTTTTCCATGTAGCCCATGTTGCCGTTCATGCGGCGGGTGAGCCAGGTTTCGAGGCGCGGGGCTTCCTCTGCCAGAAATTCGGCCTTCGAGATGCCGCAGGCCATAAAGCCCAGCTCGGTAGCGCGGCGCTTGATGAAAGGGGCCCAATCGGCGGGAGCAAGCATGGGAGCGGCAGGGAATGAAGCGGCAAGTTAGAGCGGTTGGGAGTCGGTGGGCGCTCGAACGATGTAAGGACGGAGCTTGCCCCTGCCCAGACGTTGAACGAATTCGGTCCCAATCGTTCTGGATGACGCACGGCGCAGGGGCGCGGACTGTAAAGTTCGTGCTACATTGCTCCACCACCGCTGCCAAGCCATTTGCCCCGCCAACCTGTTATCACTGGCAAAGCCCAGTTGCTGCCCGATGCCTGAAACTACTACTGCTCCAACTACTGCTCCCGCCGCCAGAGTTACCCTTTCGACGCCCTTTGCCTACGGTGTTTTCCGCGCCATCTGGATTGCAGGCTTGGTGTCGAACGTGGGCACTTGGATGCAGAACGTGGCCGGCGTATGGCTCGTCACCACCCTCACCACCTCGGCCCTGCTGGTAGCCCTGATGCAGACGGCCACCTCGCTGCCCGCTTTTCTGCTGAGCATGCCCGGCGGCGTGCTGGCCGATTTGGTGGACCGCCGCCGGCTGCTGCTTTTCACGCAGGGCTTTATGGCGGTGGTAGCCATGGGGCTGGGCGCGCTCACGCTATTCGGGGGTATTTCGGCCTACGGCGTGCTGGGCTTTACCTTTTTGCTGGGCATGGGCGCGGCGCTGAACCTCCCCATCTGGCAGGCCATGGCCACCGACCTGGTGCCCCGGGCGGCCCTGCCGTCGGCCATCACGCTGAACGGGGTGAGCAACAACGTGGCACGGGCCATCGGGCCGGCCATCGGTGGGGCCATTATTGCCTACTATTCGGCGGGCTGGGTGTTTGTGCTGAACGGGCTGTCGTTTCTGGGCACCTGGGCAGTG
>JANXMN010000104.1 GCA_025354605.1 Hymenobacter sp. | reverse complement strand
GCCACCCGACCGCGCCGCCCCGGCTGCCCTATTTGGATAGGCTCTAAGTGCTGCCGCTGTCCGACTCGGCCAATCCGGCCGCGAGCCGACGAACCGGGCAACCGACGGGCAGCAGCCGTACCTTTGCGGCCCCCGTTGCCGGGCTTGCGCTTGCGCAGTGCCGGATACGGGGCCTCAACCCTAATGCCCGCCGAACCATGCCCGCTGCTGCCTCCATCCGCCTCAACAAGTTCATCAGCGAAAGCGGACTGTGCTCGCGCCGCGAGGCCGACCGCTACATCGAGCAGGGTGCGGTGCTGCTGAACGGCAAGCCCGCCCAGGTGGGCGACCAGGTGGGCCCGCGCGACCGCGTGAGCGTGAACGGCCACAAGCTGGAGCCCCGCCAGGCCGAGGACGCCGTGTACCTGGCCTTCCATAAGCCGGTGGGCATTACTAGCACTTCCGAGCCGGGCGTGCGCGGCAACATTGTCGACTATGTGAACCACGCGGCCCGGGTGTTCCCCATCGGCCGGCTCGATAAAGACTCGTCGGGCCTGATTTTTCTGACCAGCGACGGCGACATCGTAAACAAGATTCTGCGGGCCGGCAACCAGCACGAAAAGGAGTATGTGGTAACGGTCGACCGAATTCTCACCGACCGCATGCTGGAGGAAATGGCCGCCGGCATTGCCATGCTGGGCACCGTCACCAAGAAGTGCGTCATCCAGAAGGAAACGCCTTACATTTTCCGCATCACGCTGGTGCAGGGCCTCAACCGCCAGATTCGCCGCATGGTGGAGCACTTCGGCTACGAGGTGCTGAAACTTGAGCGCGTGCGCATCATGAACGTGAGCCTGAAGGGCCTGCCCGTGGGCGACTGGCGCGAGCTGACCCCCGCCGAGCTGGCCGGCATCATGAAGCTGGTGGCCAAATCGAGCGGCACCGAGGAAGCCTCCGGCGGCCGCCGCGCCCCCAAAGCCGGCCCCAAGCGCAGCAGCAAGGCCGGCAGCGCCGACGCCTGGGAGATGCAGCTGGCCGCGCAGGAGTTGGCCGCCAAAGAGGCCCGCGCCACCAAAACGGCCGAGGCCCGCGCCGAAAAAGCAGCCGGCCCGCGCTCCCGCAAGCCCGGCCCGCCCACCATGTTCAACCCCGGCAACAACGGCTGGTGGGGCCCACGCCCGGACAACGCCGCGCCCGACGCCCGGCCCGGCAGCAAGCGTCCGGCCAAAGCCGGCCCCGGCGCGGGCAGCGGCTCCAGCCGCCCGAAGAAGACTAGCCCCAACGGCCCGGCCGGTTCCAGCCGGCCGAAAAGTCCCGGCAACGCGGCGCGGCCAGCCGCCGGCAGCGCCAGTGGCGCGGGCCGCACGACTGGCCCGGGCCTGGGCAGCCGCCCTGCCGGCCGCAGCACGCCGGGCGGGCGCGGAGCCACCGGCGGCCGCAGCAAGGGGCCGGCCCCGCGCCGCTAGTGCGGCGGCCGGAATCATCGTGCCGTTTTTCCCGTTAGTTTCCGAATGAAGCACTTTCTCCTGTTGCTCTGCCTGTGGCTGCCGGCCGGTCTGGCCCTAACGCCGCCTACGCTGGAGCCGCTGCGCATTGCCGAGCAGTTTGTGGCCCCCGGCGGCTGGCCGGCCATGAAGGGCTATCTCTGCTGCGAGGTGGCCGGGCAGGCCAAGGAGCGCACCCTGGGCCAGCAGATTCCGCCGCGGCAAAGCCGACGCTGCGAGCTGATTCGGCAGGACTCGCTAATGGCCGTGGTGGCGGTGGAGCTGCGCGACTCGGCCCAGCGGCGCGACTTTTACCTGCACTTCCGGCACGACAGCACGGGCTGGAAGCTGGCCGCCATTCGCTCGCTGGCCATGACGCACCTAGGCCCGCCGATGGTGGCCCTGCTAACCGGCCTGCCCTCGGCCGAGGTAGCGGCCTACAACCGCAAGCACCCCGACGCCAGCCACGCCTTCACGGTGGGCAACCTGCGCCTGTGGACCAGTGCCGACGCCGACATTGCCGCCCACTACCAGCGCCACCGCGCCGAGTTTCAGAAGCTGTTGCGCCGCCTGCAGGCGGGCCGCTACTTCGCCACCCCGCCCGGCCCCGCCGAAGCCACCGCCGAGCAGGCCGCCAACGCCGACCCCGCCGTGCATACGCTGCTACGGCGGCTGTTTCTGGGGCGCGTCACGCGGCGGGCTCCCGCCTGCGGCAACTCCCTGGCCTTCGTGATTGGGGGCAAAACCACCAGCACGGTGGGCCTGCTCTACCAGCCGGTGGCGGCGCAATTGCCCGCCATGCAGCCCGATGGCGTGATTGTGCTGCGCCCCTTGGGCGAGGGCTGGTACCTCTACAAAACCGCTTAAATGAAACAACCGACTACGCCTCCCCCCGCCTCCCCGCCCGCCGAAAAAGACCAGCTGCACCCCCGCAACCGGCACCGTGACCGCTACGACTTCCCGGCCCTGACGAAAACCAGCCCTGAGCTGGCCTCCTTCGTGCAGCGCAATTCCTTCGGCGATGAGTCGGTGGATTTTGCTGACCCCGCCGCCGTGAAGGCGCTAAACCGCGCCCTGCTGCGCTATTTCTACGGCATCGAGTACTGGGATATTCCGCGCGGCTACCTCTGCCCGCCCATTCCGGGTCGGGCCGACTACGTGCACTACCTGGCCGATTTGCTGGCCGAAAGCAACGGCGGCACCCCACCGCCCGGTGAGCACATCGACGTGCTCGATGTGGGCGTGGGGGCCAACTGCATCTACCCCATCATCGGCCGGCGCGAGTACGGCTGGCACTTCGTGGGTTCCGACATCGACGGGGTGGCCGTGCGCGCCGCCCAGCAGATTGAGGCCGCC
>JANXMN010000052.1 GCA_025354605.1 Hymenobacter sp. | reverse complement strand
GTCGATTACTTCGGCTTCGATGCCTTCCTTGGCCAACTCGTCGGCGGCCGTGTAGGCGATTTTCATCATTTTGCCGAAGCTCACCAGCGTCACGTGCTTGCCGGGGCGCACGATGTTGGCCTTACCAATTTCGAGCAGATATTCTTCTTCGGGCACCTCGCCCTTGTCGCCGTACATCAGCTCCGATTCCATGAAAATAACCGGGTCGGGGTCGCGGATGGCCGATTTCAGCAGGCCTTTCGCATCGTAGGGGTTCGAGGGAATCACTACTTTCAAACCAGGGGTATTGGCAAACCAGTTCTCGAAGTTTTGCGAGTGCTGGCTGCTGAGCATGCCGGCGTTGCCGGTGGGGCCGCGGAACACGATGGGGCAGGAGTACTGCCCGCCCGACATCGAATACAGCTTAGCGGCCGAGTTAATTACCTGGTCGATAGCTACCAGCGAGAAGTTGAAGGTCATGAATTCGATGACCGGAATCAGCCCGTTAGCGGCCGCGCCCACGCCGATACCGGCGAAGCCTAACTCGGCAATCGGGGTGTCAATCACCCGCTCCGGCCCGAACTCGTCGAGCATGCCCTGGCTCACTTTGTAGGCGCCGTTGTACTCGGCCACTTCTTCGCCCATGAGGAACACCCGCGGGTCGCGGCGCATTTCCTCGGACAGGGCCTCGCGCAAGGCCTCACGGAATTGAATCTGACGCATGTTTTTCGTTTGGTAAAGCCGCATTCGGGCCGTCGGGCAAATCTACGACAGGCCAGGGTGTTGGGCAAACGCGGTGGTTAAAGGGAAAAAGGTATGGGGTGGGAGGGGCTGTCATGCTGAGCGTAGCCGAAGCCCCTCTACTGCTTGTAATCAGATTTACTATTGCGGTAGAGATGCTTCGACTGCGCTCAGCATGACGTTTCCAATTCCCTATTCCCTACCGCAGCGCGTCCTTAAACACCTTGCCTTGGGCGTAATCCTGAAACTCCAGGTCCTCGACGGCGCGCTGGGCGTAGCGGCGGTCGAGGGCGACGGCCTGCTTGAGCAGCATGCCCAGGGAGGCTTCGTCCTGTTGGCGGGCGGCCACCACGGCCAGGCCGTAGATGGGCGCGGCGGCCGTGGGGCGCAGTCTTTGGGCCAGGTGGTATTGCTCCTGGGCCAGCTCGTAGTGCTCGCGGCCCACTTCGATGAGGGCCGTATTCAGCGCATTCTGGTAGCTAGGGCCGGCATACTGCAGGTTGCGCAGGGCCTCGTCGGGCTGGCCGATTTCGATTTCGAGGGCGGCGCGGTCCGAGAAAATCTTGCGCAGCAGGGGCCGCTCCCCGCCCTGCTTGATGGCGTAATCATAGTTCTGGAGGGCTTCGAGGCGGTCGCCGGCCCGGTGGTAAGCGGTGGCGGCGTGGTAGAAAAACTCGGCTGAGGGTTGGCGGTGAGCAGCCAAGGTGAAGTTGGTAGCCGCGCGCCGGTAGTAGGCTTGCTGCACTCTGGGCAGCGGCTCTTTCTCCGCTCGCAGCAGCAGCACCACGCCCAGGTTGTGAAAGGCTTCCCAGCTGCCCGTGGTGGCGGCCGCCGTTTCGTAGATGCGCTGCTTCTCGGCCAGGAGCGGGGTGAGGGTGGCCGAATAGCGCAGCTCGGCAGGCGTGAGGGCATCGGCCTCCAACTGCTTGTCAACAATCTTTTTCGACAGCAGGTACAGCTCCGAGTCGTAGCGGTTGGGGGCCGTGTAGCTCACGGCCACGGTGCCGTAGCGCAGCACGGGGTACACGTACTGGTCGATATACTCAAAAAAGGAAAGCCGGTGCAGGGCTTTTTCCTGGGTTTCAAAAGCGCCTTTGGTGTCGTTGATGACGGTAACAACCGAGTCCTGCTGGTCGGGCTTGAGAGCCGAGGCGCTAACCTTTTGCATAAACGTGTCCCACTTGCGCACGTAGGCCAGGGTATCGAAACGAATTGCCTCGTTCTTGTTCAGGTAGGAGAAGTTTTTCACGCGCTGCTTGTAATAGTAGAGCAGCATGCGCACGCGCTTGCTGGCCAGCAGGCGGTTGTGAGCATCGGTGGAGTCGGGCGAGTGCCCGGCGATGATGAGCACCCGCCGGGTGCGCTGGTTGGCGTCGATGAGGTCTTCGAGGGCCTGCACGTTGGTGCCCAGGTAGCCGCGGATAAACCATTGGTCCTCATCGAAGAAGAAGGGCAGCACGCGGGTGCCGCTCATCACATTGCTGGCCTGTTCGGGCAGCAGTGTGAGCACGGTATCTTCGCGGAAGACGAGGCGGGCGGGGTCGGCGATGCCCCGGGCCACGCGCACGTCGGCGGGGGCACGCAGGGTGTGGCCGTTCTTCTTCAGCTCGCGCACCTGGGCGTGGGCCAGCAACTCGCCGGGGTTGCGGCCGGGGGTGTTGGGGATGGTGAAGCGCTGGGTGGCCACGAGCAGGTTTTTATGCTCGTCGTCGTACACGTAGTTGCCGGGCGCGAAACTGAGGCGGCCCAGGGTGTCTTCGCGCAAACCGTGCTCGTAGCGGTAGCGCAGCAGCAACTCGTAGGCGACGCCCTTTTGCAGGTGGGCGGCGGGCACCTTGGCCACAACCTCGAACGGCACGGCTTCGCCCGAGGCGGTGAGCACGGGCGGCCGGGTGATGACCACGCGGCCGGCTTCGGCCTGTTGCAGAACTTTGGCCAGCGGCGAGCAGGCCGCCAGGAGCAGGGGAGCTGCCAGCAGCCCACGGGCCAGGGGCCGCAAAGAAATTAACATCAAATCGCGCAACTTTCAGTAACGTAAACCAGCCCGCTCAACGTAAATGCCGCTCAATTAGTCGGGCTGGGGCGGGCGAAATTACACTGCTCAGCTTGCCCTCGTCTGCCCTTGTCCGTATCTTAGCCCGGACAAACTGTTTTTCGCCAGCCGATTGTGCCCATGAAACGCTTCACCGACTACCTCGAATCGCAGTCTTTCGGCCTTTGTTCGGCCCTGGCCCAGAAGTGGGGCTTCAGCACGCGCAGTGTGCGGCTCTCGTTCGTCTACGCCTCCTTTTTTACGTTTGGCTCGCCCGTGGTGCTGTATTTCGCCGGCGCTTTCTGGATGAACGTGCGCCGGGCCATGCGCCAGCAGCGCAGCACCGTGTGGGATTTGTAGCAGTTGGGCTATCTGCCTGATTATGGGGCGGTTTTTTCCGGCTCCGCCGCCGGTTCGCCAGCTTCCGGCTTGGTGGCTTCCAGTGGCCGGCCGGCGTTTTCGGCGCGAAGCTTTTCCTGCCGCTTGAGCTCGCGGTGGCGGTAGCCCTCGTTTTTGGTTGACTTGCGCTTCTGGGTTTTATGGGTGCTGGCGTGCTTCACGTGTTTGTCGGAGTGCTCGGCTTTTTTCGTGCGCGACTTGCTGACGTGTCCGATGCGGTGAAACCACTGCGCCGCCGCCGGGCCACTCGAAACCAGGACCAGACACAGAATGATGCTTAAGAATAAAAGGGATTTCTTCATCGGATTTAATTTTTGCCGGGGATTGACCAAAGCAGTGCCGTATGGCAAGAATACGGCGGGTGGCTGAACACCGGAACATCGCAAAGAAAATACGGAACCAGCCACTCAGCGCAATCCGAGGTCAGAAAACTTCCGCTTGCCCTGCCCAAAATAGGCCCACACCACACTGCCCGCATAAACCCCGGCCCGCTCGCGCACCCGGAGGTGCGGCCGCGCTGCCGCCCGCCGCTGCCGCCAGTAGCCAAAGCGGCCGTAGAAGCTGAAGTGCGCGCGCACGACCGCCCAGCAGTTGCGAAATTCCCCGCTGGCCAGAAACTTCAGGCCCGCCACGCCATCGAGCAGCAGGCGAAGCAGCATGGCCCCGAACAGCTCGCCGGGGGCGGCGTTTTTGTAAAGCAGGGCCAGGCCGTTGCGGAAGTTGAGGAAGGTTTTGCGGGGGTTGGTTTTGGGCAGGGTGCCGCCCCCCACGTGGTGCACGGCGCTGCCGCCGTGGTACCAAACTTCATGGCCGGCATTCTGCAGCCGCCAGCAGAAGTCAATTTCTTCCATGTGGGCAAAAAAGGCGGGCTCCAGGCCGCCAAGCTGCTGCCAGGCGGCGCGGCGCACCAGCAGGCAGGCCCCGCTGGCCCAGGCCACCGGGCGCGGGTCGTCGTACTGGCCGAGGTCTTTTTCGAGGGTATCGAACAGGCGGCCGCGGCAGAAGGGGTAGGCCAGGCGGTCGAGATAGCCGCCGCCCGCCCCGGCATACTCAAACAGGGTGGGGTCGGCGTGGGCCAGGACTTTGGGCTGCACGGCGGCAATGTGGGGTTGGGCTTCGAGCAGGGCGCGCAGGGGGCGCAGCCAGCCCAGGGTCACCTCTACATCAGAGTTCAGCAGCACGAAAAACGGGCTGTCTACTTGCGCCAGGGCCTGGTTGTAGCCCTCGCAGAAGCCAAAATTGCGCTCCAGCAGCAGCAGCTCCACGGTGGGGAAGTCGCGGGCCAGCAGCTCCACCGAGTCGTCGGTCGAGGCGTTATCGGCCACAATCACGCGCGCGCCGTCGGCGTGGGCCAGCACGCCGGGCAGAAAGCGGCTGAGAAAGCCCGCTCCGTTCCAGTTCAGAATCACAATGGCCACGTCGGCGCAAGCGCCTTTTAATGAGGAATGAGGAATGAGGAATGAGGAATTATTTTCTTCGTTCTGCTGCATTACCTTTTCCGCATTCAATTCTTCACTCCTCATTCCTCATTCTTCATTAAGCGCAGCGTCTAAAAACCGCTCAAGTCAAGACCAGGCACGTTGGGCATCAGGCCGCTGGTTTTGCGTTGGAGCTCCTGGCGGGCCAGCTCGGCGGCTTCGTCGTTGGCCTTGTTCACGGCGGCCACGACGAGGTCGGCCAGCATGTCGCGGTCCTGCGGGGTGAGCAGGCTTTCGTCGATTTCGAGCTTGATAATTTTGCGGTGGCCGTTGGCCGTGGCGCGCACCAGCCCGCCGCCGGCTTCGCCCGTGGCCGTGAGGTGCTGAAGTTCCTGCTGGGCCTGCTGCATCTTGTCCTGCAGCTCTTTCACTTTGCCCATCATGCCGGTGATATCGAATGCCATACTATTTTCAATTAACAATTAACAATTAAGAATGAACAAGCAACAGCGGGCTGGGCAAAAGGATGTCAGCGGGGGTAAAACCTATGAGATTCCCTTGCAAAGTTGGCGGGATTTCGACGAGAAGCGTGGGTTGTTACCCCAAATCAGCAGCGTTATTTGCCACAGCCAACGCAATGTTAAGCGTAATTGCAGGAGATTTCCCCGGTGCTATTCGGCTTCGCGGCTACTTTAAAATCGTGACTACGCCCGTGGCAATGAAGGTTTTGCCATCTTCCGACGCTTGCTGGAAGCGCCACGCGTAGCTGCCCAGCACGGGGGCGTGGCTGCCAATCCGGCCATCCCACGAGTCGGTGCGCTGGGTGCCCCGGAAAACCTCCTGCCCGTTGCGGTCGACCACCACCAGCGTGTAGTCGCGCAGAAAGCGTCCTTTTACTTCGAGCACGTCGTTCAGGCCGTCGCCATTGGGTGTGAAGGCGGTGGGAATGGCCAGCGAAATCGGGCGAACAAACCCGTCGACGTTGGAGTAGCTGAACGTGCCCGGTGGCAGCCCCGCGCCGCTTATTTGCAGGTGGTAGCGCAGCGTCTGGCGGTCGGCGGGCGGCGTCAGGTCGAGGTAGCTCAGGCCGCTCACGGGCTGGGCGCTGAGCACGCTGCCATCGGCGGCGAGGCGCTGGAGCACGTAGCTGGCCGGTTGGCCGGAGTCGGGGCCGCCGAAGGCTGTCCAGCTGAGGCTGGCGGCCATTCCGGCGGGGCCAGCAACGGCAGCGGCAAGCAGGCTGGGGCAGGCGGGCGCGCTATCGGGCGAGGCGTTTTTGCATGTGTCGAGCAAGCTGACGCCGTAACAGGGCAACAGCTGGCGCAGCTCGTCCAGCGCCGTCGAGTCGCGGGGGCCGCGCAGAGTAAAAGCCGTGGCGAAGGGTGACTGCCGGCCCCCCACGGTGCGGCTGTAGCGCAGGCTGCCGCCCACTGGCAGGGCCGGCGGGGTCAGCAGCGGGGTTAATTCCACTACGTTGCGGGCGTTGAAGCTGGCCAGCAGGCGCGGCTGTTGCGGCGGCAGGGCCGACACGGTGGGAATTCTGACTGTGTTCGACACGGCCACTCCGCCACCCTGCTGCCGCGATACCACATAGCGGTAGGTGGTGCCGCACTGCACGTTGGCATCTTCGAGCCCTCCCGGGATGCTGGTGAAAGTGGTGTACGGCTGCCCGTCGCGGGTGACGGTGTAGTTATTGCCGGAACCGGCATCGTCTAGCAGCAGCTGGTTCCGGTTGTTGCTGGATGTGCCGCTCAAACTCAGCGTGCAGATGAGGGACGAACTATCGGGGCTGGTGCCGCACAAATCGGTGCGGAACAAGCGGTAGCAGCCGGCCAACGGCCTGGGCAGGCTCACGGTATCACTCCCGGGCGTCACGGGCCGCACGAAGCGGAAGCCGCCAGGGGCGGTGTTGTCCTGGCGTTGCAGGGTGTAGCGGTAGTCGGCCGGCAGGTTACCCACGGCCAGCGTGGCCGGGCCGCGCGGCAGCGTGGCCGCGCCGGCGGGCAGCGGCCCCAGCAGCGTGAGGCTGCTGAAGCCTGGCTTAACCGGCGCGGCCGCGGCACGGATAGTTTGGGTGTTCACCCCGTCGCAAACGCTGGTGGCATTGTAATGGCCAACAACCGTTAAAGAAGTAACGCCCGGTGGCACGGAAAGCAGCATGGGGTTGCGGTTGATGGACTGAAATCCGCTGCCAGGTGGCCCTACCTGCAAAGTGTACGTATCGAACTTGGTATCAGTGACCGTGACTATAACGGCGCCGGTAGGACAAGGCGCGATGGTGAAAGGCGGCGGTGTGGGGTCGTTAACCTGATAGGTGCGGATATACAAATAGGGAAACCCTCGTACATTCAGCAAGGCCGAAACGGTTATCGGTCCTACATCGGTGGGTGTTGGGACGTAAATAAACGGGAAGTGTGCCTCTACCCTGTTAGGGGGTGCACACAAAGGGGGGGTATTCACGCCTTGCATGACCCCCCAAAACGAAACGCTGTTCCTCGCATCTGATACAGCAGCACAAGGCGTAAATTCCACCCTTTGTCCTACGCACAGCGCTTCAATTGTTAACCCTGTGCTAGCATCAGTGGCCTCGAAAGCACAGCTTCCCACCGGTGGTGGAGTAACTGGGCAGGTGGGTTGGGCGCGGATGGCCCCGGCCGAGCCCAGCCACAGCATCAGCACAAAAAAGCAGCGATTCAATAGTTTCATAAGCGGCAGTTGTGGCGCCATAACGCGCCGCCGGGCAAAATCGTGGCGTGGGTGCGCCGTGCCGCCTTAGCCGCGCCGTAGCACGCAGCCTTCGCTGCGTTCACGAGCGCAGCGAGTATGCTATACCGGGCCATCTGCCGATATTCGCTGTGCTCGTAAACGCAGCGAAGGCTGCGTGCTACGGCGCGCTCGGCGTAGCTCCTGCATACTATGCCTCCTGCAGTACCCCGGCCCAGTCAAACTTACGGACGAAGACGGCCGCCGCGTGCAAATCGGGATAGAGCACCCGGTCCTGGCCCACGAATTTCACTTCCTGCCGGAACGCCTCCACCACGGCTTCGAGCGCGGCCGAGCTGCGGGCGGGGCGGCGGAAGGCCAGCGCCTGGCAGGCCGTCAGCAGCTCGATGCCCAGCACCTGCTCGGCGTTTTCGACCACGCGGCAGGACTTGGTGGCGGCGTTGGCCCCCATGCTCACGTGGTCTTCCTGGCCGTTGCTGCTCACGATGCTATCCACCGAGGCGGGGGTGCAAAGCTGCTTGTTCTGGCTCACGATGCCGGCTGCGGTGTACTGCGGAATCATCAGGCCCGAGTTCAGACCGGGCTCGGCTACCAGGTATTGGGGCAGGCCGCGCTGGCCCGAAATCAGCTGGTAGGTTCGGCGCTCCGAGATGCTGCCCAGCTCGGCCACGGCCACGGCCAGGTGGTCGAGGGCCAGGGCCAGGGGCTGGCCGTGGAAGTTGCCGCCGCTCAGAATCAGGTCGTCGTCGGGGAAGATATTGGGGTTGTCGGTGACGGAGTTGCACTCGGTTTCGACCACCTGGGCCACGTAGGCCAGGGCATCGCGCGAGGCCCCGTGCACCTGCGGCTGGCAGCGGAAGGAGTAGGGGTCCTGCACGGCCAGCCGGGGCTGGGTTTGCAGCTCGGAATCGGCCAGAAGGGTGCGCAGCCGTTTCGCCACCAGCACCTGCCCGGCGTGGGGCCGGATGCGGTGCAGGTTCTCGTTGAAGGGAGCCACGCAGCCGCCGAAGGCCTCCGTCGAAATGGCCCCGATAACGTCGGCCGCGTTGGCCAGCTGCTGGGCGCGTAGCAGGCCGTCCACGGCATAGGCCAGCATGAACTGGGTGCCGTTGAGCAAGGCCAATCCTTCCTTGGCCTGCAATTCGAGCGGGGCCCAGCTGAACAGGCTCATGGCATCGGCGGCGGCCAGCCGGTAGCCCTGGTAGTTCACTTCGCCCAGGCCCAGCAGGGGCAGGCAGAGGTGGGCCAGCGGGGCGAGGTCGCCGCTAGCGCCCAGGCTGCCCTGCTCGTACACCACGGGCAGCAGCTCACGATTGTACATGGCCAGCAGGCGCTCGGCGGTGGCGGGCTGCACGCCGCTGTGGCCATAGCTCAGGCTCTGCACCTTCAGCAGCAGCATCAGGCGCACCAGGTTTTGGGGCACTTCGGCCCCGGTGCCGCAGGCGTGCGACATCATCAGGTTGACTTGCAGCTGGGCGCGGTCGGCGGGCGGAATGCCCACGTTGTAGAGCGAGCCGAAGCCAGTGTTGATGCCGTAAATCGGGGCATCGTCGTGAGCCAGGCGCTGGTGCAGGTACTCGTGGCAGGCAGCAATCCGCTGGTGGGCCTCTGCGGCGAGCTGCACGGGGCGGCCGTCGGCCAGCAGGGCGGCCAGCGCGGCCAGGGTGAGGGGCTGCGCGGGCGAAATGAGGTGAGTGGGCATTCGGGGGGAAAACGGGTGGGATGGGGGGAGCCGCAAAAGTAACGCTCCGCTGCGCTCAGGAATGCGAAACGTCCTGCTGAGCACCGCCCAGTGGAGTCGAGGCATCTCGCACGCCACTACTATTTTCCCCTAACGATTGAATTACTGCCCCGAGCGAGATGCTTCGACTCCGCTACGTTGCGCTCAGCAGGACGTTCTTTTTACCGGCCACCGTTCAGCCCAGCACTTCTTCCACCCGCGGGCGGAACAGGCGGCCGATGGGAAGCTCCTCGTGGCCCACTTCAATGTGGCGGGCGCTGAAGGTGCGCACCTTGTCGAGGGCCACGATAAAGGAGCGGTGGATGCGCAGGAAATTGCTTTCCGACAGCTTCTCTTCCAGGCCGTTGATGGTTTGCTTCACCACCAGCATCGGTCCGCTCAGCAGATGGATTTTCACGTAATCCTTCAGGCCCTCGATGTAGAGAATGTCGCCCAGCACCACCTTCACCATCTTGCGGTCGATGCGGAAGTAGAGAAACGCCTCGGGAGCCGGCGCGGCGGGCTCGGGCGCGGCGGCGGGGGCGGCATCGGCTTTGCTAACCTTGGCCACGGCCCGCAGGAAGCGGTCGAGCGAAATGGGCTTGAGCAGGTAATCCACCGCGTCGAGCTCGAAGCCCTCGCAGGCGTACTCGCGGTAGGCGGTGGTGAAGATGACCTGCGGCGGGTGGCGCAGGCTGCGCAGGAAATCGGTGCCCAGCATTTTGGGCATCTTGATGTCGAGAAATAGCAAATCGACCGGCTGCTGCTGGAGCCGGGCGAAGGCGTCGAGGGCGTTGGCGCAGGAGCCCACCAGCTCAAGCTGTGCTACTTCGCGCACGTAGGTTTCGAGTACTTCGAGGGCCGGGGGCTCGTCGTCGACCAACAGGCAGCGGGTTTTCATGGCGCAGAAATAAGGGGTGAGGCAAGGGCAAGCGCAGGCCGCATGGGCGCAGGTTCGGGCGGGGGCACCGGTTCCGGTTCCAATTTCGGCTCCGGGCGCAGATGCAGCACCACCACAAAGGCGTCGGGCTCGGCCGTGACGCGCAGCGAGTGGTGGCCGGGGTAGAGGCAGGCCAGGCGCTGGCGCACGGTGTGCAGGCCCGGCCCCTCGGGCGGGGCGGCAGCGGCGGTATCGGGGCGCCCATTGATGAGCTTGATGGTGACGCCGCCGGGCCGGGCCACCACGTCGAGGCTCACCCAGGCGCTGCCGGATTGCGCGCCGGTACCGTGGCGGAAGGCGTTTTCCAGAAAGGGCAGCAGCAGCAGCGGGGCAATGCGGTGGGCGGCCAGGTTGCCACTGCAATGGAGCGATACTTCCACCCGCTCGCCCAGGCGCAACTGCTCCAGGGCCACGTAGTCGCGCAGCATGGCCAGCTCGTCGGCCAGCGGCACGGTGGGCTGGGGGGCATCGTAAAGCAGATAGCGCAGCAGGTCGGCCAGGTGCAGCACCGCCGCCGGGGCCGCGGCCGCTTGGGCCGCCGTGAGGCCGCGCAGCGTCCGCAGGGCATCGAACAGAAACGCGGGCTGCAGTTGCGCCTTCAGCAGCTCCAGCTCGGTGTACAGCTGTTGCTGCTCCAGCTGCTGGCTCAGCTGCCGCTGCGCGTACCATTGGTTCACCACCTTGATGGCGCTGGCCCCACCGGCCACCATCAGCATGGCAAAAAAACCGAAGTTCAGGTCGCTGACCATTTCGGCCCAGCCCAGCTTCAGAAAGGCTTTTCCGCCGAACAGCCACGGGGTGAGGTAGGCCCCGTAGCCGAGCCACAGCAGGTTGGAGAGCAGGGCGCTGCCCACCAGCCACCCCCCCAGCAGCGCCAGAAACCGGCCTGGCTGTCGGTGCTGCAGCAAGTGGGGGAGCACGCCATATAGCAGCAGATAAGTGGCCGGCAGCATCATCGGCAGGGCCGACAGCAGGTACGTGCGCAAGTACAGCCGCAGGCCAATAAACAGCGGATTCGGGAGCTGCAGCAGCAGCAGCAGCCCCGATGCCACCACCCAGAACGCGAGGTGCCGCAGGAGCCGCGGATGGGGCCAGGTTTTCATGAGTAAGACGGAAAGGCCAGGAACTTCGCCCGCACCCCGGCCGGGGCAGGCGTGGCCATTTGCCCGGCCGGCGCCGGGGTGGCCTGGGGCACCTCGGCCAGCTGTAGCGTCAGCCGCACGGTGTAAGAATCGGGTAGTTCCTCGGTTTCGAAGTAATGCCGCCCGGGGTAGAGCAGTTCCAGGCGCTGGCGCACGTTGCGCAGGCCAATGCCGGCGCTGGCGGCCGGCGGGGCGTGGTTCTTGGTGTTGGTGATGACGCAGGTAAAGCCATGCCCGGCCATGCTCAGCACCACGGCAATGCGGGCCGCCCCCATTTGCTCGGCCGCTCCGTGCTTGAAGGCGTTTTCGACCAGCGGCAGCAGCAGCAGCGGCGCGATGCCGCCCGTGGCCGGCAGCCCCTCGGCCCGGAAATCGAGGGCGAGGCGCCCGCCGTAGCGCAGCTGCTCCAGGGCCAGGTAGTTGCGCAGCAGAGTTACTTCGTCGCTCAGGGCCACCAGCGGCGCGGCGCCTTGCTCCACCACAAATTGCAGCAGCCCCGTGAGGCGGTCCACCACTTCCGGTGCCTGGGCCGATTGCCGGAGCGTGAGGGCGTAGAGATTGTTAAGGGTATTGAAGAGAAAATGGGGGTGAATCTGGGATTTGAGCAGCTGGAGCTCGGCCCGGTAGTTTTCCTGCCGCAGCCGGCCGTTGTCCAGCTCTTTCTGCCGCCATTGCCGGAACACCCGCAGGCAGGCGGCCACCCCGGCCGTCACCACCAGCAGCATGTACGGGCCGGGGGCCAGCGCAATGTGGGCATCGGGCAAAGGCGTTTGCACGCCCACGTAAAGCGGCACCAGCACGAAATACCGGAAAGCGTGATGGAGCCCCACACTCAGCGGAAACCACGCCGCCAGCAGCAGCAGGAAGCGCCGGCGCTGGCCCTGCCACAGGGCGGGTAGCACGCTATACAGTAGCGCATAGGTGGCCAGTACGTGCGGTACCAACAGCAGCAGCATGTCGCGCAAGGCCAGCCGCCCATTCAGGGCCACGTGCACCACGTGCGTCACCAGCCAGGTGAGTACCACCGTGCGCACCAGCCAGAACAGGCCGTGCCGCAGCCAGAAATACGCATCTAGTGCCCGCAGCACCTGGCTTAGCACCGGTGTGGAAGGTGGGGCCGCCAAAGTGGAAGTCTGTGCCATGCTGGGTGGGGATTGAGTAAATATACTATTGATTGGGCGTGTAAGTGCCTGGCAATAGCATTTATAGACAAACGACAATTCTCCGTCGACCAACTGCCAACCCGGTCGTTGGTCGACGGGCCGGGCCCGTGTTGGCCCCCTCGGCCGTTGCCGGGCGAATAGGCAAGCAAAGGCTTGGGAGAAAGACCATCTTGGGTCATCACCTCGGCGGGAAGCTGCCGCCGCATTGCTCACTCCTTCACTCCATTCGCCATGAAACCCCTGTATGCCTCCGCCAACCTGAGCCTGATGAACGTGGCGGGCGAGTGGCTGCGTGGCCGGCCCCGGGTGCAGGCCGCCTTCCAAATGGCCTTCGACCAGCTGCCCGCCGGCACCACCTTCACTTTCGGCGCTCCCATCATCCGGACCCTGACGCCTACGGTAGCCATCGTCAACCAAACCTACTGGATGGGGGCCTGGCACCCGCCCAACGCCGCCCGCCCCGGCCCCGGCTACCGCAGCAGCTCGCGCAACCTGATTACGCGGGTACTGGTGAAGCAGCAGGGCCGCTGGCTGCTCACCGCCGGGCAGGGCACAGCGGCCGCTTCGCCTCCGGGCAGGCCCGCCCCAGCCCCAACTAATGCTCTCGCCAAGTCCACCCGCTCATTGTCACTCAATACCTGCTGCACCATGAAAAACCTCACTTACCTCCTGTGCCTGCTGCCCTTATGTGGAGCCTGCCAGAAAAAAAACGACGTAACCCCCCAGGCAGTCCCGGAATTTGCCTCAACGGCCGACGCCAAAGCCTATTTCTACGACCGCGACGCCCAGCACAACCGGGCCATGGCCGGCCACGACTCGGCCTTTTTCGCCCGGCACTTCGCCGACACCTACTACAACTGCACGCCCTACGGCGACCTCAACAACAAGGCGGCCGAAATCCAGACCCTCATCCACGGCCCTTGGGTGACGGTGGAGAACATGGCCCCGCAGTTCGACATCTTCACCTACGCCGGCGACCTGGCCTCGCTCACCGGCACCAAGCGCATTAAAATCCGCACGCCGGCCGGCGAGTCCTTCCTCTACGTGCGGCGCACCATGGTCTTCCAGAAGCTCAACGGGCAGTGGCTTAGTGTGTCGGGCCAGGGCACGCTGGTGCAAACCCGCTACGTGGGCCAGTAGTGGCCGCTCTTTTCCAGCCTCAGCCAACCCGGCCGGCCCACCACCCGGCGCGCCGCCAACTCTTCCCTTCTTTAACCTCATTTTTTTTAAGAAATCATGAAATCTTTCCTCGTTTTCCATCTCACCCTGGTGCTGTTTTTCTTCGCTTCGACGCTGGCCCACGCTCAGACTCAGCCCGCTCCGGCTCCTGCCCCCGCCGGCTACTGGAATGTCGAAACCAACCTCACCACCCGCGATTACACCACCGTGCGCTTCTACAACGCCCAAGACCAGCTCATCTACGAGGAGCAATTGCCTAACTTCTGCCTCGACCTGGCGCGTCCTTCCGCCCTGTGCCGCCGCACCAAAGGCCAGCTCAACCTGGCCCTGCAGCAAGTGCTGGCTGCCCCCGCCGACCAGCCCGCCCCCGCCGGCCTGCTGGCCCAGCAGCTGGGCCAGAGCCGCCGCGCCATGCGGGTGTACGCCACGCGGTAGCAGGCAGCGGCGGCGGGAAACGAATTTAATATTCAGTAAGGTTTATATTTGAGAAATGGCTGGCGTGCTGCCGGCCGCCTTGTTTCCGCCGCCTTTCCCCATTCGCTATGAAAAACTCCGTCATTACGCCCCGCGGGGCTATCCTGCCGCGCCTGTTTGGCTGCCTGCTGCTGCTGGCGCTGCTTGCATTGCTGGCCCACTCGGCGCGGGCTCAGTTCCCCACGGTGGCGTCCCAAACGCTGTTTATGTGCAACGCGCCCGGCGTGCAGTTCGGCGTGCAGGCCTTTGCCGACGGCACGGGCGGCGCGTATTCCGTCTGGATTGACAAGCGCGCCGGCAGCAACGGCGGCCCCGGCACGGCCCTCTACGCCCAGCACCTCGATGCCAACGGCACCGCCCAGCTGCCAGCCAACGGCCTGCGCCTGTTACAGACCCGGGGCCGCGAAATTTTTGGGGTGAGGGCCATTCGGTGGCAGAGCGGCATTCTGGTAGCCTGGGTGCAGGGGGCCTTCGGTATCGGCGGCGACACCGTGCGATGCCAGTATTACAGCGCGGCTGGGGTGGCGCAGTGGGCTGCGCCCACCATCGTGGCCTACCGCACCCTGCCCACGGTCATCTACGAGCTGGAATATGGCTTGAACATCTTCCCCACCAGCACCGGGGCCACCATCGTCCACGACCTGACCCTGAACGGCGGCGGCGACTGGCTCACCTTCAACCAGGTGAGCTTCACCGGGGCGCTGCGCTTTGCCAACAACCAGATTCAGCGCGCCCTGCCCAGCGCCAACAGCTTACTGACGCTGAGCGACGGCGGCGACGGTTTCTATGTGGTGAGCGGCTATGGCGGGCTGGGCTCGGCCATCTACGCGCAGCACTACGACCTGAACGGCACGCCCTCAGCCAACGTCCTCGACCTGACTGCCACCGGGGCCAACGGCCGCGGCGGCCAGAACTGGCGGGCGGTGCGCGACCCGGCCGGCAACCTCTACGTCGTGTGGGGCTCCAATTCGGGCGACATCATCGCCGCCCAGGTCACGCCCGGCGGCGCGCTTGGCTGGTCGGCCCCCGGCTACCGCACGCTGTGCACCAACCCCTCGTACCAATCGGTGCCCGATGCCCTGTGGCATAACAACGCCCTGTGGGCGGTATGGAACGACGACCGCGCTGGCATGAATTCCCAAACCACCTACATCCAGAAGGCCGACGCGGCCGGCACTCTGGCGTGGTCGGCGGCGGGTGTGCTCGTCAACAACCTGCCCGCCTTCGCGCCCGAGCCCAAACTGGCCCCGTCGGACAACGGCGCGGTGATGGCCATGTACATCACCAACTACAGCGCCGGCACCGGCCTGCGGGCCCAGAAAATCCGCCCCGATGCCTCGCTGGTCTTCCCTACCGGCGGCGTGGCCCTGCACACCGTGGACCCCGACCGTGCCGCCGGCCAGGACCTGGTGCCCGTGGCCCAGCCCAACGGGTCGGTGCAGGCGTTCTGGGCTTCGGCCGGAGCCGGGCCTAATAACCAGGACATCTGCGCGGGCCGGATGCAGAACTCGGGCACCCTGCTCGGCCCGGCCGAGCGCGCCGCCGAGGCGCTGGGCTTCGAGGTGTTTCCCAACCCAGCTACTTCGGTGCTTCTGCTGCGAACGACGACCGGCACCATGGCCACAAACGTGCGCCTTTTCGATGCCCAGGGCCGGCTGGTTCGGGCCTTCGTCGATGGCTCCCCGCTGCTGTCGCTGCCCGGGCTGGCGGCTGGCCTTTATGTAGTGCGCGCCCGTCTGAACGGGCAGGAGGTGAACCGCCGCGTAGCGGTGGAGTAGCGCCGCCTTTGGCATCGGTCGGTTCATTATTATCTGGATTCTTCTCTAACTTTTTTACTGCTCGGCTATGGCTTTTTTTTCAGACTTGAAGCGCTGCTCGCAGCGCTGGCTGCTGGGGATGGCGGCCCTGCTCGGGGCGGCCAGTGCCCAGGCCCAAACCCCAGCCGGAAGTGTAGGAATGAATTGCGGTTTCAGCCGCGTACAGGAAGTCGCGTTTGCCCGGCAGCCGGGCTCGAAAGCAGCTTATGAACAATTTCTGGCTCAGGCGGCCCGGCTGGCCGCCGCCCAGCCGCGCGGGCCGCTGGGCGCTGCCCCCGACGTGACGGTGCCCGTGGTGGTTCACGTCGTGTTTGACGGCACCAGCAATACCGGTTTTACGGCCGGCATCACCGATGCGCAGGTGGCCGACGCGCTGCGGGTGCTCAATCTGGATTACAGCAAAACCAACCCCGATACCATCTCGGTCATCCCGGCTTTCGTGTCGCGCGTGGCCAACGTGGGCTTTCGCTTCCGCCTGGCCAAACTCGACCCGACCGGCAACTGCACCACCGGCATCACCCGCACGTACAAAACTTCTGCCTCGGCAAATATCGAGAGCGACTCCACCGATGCCTTGAAGCGGCTGATTCGCTGGGACCCCTCCCGCTACCTCAACGTGTGGGTGGTCGACGGCATCTCGGGCCCGGGCGGCGTGGCCGGCTATGCCTACCTGCCCTGCAACGGCGGCGTGGCCGATGGCATCGTCGTACTCAACCAATACTTCGGTACCATTGGCACGGCCAGCGGCAATGCTAACCGGCACGTGCTTTCGCACGAGGTGGGGCATTACTTCGGTCTCCAGCACACCTGGGGCAACACCAACTCGCCGGGCGTCGCCAGTAACTGTGGCCTCGACGACGGCATCGCCGACACGCCCAATACCTCGGGTACGTTCGGCTGCAACCTGGCCTATTCGCCCTGTACCGACCCCGCCACCGGCCAGCTCATTCTGGCCAACGTGCAGAATTTCATGGACTATGCGCCGTGCCCGAACATGTTCACCACCGGGCAGCGGGCCGTGATGCGGGCCGCCCTCACCCTGGGCTGCCGCGGCACGCTGACCACCCCGGCCAACCTGACCGCTACCGGCACCGCCGATGGCTACCAGCCGCCGGCCAGCGGCTGCCCGGCGGCAGTGGCCATCGGGGTCGACCAGCGCCAAGTGTGCGCCAACCAAAGCGGAGGGCCGCGCTTCTTTATCGGCTACGGCAACGGCGACGCTCTGAACGCGCCCGGCGCGCGGGTGCAGTGGGCTTTTCCGGGGGGCGTGCCGGCCAGCAGCACTGGGCTGGTCGCGCGGGTGAGCTACCCCACGTCGGGCCTCTACGACGTGACCCTTACCATTACGCCGGTCGGAGGGGCACCCGTCACGCGCACCGAGCAGCGGTTTATGCAGGTTGGCGGCCCCGGCACCGGGTTGAGCGGCGCGGTGAGCGAGTCGTTTGAGAATCCGGCATTTCCCTACAGCTTCGGCCCGGCAGATTTGCGCAACTGGCGGGCCGACACGTTCAGCAGCCGCCCGGCGCTTCGCTGGCAGCGGCTTAGCGGCGGTACCCTGGTGGCCGCCGACGGTACGGCCTGCCTGGTGGTGCCCAACGAGCAGGTGCAGGCCAGCCAGCCGCACTATTCCGCCATCACCTCGCCCGCGCTCGACCTGAGCGCGCTCAAGGGGCCGGGGCGGGCGGCGCAGCTCAGCTTCCGCACGGCGCGGGCCAGCAGCCCGGCCGTGCCGGGCTCGGTCAACGACGAGCTGGCGGTGCAGTACGGCACCGACTGCGAGGTCTACAGCAACACCACGGGCCAGGTGTACTACACCGGCAACCTCCAGGTGCCGGGCCAGACGCCCCGAAACGGCTTCGTGCCCACTTCGGGGCAGCAGTGGACCACCATTATGCTGACCCTCAACCCACAGTATATCGGCCCGGCCACCTGGGTGCGCTTCCAGTTCACAAGCAAAGGAGGCAACACTTTCTATCTCGATAAGGTCCGCATCGTCGACCCCAACGCCCTGGGAACTTCCGCCGGGCTACTGGCCCGCTACGCCATCGGCGTGTACCCCAACCCGCTCACGGCCGAAACCGCCGTGCACTTCACCCTGGCCACGCCCGAAACCGTCGCCGTGCAGCTCACCGACCTGCTGGGCCGCACGGTGGCCCAGGGACCGCCCCGCGCCTACGGGGCCGGCCCGCAGGCCATTCCGCTGCCGGGCAATAGTAGGCCAACTCTAGCGGCCGGATTGTATCTGGTCCGCCTCACGCTAGGCGAGCAAACCTTCACCACGCGGGTGCTGGTACCCTAGCTGCGACACAATGCCTGACTGGCCACTTCTCGAACGGGGGATTTCTCCGCCGTATGCGGGGTTGGATGTTTATTCCGCCCGCTAAAAAGTAAGGCTCCCGCGTTCAGCTAAACGCGGGAGCCTTACTTTTTAGCTGCTCAGCCCCTTGCGCGAAAACTTCTTGGGGTTGTTGATGTCATCCTTGGGCTTGCCTTTGCGCCGCCCGCCCGTGAGCAGCCAAGCCGCGCCGGCCGCCAGCAGGCTGCCCGCGATGATGGCTGCCTGCAGGGGCAGCGGGTCTTTAGGAGCCGGCGGTAGGTGCTCCACGCCGCTGGCATCGGTGCGGGCGGGCTCGGCCACGTAGCGGCCGTGTTCCGGAATCGGGTAATTGTTGGCCAGCGTGTGCAAGCCGGCGGCGGCTTCGGGGCCGGTTATCACTGGGCCGTGGCCGCAGCCAATGGCTTTGGGATTGAGGTTGGCCAGCAGCTGCACCGACTGGCGCGAGGCTTCCCAGTCGTAGTTGAAGGGCGTGCCGGCCCGGCTGATTTTCGGCCGGCCCAACAGAATCGCGGGTACCGAGTCGTGGTCGCAGGTAGCGAAGGCATCGGCCCCCAGCAGCACCCGGTCGGCTTCGCGGAAAAAGGCGATTTGCCCCGGCGCGTGGCCCGGCACGTGCAGCCAGCGCCAGGCCATGAGGAAGGGTGCGCCCGGCTCGTCCAGGTTCAGGCCCTGCACCCGGTCTTCCAGATTGGGCAGCTGGGTCGGAAAGAACCTGCTCATCAAGGCCAGCGAGCCCCCCACGGTAGGGTCGCGCGGCGGGTACAGCGCCTTGCCGGTAACGTAAGGCAATTCGAGCGGATGCACGATAACGGGCACTTTCCAATGGTCGGCCAGCTCCTGGGCTGTGCCCACGTGGTCGAGGTGGCCGTGAGTGAGTAGGATGGCCTCGGGCCGCGAGCCGGGGGAGAACAGCGCGTCGGCGGTGGCGATGATGGTTTTGGCGCTGCCGGGCAAGCCGGTGTCAATCAGCACCCATTCGCCGGGGGTGCCGGTTTCAACGAAATAAACGTTGACAAAGCGCTGAATGCGCAGTTGGGTAACGCCGGCGGCTACAGTTTCCATAGGAGGGAGGGAGTATGGTGAAAGCTTTGCTTACGCAATTCCGGTGAACGGGATTTTTAGCTATTCCACTTTACGCCCGGTCTGGTTTACGCCGCCCTGGTGCAGAATCAGCTTATCGGTCGCGCCGCCGGCATTTTTCACGAACTCCAGCTCGGCCGGCACCCCTTGCAGGGCAAAGCGGTTGGCACCGGTGGCTACCAAATCGAAGCGCTGTTGACCGGTGGCCTGGGCATAGAGCCGGCCATTCTCGGCCGTAATGGCAATGGCAAACGTGGGGTTCAGCGCATACTTACCCACGTAGCCGGCCAGCGTGGCCGCATCCAGGGCCACTGGAGTTGCCGAAACCACCTGAGCAGTAGTCGGTTTCAGGGATGCCTGCGGGCCTTTGGTGGGCTTCCGGTGCAGTACGCGCAGCAAATCCAGGCTCAGCTCCTGCACGTGCTGGCCACCCTCATTATCGAGCACTACCACCAACTGGTGGTCCTGCGGCACGCGCAGCAGGTAGGTGCCAAAGCCATTGACGTGGCCGCTGTGAGCCAGCACCCCCACCGAATCGGTCCCGACCGCCATTTTCATATTCAGCCAGCCGTAGGCGTAGTGTTTGCGGTCGGTTTTGAACATCCGGGCTTTGCCGGCCTCGCTGAGCAGCTGCGTAGAATACAGGGCCTGGTCCCACTTGTAAAGGTCGCCCACGGTGGAGTAGAGCGCCCCGGCCGCATAGGGCACACTCATATCCACGTAAGTAGTGTTGAAGAGTCCTTCGGGGGTTCGGTCGTAGCCGGCGGCACGGTGGGGCAAAATGTTTTCGGCCAGGTCGAAGCCACTGTTCTGCATCCCCAGGGGCTTCAGAATCTGCTCACCAAGCACCTGCTCGTAGGGCTTCCCAGTAACCTTTTCAATAATAGCTCCGAGCAGGAAGTAACCCGAGTTGCTGTATTTCCAGGATGTGCCCGGTTCGAAATCGAGCGGCATTCCCGAAAATGTGCCTACGAAAGCCGCCGGCGTGGTGGGCAACAGACTGGCCGTGGCGTAGCTGGCCTGCGAGGTATAGCTCGGAACGCCGGCCGTATGCGTCAGCAGCTGGTGCAGCGTGATTTTGTCGCCCGTCGCCTTCGGGTAGTCGGGCAGGTAGTCGCTCACATGGGCATCGAGCCGCAGCTTGCCCTTTTCCACCAATTGCATCACGAGCATGGCCGTGAACTGCTTGGTGAGCGAGCCCAGCCGGAACTTGGTGTCGGCGGCGTTGGGCTGGTTCCACTCGCGGTTGGCCAGCCCGTAGCCTTTGCTGAAGACGATTTTGCCGTGGTCGGCCACGAGCACCGTGCCGCTGAGCTGGCCGGCTTTGGCGTAGGCGGCGGCCACGGCATTGAGTTGCTGGGGCGTGGCCTGGCCTGTAGCGGTTTGGGTGAGCGGCAGTTGGGCGGCTACTGTGAGCAAGGTGCAGAAAAAAGCGGTTTTCATAAGGAGGAAAAGGGAAATTTGTGAAAATGAAATGCAGAAAATCAGGCCAAAATTAACAAGCGCCATCGGGGTCGCCAGTGGCTTGGGAGGCTGGCAATCAGCCGGCCGGCGGGGGCGGCGCGCCTTCGGCGGGTACGTATTCGAGCAGGTCGCCGGGCTGGCATTGCAGCGCCTGGCAAATGGCGTCGAGGGTAGTAAAGCGTATGGCCTTGGCCTTGTCGCTTTTGAGGATGGAGAGGTTGGCCAGGGTAATGTCGACCGCCGCCGCAAGGGCACTGAGTGACATTTTGCGGCGGGCCAGCATCACGTCGAGACGCACGATAATAGGCATGGGAGAGTGGGGTTTAGCGTGGAGAAAATAAACTCACACCGTCAGCTCTGCATCTTCAGTCAGCTCTACGCCGCGCTGGTAGCCCGCTGCCGCAAGCAGCAGCATCACCCCAATCAGCCAGTTCGATACCAGCGTGATACCAAAGGGCGACACCGGCTGTAGGCCCGCCACTCCGGCCGGAGCCACGGCTGCCAGGTGTCGCGTCAGCCACCACGATAAGCCCCACCGGTACACATCGCAGCCAATCAGCAGCAGGCCAAGCCAGTACAGGCGGCGCACGTTGGCCGGCGTGAAGGGCACGCCCGGCCGGATGTCGCGCAGAATCCGGTAAACTAGCAGGCAGAAGAGGGTGGTGGCCAGCACGTAGGGTACCGACTGCGGGCGGGAGGTGATGAGGCGCATAGCCAGGCGCATCACCGGGTTAGGTTCGCGGTAAACCAGTAGGCCCGAACTGCCCCAGGGTTGATACTGCGCGGGCTGACCGGCCGCCACGGCTTGCTCGGCAGCGTCGGGTCTGTGCTCCGGGTTTTGCAGCAGGGCAAAGCGAGGGGAGAATTCGCGCACGTTTACGGTCACGACTTCTCCCGGCTGGTGATTATCAGTAACTATCTCGACGACGTAAGTGGTCAGGGCCACTGCGCCGGCGGCGGTAATCAGCAGGAAAGCATAGCGCATGCATTTGAGCAGGAAGGTGGTGGAGCGGTTCATAGCGGTTGATGGTGAAATTGGATTGGTGGGAGAGTGTGACAAAGGAAAATAACTTTTATTGAAAAACAATAAATAATAGCTGTTTTAAGGAAAATATTTTCCGCTTAGCAGTTGTGATAGCGCCAGGCTATATTTCTCTGAAGAAAAATGAGCAGCTGCTTGTAACGAATCGAATCTAGCCTGGTAATCACTGCACTGCCGGCCGCCGGAAACGCCGCCCATGTTCGCCTCCGCAACTCTTTCACTTCTTCAAACTCCATTTCCAAATCCCATGAAAACCCTGCTTTCCACCTTGGGCCTGCTGGCCGCCACCCTCGGAGCCCACGCCCAGACCCCGACCGCACCCGCCTTCCGTACCACCTGCGACAATAATGAGTGGGCCTGGGGGGCCGGCCGCAACCACCAGCAGTTCTGCGAAATCCGCGACCTCACCCTGCCCGCCCCCAACGGCCGGCCCCTGACCGTGGACGGCGGCCCCAACGGCGGTATCGCCGTGCGCGGCTGGGATGGTTCCGACGTGCGCGTCCGGGCCAAAGTGCAGGCCTGGGGCCCCAACGAGGCCCAGGCTGCCGCCCGTGCCCACCGCATCAGCATTGCCACCAGCAACAACAAGCTGAGCGCCACCGACCCCGAAAAAGACCACGACTGGAGCGTGAGCTACGAAATTCTGGTGCCCCGCACGACGGCCCTGGCCCTACACACTGTCAACGGCGGCATCAGCCTCGAAAACCTGCGGGCCGCCATCAATTTCGACGCCGTGAACGGGGGCGTGACGCTCGTGAACCTGGGCGGCAACGTGCAGGGCGAAACCACCAACGGCGGCCTCACCATTCGGCTGGCCGGCGCGCAGTGGCAGGGCCAGGGCCTCGACGTGAGTACCACCAACGGCGCCATCCGCTGGGAGCTGCCGCGTACCTACTCGGCCCGGCTCTTCACCAGCACCAACATGGGCGGCATCCACACCGACTTGCCAGTCACGAAAGAAGGCATGTTCCATCAGGAAGTAACCGCCAGCCTCGGCCAGGGCGGTGCCCCGGTGAAAGCCGTGACGACCAACGGCGGCATCCGCGTGGTGCGGGAAGGGGAGTAGGGGCTTGTTTCTTGTTGCTGGTTTCTCGTTTCTCGTTGCTCGTTGCTGGTTTTCTTGCCATCCACAAACCAGCAACCAGAAACGAGAAACCAGCAACCCGTCTTCAGCAGCCGGCGCTGAAATCCGGGTAGTCGGCGAAAAGTGGGGCCTGAATATCGTCGATGCGAATGAGGTGGTCGAGCCGGATTTCCTCGCCCGTTTTCAGGCGCAGGTATTCCACCTTCTCGCGGATGAAGAGCGTGTCGATGATGCCCGCGCTCAGGCAAAGCTGCCGCAGCTCGTTGAAGTATTGCAAATCGACGCGCCGACGCAAGGTGGCGGCGGCTTCGAGGTGGTCGTAGAAGTTACAGTCGATGGGCGTGTAGTTGGGGTTCATAACAAGCGGAATAGCTGAAGGGTACGAGCGGCAAAAGTAGCATCGCGGCTCTCGCAGCGAACAGGCGGCTGGATAGAGGAAATAGGCTGATGCCCGCACGCGGACTCGCCGAGGCCACGCGACATTTTCCTAACTTCGCCGCCCCACCCATCCCATCCAAGTCCCCGATGCCCATTCCCACCCAAACCGTCGAGCTTAACCTCGAAGCCACTTCGCTTTCGAGCCCCGCCACCCCGCCAGCGGCCATCCCCGGCCAGCGGCCCATGTACTACGAGTTCAAGCCCGAGCAAACCGTGAGAGCGGCCCACGGCACCACCCTGCGCTGCAAAACCTGGGAGGCCGAAGCCGCCTTGCGCATGCTCGAAAACAACCTCGACCCGGCCGTGAGCCTGGTGTATGATGAGCTCATCGTGTACGGCGGGGCCGGCCGCGCCGCCCGCAACTGGAAGGAGTATCAGACCATCGTGAAGTCGCTCAAGGAGCTGGAGGCCGACGAAACTCTGCTCGTGCAGAGCGGCAAGGCCGTAGGTGTGGTCCGCACCTGGGCCCACGCCCCGCGCGTGCTCATCGCCAACAGCAACCTAGTGCCGGCCTGGAGCACCCAGGAATATTTCGACAAGCTCGACCAGTTGGGCCTGATGATGTACGGCCAGATGACGGCCGGCTCCTGGATTTACATTGCCACCCAGGGCATCCTGCAGGGCACTTATGAAACCTTCGCCGCGATGGCCGACCAGCACTTTGGCGGCAGCCTGCGCGGCACCATCACCGTCACGGCCGGCCTCGGCGGCATGAGTGGAGCCCAGCCCCTGGCCGTGACCATGAACGACGGCGTGTGCCTCGTCATCGAGCCCATCGACGAGCGGGTGCAGCAGAAAGTGCGCGAAGGCTATGTCGACGAGCAGGCCCGCGACCTCTCGCACGCGCTGGAGCTGTGCGAGCAGGCCAAAGCCGCCGGCAAGCCCTGGTCGGTGGGCCTGACCGGCAACGCGGCCACCGTGCTGCCCCAGCTGCTGGCGCGCGGTTTCCAGGCCGACATCGTGACCGACCAGACCTCAGCCCACGACCTGATGGACTACCTGCCCGAGGGCGAGATAGGAGCGGTGCTGGCCCTGCGCGCCGCCCACCCCGAGGAGTTCAAGAAGCAGGCTCTGG
>JANXMN010000584.1 GCA_025354605.1 Hymenobacter sp. | reverse complement strand
TGTTGTAGATTGATGTCCAGCAATAATTCCGACATGAGAAAAGAAAAGCGCCACGGCCGCGTCAGGCTGTTTTGGCAAACGCAAAAATACCGTTAATGTTTGTTCGGCGGCTTGAATGGCAATAATCTAACCACTTTTGTTGCGCGCTGACCAACTCTGCCGGCCGCCGCGCCGTTGCGCATCCGCGCCCTATCGCTGCTGGCCCGCTTCTTCCCGCTCATGAAAAAACCTCGTTTTATCCCCTCACTGGCTGGTTTGGCCGGCGCGGCCCGGTTCACCGGGTTGGCTGCCTGGCAAACCGGCCGCCTGTTCCGGCAGCTGGCCGCCCGCGCGCTCGATAGCGTGCAGGACGTGCTGCGTGCCGAAGTCGAAAAGGGCAACCTGCGGCTGGTGGCCGATTTCCTGGCCGATAAGGCCCTGCCCGCCGCCCGCGTACTGCTCGTTGAGCAAATGACCGTGCGCCTGCTGCTGCGCCTGGGCCTGCGCGGCGCGCTGGCCTCCAACATGGTGGGCTGGGTGCTGCCCTTCGTTATCGAGAAGCTGATTGCCGTGGGCAACAAAAGCGGCCTTTTCGACAAGCTGAAAGCCAACGCGACCGTAAGCGAAGCCTTGGGTAAAATAGACGAGTTGCGCAGCGCCACCTGGAAAATGCTGGTGCCCGACCCCGGCAGTAGCGCGGAGCTGCTGCGCGACGACGCGGCCGAAACTCCGCGCCTGCCGCTGCTACTGGCCGAAGCCAATCCACCGGCCCGCCGCGCAGCCAAAAGTCCATCTAAAACAAAGCCGACGCCCAAATCGAAGGAATAAAGCCGAAGTACGTTTCCGCAATCGATTGCGGGCTAGAATCAAAAAAAGGCACCCCACTGAGGCACCTCTTTCCCAATCGGGGCGCGGCGAGAATTCCCACCCAACACCGGACCCGATTCCAACCCAAAGGCGTACTAGCGGCTGAATAACAGCTCGCGGTACTTCACCAGGGGCCAGTCCTCGTCGGCCACCATGCGCTCCAGTTTATCAACGGCGCGCCGGATGGGCTCGAATTTTGGTTTTATCTGTTCGCAATACGCCACGGCTAATTCGCGGGCATCGCTGAGTTTATTGACTTGCTTGCGCGCTTCGGTCATTTCATCCACCGTGTTTTTGATGGTCGAGACGTAGCGCGAGATATCCTTAATCATGTTCAGCGTGGTCTGGCTGTGCTCATCGTCGAGGCCGAGCTCGCGCAGGCCGCGCACGTTATCGATGAGCTTGGTCTGGTAGGCCAGGGCCGTCGGGATGACGTGATTTACGGCTAGGTCGCCCATTACGCGGCTCTCAATCTGAATCTTTTTCTGATACTCCTCCAGCAGAATTTCGTGGCGGGCATGCAGTTCAACGTGCGAAAAGATGCCGTGGCGCTCAAATAACTCGGAAGCATCAGCGCGAACTAATGCATCAAGAGCCTGGGGCGTAGTGGCAATGTTACTGAGACCGCGGGTGGCGGCTTCGGCCTTCCACTCATCGGAGTAGCCGTTGCCCTCGAAACGGATGTTTTTGGAGCTGATTACGTACTCGCGCAGCACTTCCACGATGGCCACCTCCTTCTTCTTGCCTTGCTCAATGAGCGCATCGACTGACTTTTTGAAGTCGATGAGTTGGTCGGCAACAATGGTGTTGAGCACCGTCATAGCCGACGAGCAGTTGGCCGACGAGCCCACGGCGCGTAGCTCGAACTTATTGCCGGTGAAGGCAAATGGCGACGTACGGTTGCGGTCGGTGTTGTCGAGCAGAATGGCCGGAATCTTATCGATGCCGAGCTTGAGGTAGATGTTGTCGCCTTTGTCGAGCGGCAACTTGGCGGTGCGCTCCAGCTCATCGAGTACCGAGTCGAGCATCGAGCCCAGGAACACCGACATAATGGCCGGCGGGGCCTCGTTGGCCCCCAGGCGGTGGTCGTTGCTGGCCGAGGCGATGCTGGCGCGCAGCAGGTCGGCGTGCATGTGCACGGACTTGATGGTAGTGATGAGGAAGGCCAGAAACTGTAGGTTTTCCTTGGGGCGGCGGCCTGGGGCGAGCAGGTTCACCCCGGTGTCGGTGCTCATGGCCCAGTTGTTATGCTTGCCGCTGCCATTCACGCCGGCAAAGGGCTTTTCGTGCAGCAGCACTTTGAAGTTGTGGCGGTCGGCCACGCGGGCCATCACGTCCATCAACAGCTGGTTGTGGTCGACCGCCAGGTTGGCATCCTCAAACGTGGGAGCGCACTCGAACTGATTGGGAGCCACCTCGTTGTGGCGGGTGCGCAGCGGAATACCGAGCAGGTTGGCTTCTTCCTCAAACTCCAGCATGAAGCCGTGCACGCGAGCCGGAATCGAGCCGAAATAGTGGTCGTCGAGCTGCTGGCCCTTGGCCGGGCTGTGGCCGAACAGGGTGCGGCCGGTGAGCACGAGGTCGGGGCGCGCATCGTGCAGGGCCTTGTCAACCAGAAAATACTCCTGCTCGATGCCCAGCGTGGTGTTTACGCGCGAAACGTCCTTGTCGAAATAGTGACACACGTCGAGGGCAGCTTTTTCGAGGATGGCCAGCGACTTCAGCAGCGGGGCTTTGTAGTCGAGCGCTTCGCCGGTGTAGGCCACGAAAATCGTGGGAATACACAGGGTTTTGGCCCCGACGGTTTCGATGATGAAGGCGGGCGAGGTGGGGTCCCAGGCGGTGTAGCCGCGGGCCTCGAA
>JANXMN010000570.1 GCA_025354605.1 Hymenobacter sp. | reverse complement strand
ATGCGTCTGCGCCCACAACTGCGGGTCGCAGAAATGCGTCGAAATACTCATCCCGCAAGCTACTACCCACCCCCCATAAGGCCCCACAAAAAACGCCGACCTGTTGGCCGGCGCTTTTTGAAGATGTGGGTAAGGACAAGGTCCTTTGCAGTGTCGGGGCTTTTTGTTATGTAAATGCGTGTCACATTAAAGTGTGTCACATCTCACGGCTTTCTGCATCAAGAAGAAAGATTGCCGCGTTCCGCTGCGCTCCACTCGCAATGACAATTAGTTATAGCCCGCGCCCTTCTTGGCTTTCACGTCGGCCACGAACTCTTTCACGCGCTGCTCCTCGCTGCGCTTGCAGATGAGCAGCACATTGTCGTACTCGGCCACGATGTAGTCTTCGAGGCCCTGCACGACTACCAGGCGCTCCGAGGGGGTTTTAATGACGCAGCCGGTCGTGTCGTAGAGCAGCACGTCGCCGCTAATCATGTTGCCGTGGGCATCGTGCTGGCCAATGCGGTGCAGCGAGTCCCAGGTGCCCACGTCGCTCCAGCCGAAGTCGGCCGGCAGCACGTATACGTTGTCGGCCTTTTCCATCACGCCGTAGTCGATGCTGATGTTGCGGCAGCGCGAGTAAGCCTCGCCGATGAAGGCCTCTTCTTTGTCCGTGCCCAGTGCCTCGGCCCCTTCCTCAAACACCTCGGCAATGTCGCTCAGATAGTGCTGAAAGGCATTCAGGATGACATCGGCGCGCCACACGAACAGGCCGGAATTCCAGAGAAAGTCGCCGCTTTCGACGAACATCTTGGCCAGCTCCAGATTGGGTTTCTCGGTGAAGGTTTTCACCTTGTGCAGCTGGCCGCCGGGTAGGCTCTGCTCGTCCATGTACTGGATGTAGCCGTAGCCGGTATCGGGCCGCGAGGGCTGGATGCCAAGGGTGATGAGTACGTCGTTGGCCCGGGCGGCCTCCACGGCGATGTTGATGAGGCGGCGGAACTCATCTTCGCGCAGTACGGCGTGGTCGGCGGGCGTCACGATGATGGTGGCCTTGGGGTCGCGCTGGGCAATGCGGTAGCTAGCGTAGGCGATGCACGGGGCCGTGTTGCGGCCAATGGGCTCGCCCAGAATCTGGTCGGCGGGCAGCAGGGGCAGGTGCTCCTGCACCAGGGCCATGTAGTCGCGGTTGGTAACGACGAACACGTTTTCGGGCGGGCACACCCCGGCGAAGCGGTCGACGGTGAGCTGCAACATGGAGCGGCCTACGCCCAGCACATCATGAAACTGCTTGGGATGATGCGTGCGGCTGAAGGGCCAGAACCGGCTGCCAATGCCGCCAGCCATTACGATGAGGTAGGTATTATTCAAGGGGTGGAGGGGCGAGTGAGTGAACCGGTGAGCAGCTGTTACGCCGCCGCTGCCCTTTTCATCACTCCGTTGATGTTCCTACAAAATTGCATGAGAAAAGCTAAAGAAGCCCAAGTTGCCTGCTGACGTGTGTCCGCGACGCGTTGCCCACTGGCCCCGCGTCGCAGACGCACGGGGTGAACGAAACCCGCCGATTTTATTCCGCCGCTGGCGCGCGTCGGCGACGCGCGGCCGACTGGTATCGCGTCTCCAACGCATGGGGCGGGCGAAGCCCACCGATATCGTTCAACGACAAGCCGAAGCCTCGAAGCCAGCCAGCCGGCCGCGCGCCGCCGACGCGCGCCAGCCAGGAGGCGCGGCTGGCGCTATTCAGCCGCCCCAGTATCTTTCGGCACTTTGGCTACTGTGTTCCGTTCGATGTTTGCTTCCCTCACTTGGCTTAGCTCGTTTCTAAGCTGCTTCCGCTTTGGGTGCGGCTGGCTGCTGGCCGGGCTGCTGGTGGCGGGCTGCGCAGGGCGTACGCCGCAGTCCGTCAGCAATTCCTCCCGCCAAATCCCGGCGCACAGCGTTTCCGGCTACGTGTTCGATGCCGTGAGCAAGCAGCCACTAGCCGGGATACCCATCGCGAGCAACGGCGCACAGACTATCAGTGCAAAAAACGGGTTTTTCCAGTTGAAATATCCGGCCGCTGAGCAGAGAACCTACCGCCCCGATGTATTGGATGAACTGGCCGTTGAATTACCCGGTTACGCTGGCCGCGCCGACATTCCGGCTGATACAACGAAACTCATCACGCTGCCGCTGCTACGCAACCCTTATCGGTTTCCACCCGACGGAAACTTACGCCCAGCCGATTCAGTCCATTTTTCGCCCTGCACCTCGCCGTGGGAGAGATTGCCGGGTAGCCAGCGGGCTTTTCTAATTCAGGACAGCAGCATCCACCAGCCGCGTAAGCTGCGGGCGATTACTTTCCGCATTGGCAAGAATGGATTCGTCCGTGAGCCCTGCCGAATACGGCTTTACCGATATAATGGTCCAGGGCAACCGCCGGGCGAAGATTTATTGACGGAGAACTACGTGGTATCTGAGGCAAGAGAAGAAACCTACACCTATGACCTGAGTGATTACAACGTCATACTGCCACCTAGCGGCTTTTTCCTGGCCTTGGAGTATGTAGTCGGTGGCGACCATTTCTACACTTCGTCACACATGGTGGGCTATATTCCCGTCGGCCCGCTGCTACGTTCTCCCTACGCCTTCGCTGATACGCGAACCTGGACCTATACTATTGGCAAAGGCTGGCAGCGCATCCCGGCCGCTCAAACCTGCTGGCCCCGTTACGAAAGCGCGCTGAGCGTGGAAGTTGAGCCCGCCCACTAGCCAGCCTCTCTACACCAGCCCCTCGCGCAGCAAGTCGTGCAGGTGGATGAAGCCGGCAAACGCGCCGTCCTCCGTCACCACCAGCTGGGTGATGTTGCGGTGCTGCATGCGGGCCAGGGCTTCGGCGGCGAAGTCGTCCACGTCGATGGTGGCGGGGTGGGGGGTAAGGATGTCGCGGGCGCGCAGGTTTTCCAGGTCGGAAAAGCTGCCGAGCATGCGGCGCAGGTCGCCGTCGGTGATGATGCCGGCGAGCTGCCCGGCGGCATCGAGCACGGCGGTGGCCCCGAGGCGCTTGCCCGATATTTCGAGCAGCACCTCTTTCAGGGCCGCGCCTTCCTGCACTTGGGGGCGCTGGTTCTGGCGGCTGAGGTCGCCCACTTTCAGGTAGAGGCGCTTGCCCAGGGTGCCGCCGGGGTGCAGACGGGCAAAGTCGGCGGCGCTGAACTGCCGGCTTTCGAGCAGGCACACGGCCAGGGCATCGCCCAGGGCCAGGGCGGCTGTCGTGCTGGTAGTGGGGGCGAGGTTATTGGGGCAGGCTTCCTTCTGCACGGGGGCGTGCAGCACGAAAGTGGCCTGCCGGGCCAGGTACGAGTCGGCGTTGCTGACGAGGGCGGCCAGCGGCACGCCCTTGCGGCGAAGCAGCGGCACCAGCACCTTAATCTCGGGCGTGTCGCCGCTCTTGCTGATGGCCACCACGAAGTCTTCGGGCTGAATCATGCCCAGGTCGCCGTGGATGGCATCGGCCGCGTGCATGAACAGGGCCGGCGTGCCGGTGCTGTTGAGGGTGGCCACGATTTTGCCCGCGATGTGCGCGCTCTTGCCAATGCCCGTGACGACCACCCGGCCCCGCAGCTGCAGAATGGCCTGCACGCACTGCCCGAAGTCGGGCGTGGCGGCCAGGGCGTCGGCCACGGCGCGCACGGCGTCGGCCTCCTCGTGCAGCACCTGGCGGGCAATGGCCAGTACATCAATGAGGGGAGCAGGGGCGGCAGTTGGTTCGGTGGACGCGGGAGCAGGCATGGGCGGAGCGGAAATTGATTTTGCAAAATTGGGGGACAGAAGCTAAGCCGGCGACTGGCGCGCCAACCCGGCCGCCGGGTGCCGGGCAGGCAGATTTGGCCCGCTGGGCCAGCGTTTGCCGCGCCGCAGCCGCTGGCAGCCGCATCGGCACCGCTGTTTTAGCGCCGCCGCAACAACTGCGGCGGCCGCCAGCCAGAGCCGGGGCAGCGGGCCGGGGGCGAAGTTGCAATATGAATAAATTGTTTTCCACAATTAACGAAAATGCGGGTTTTTCATGCGGGAAATATGCGCAATTGCTTATCTTCGTTATGAACCGCGCACCGGTTCTGATTTCACCAGAATACTTTCCGCATGTCTTCCACTGTCCTGCAAGAAGCCCCGGTCCTGGCGGCCCACCTGAAACATACTCTCAAAGAGGTATTTGGGTACGGCCAGTTTCGTGGTACGCAAGAGGCTGTTATTCAAAACGTCCTGGCCGGGCACAATACCTTCGTGATTATGCCCACGGGCGCGGGCAAGAGCCTGTGCTACCAGCTGCCGGCGCTGGTGGTGCCGGGCACGGCCATCGTGATTTCGCCCCTCATCGCCCTGATGAAAAACCAGGTCGACCAGCTCGGAGCCTTCGGCATCAACGCCCGGGTGTATAATTCGACGCTGACCAAAACCGAGATGAAGCGGGTGCAGAAAGAGGTGATGAGCGGCGAGGTACGCCTGCTCTACGTTGCCCCCGAAAGCCTGACCAAGGACGAAACCATCGACTTCCTGCTGAAATCCACCATCAGCTTCGTGGCCATCGACGAGGCCCACTGCATCTCGGAGTGGGGCCACGATTTCCGCCCCGAGTACCGCAAGATTCGCGGTATCATCGACAACCTGGGCGGCAACGTGCCCATTATTGCCCTCACGGCCACGGCCACGCCCAAAGTGCAGCTGGACATCCAGAAAAACCTGCACATGGACGATGCCAGCGTCTTCAAAACCAGCTTCAACCGCACCAACCTCTACTACGAGGTGCGCGCCAAGCACAACACCAAGAAGCAGCTCATTCAGTACGTGAAGGGGCACAAGGGCAAGGCGGGCATCATTTACTGCCTGAGCCGCAAGAAGGTGGAGGAAATTGCCGAGCTGCTGCGCGTGAACGACGTGCGCGCCCGCCCCTACCACGCCGGCCTCGACCAGCAGGTGCGCATCGACAACCAAGACGCGTTTCTGAACGAGGACTGCGACGTGATTGTGGCCACCATTGCCTTCGGCATGGGCATCGACAAGCCCGACGTGCGCTTCGTGATTCACTACGACGCGCCCAAGTCCATCGAGGGCTACTACCAGGAAACCGGCCGCGGCGGCCGCGACGGTCTGGAAGGCAACTGCCTGATGTTCTACAGCTACGACGATATTCTCAAGCTGGAAAAGTTCAGCAAAGACAAGCCCGTGACTGAGCGCGACAACGCCCACCAGCTGCTGGCGGAGATGACCAACTACGCTGAGTCGTCGGTGTGCCGGCGGCGGCAGCTGCTGCACTACTTCGGCGAAACGCTGGAAACCGATTGTGGCTTCTGCGACAACTGCCGCCACCCCAAGGAGCGGTTTGAGGGGCAGGAGGCCGTGGGCCTGGCTTTGCGCGCCGTGGTGCAAACGGAGGCCCGCTTCAACCTCGCGCATGCGGGGCAGGTACTACTGGGCCTCAGCAACCCGCACATCGAGAGCTACGCCCACAACGCGCTGCCGGTGTACGGCCAGGGCAAGGCCCTGGGCGACGCGCAATTC
>JANXMN010000565.1 GCA_025354605.1 Hymenobacter sp. | reverse complement strand
GCTGTTGGGCACGCCCGTGGCCAGGGTCGTGGGGTAGGTCAGCCCGCCGTCCAGGCTCAGGCGGATGTTGACCGTGGCGCAGCTCACCGGCGCGTTGGTCGTGCCCGCCACGTCCCAGCTCACGGTCTGGGCCGCCCCGCCCACCCAGCTCACGGCCGTGTTGGGCGCACTCACCACGAAGGGGCCGGCCACCGCGCTCACGCTCAGCGTCACCAGGCTGCTGTAGTCGACGCCGCCAATGACGCCCGCCGGGCCGCTGTGCTCATCGCGGGCCGTGCAGCGAAAGTTCAGCGCGCGGCTCACGGTGGGCAGGCGCTCGCCGATGACGGTCGTGTTGTTCACCAGGTTGCTCAGGCGCGGAAAGTAGCGCGTGCCACTGGTCAGGGGCACGAACGAGCGGAACAACGGCACGTTCTGCCCGGCCACCTGCGGGTCGTTGGGAGCTACCGTGGGGCCCAGGTCCAGCTCTTCCCACATGTAGGTAAGGGCATCGTTTTCGGCATCGGTGGCCGTGGCCGTCAGCTTGAAGGGCGTGCCGATGGGCAGGGTTTTGCCGCCGGCCGGAGCCGTAACGGTGGGGGCCGTGTTGCCCGTCACCGCCGTGGTGGCGCAAGTAGTGGAGCTAATGAAAGCGCGCATTTCCTGATAGTTGCCCGTGTGGAAGGTAGGGTCGGAATGCGGCTGCAAATCGTTGGCCGAGCCGCAGATGCCGGCGTAGGCCATAATCGTGGTGCCTGAGCCGGGCTCCCAAGCCGTGTTTGGGTTGCGGTTGCCGCCCGCGCAGCTACCCGCGTTGCCGTTGAAGGGGTGGTTGCCGCCAAACTGGTGGCCCATCTCGTGGGCCACGTAGTCGATATCGAAAGCATCGCCCACGGGGCTGGGCGAGCCGGTCAGGCCACGGGCCTTGCTGGCACCGCACACCACGCCCAGGCCGGCAACGCCCCCGCCGCCCGTGCCCACCAGGTGGCCAATGTCGTAGTTAGCGGAGCCGATGACGGCGTTGATGGTGGTGATGTTTGCCGCCAAATCGCCGCTGGTGTTGGCGTAGGGGTCGGTGGCCGCGTTGGTGTAAACCAGCAAGTTGTTGTTGGGCACCAGCACTAGGCGCACGGCCAGCTCTTTTTCGTACACGCCCACCACCCGGTTGACGGTTGTCACGATGGCAGCTTGCCCCAGCGCCACGGTGCCCCCGTGGAAGGTAGTGTACTCGCCGGTGGCGGCGACGGCCAGGCGGTAGGTCTTCAGTTCCGGGCCGCTGCTCAGCACCGACGCGCCGCGAGCCGCTGCCACCAACGCGGCGGTGGCCTTTTGCTCGGCCGGCGTGGGGGCAAAGCCGCAGGTCATGGCCGGGCCAGCGGCGGGAGCAGCGCGGTTCATGTCGGTTTTGTAAAAGGCCAGGTAGTGCTGGGTATCGGTGCGGCGCACCGGGTCGATGTAGTAGCTTTTGCCTCCGCCCGTCAGCACCTGGGCGTGGAAGCCTAGGGGCGAGACGTCGAGGCGCACCGAAGCAGTGGCATCGTCGAGGCCCACGCCGGCGTAAGTCTTGATTTCCGGGAACTGGGCGGCCAGTCCGGGAGCCATCACCGGGGCCTCGCGCAGAGCGAAGCGGGCGGTGGTGCCATCGGGCTGCGGCAGAGCCAGCACCAGCGGGGCGGCGGCCCGGGTTTCGAGCGGGGCCGTGGCCAGGGCGGCCCGCAGCCCACTCATGTCGAGCGTCAAGGGCTGCGCGTGAAACAGGGCGGCCGTGAGGGGCGCACTGGCGGCCGCGCCGCGGGCTTCGGCATCGGCCCGGAAAAACTGGGGAGCGGCAGTCTGGGCCTGCGCCCCGAGGCCGAAACCCAGGGCCGCCAGCAGCAGCAGCGACGTACGACGCAACGCGACCAGGGGCCGGGAAGCTAGCACCAGCGGCAGATTGGCCGGCGGGCAGGGGTAGGTTTTCTTCATGAAAAAAATAGTTTGGGTGGCAAGCAGTAAAAATATGCACCAGACCCGATAAACAGTACGCTGGCCGCCATAAGTATTTGCCTGATGGCACGATAACGCCCCCTGCGGCCGGTCCTGAGCAAAGGTTTGCGCGAAAAAAGCCCGTCCAGTTACCTGAACGGGCTTTTCTATTACTAAAAAGAAATTATTTATTCTACCACCACGCGCTGCACGCTGGGGGCAAGATTAGCGGCCTGCACCGTGAGCAGGTAGGTGCCGGCGGCCAGGCCGGCCGTGGGCACCTCGGTGCCCGCGCCGCTGAAGGTGCGGCTGGCCACCAGCTGGCCCAGCACGTTGCGCAGGGTAGCGCGGGCCGCACTCGTGGCGGTGGCCAGCCCGACGTGCAGGTTACCGTGGCCGGCCATCGGGTTGGGCCACACGCTGAATTCGGTTTGCAGGGCCTGGGCCGTGGCCAGCCCGCTGGTGACGGTAAACGTGACGCCGTTGCTGTTGCCGCCGGTGGTGATTACCACTACCGGGCCGGTGGTGGCGCCAGCGGGCACCGTGAAGCGCAGGCTCGTGCCGCTGCTCACCGTGAGGGCGCTTACGCGCGTCCCGTTCACCGACACCGAAGTGGCGCCCGTCAGGTTGGTACCGCTGAGGGTGACGATGGTGCCCACCGGGCCGCTGGCCGGCAGCAGCGCCGTGATGGCCGGGGCCGGCTGGTTGACGCAGCTAGCTGTGAGGCGAAAGTTGCCCGCATTGTTGCCGAAGCCGCTCACAAACACCAGGTAGCGCTGCCCGGCCACCGAAGGAAACGTGACTTCCGAAGCAACGGTATTGTTGGCGCAGTTGGCGGCATCATCGTTGCCGTCCACGCACACGTAGCTGCCGCAGGTACCCGAATACACGAACAGCTTGGTGTCGTAGTCGGTTGCCGCGTCGCAGGTCGACACGGTAATGGCGCTGCCCGTGCCGGTAATGGCATAGAACACGCCGCCGCCGTCAACCGTCTCGCCGCAGGTAGCGGTGGGGTCGCCGGTGGCCGTGGCCAGCAGCGTGGTGCCGGCAATCGACTGTCCGCACGACAAGGCAATGGCATTTGCGCACAGGTCGTTGACCGGCGGCACTTCAAAGTTGGCCGTCGAGGTACCGGTACCCGCCGGGCTGGTTATGGCAATCAGGCCGGAGGTGGCCCCCACGGGCACCGTGGCCGTAATCTGAGTAGCCGAGTTCACGACAAACGTAGCGGCAGTGCCATTAAACGTCACCTGCGTAGTGCCGGTGAAGTAGCTGCCGGTGATGACCACCACGGTGCCAACCGCGCCGCGAATGGGCGAAAACGAAACAACTACCGGAGCCGGAACCACGGTAAAGCTGGCGGCCGAAGTAGCTGTGCTCACGGCCGTGGTTACGCCCACCGGGCCGGTAGTGGCACCCACGGGCACGGTGGCCGTAATCTGGGTAGCCGAGTTCACCGTGAAGGTGGCCGCGGCCACGCCATTGAAGGTTACCTGCGTGGTGCCGGTGAGGTTGGTGCCCGTAAGCGTCACTACGGTACCCACGTAGCCCGAAGCGGGGGCGAAGCTGGCAATGGTGGGCGGCGGAGCTACCGTGAAGGCCAGAGCCGAAGTGCCCGTCCCGCTCGGAGCCGTTACCCGAATCGGGCCGGTGGTGGCGCCGGCCGGCACCGTCGCCGTCAGCTGGGTGGCCGAGTTTATGGTGTAGATGGTTGCCGCCGTGCCATTGAACGCCACCTGCATAGCCCCGGTAAAGTTTGAGCCCAGCACCGTGACCACCGTGCCGGCCAACCCGCCCGTGGGCGAGAAGCTGGTGATGGTCGGGCCCGGGGCCGGCGGGGTGATGATGAAATTGGCGTTCGAGATGTCGAAGAAGTAGTTGTCGGCCGCCTCGACCAGAATGCGGGCCTGGGTCTGGGTGCTGGCCGGGCTCGGGGCCACCACCACGGCCGCCCCGCTGTTGGGCACGCCCGTGGCCAGGGTCGTGGGGTAGGTCAGCCCGCCGTCCAGGCTCAGGCGGATGTTGACCGTGGCGCAGCTCACCGGCGCGTT
>JANXMN010000391.1 GCA_025354605.1 Hymenobacter sp. | reverse complement strand
GCACGGCTTGGGCAAACTCGGGCAGGTCGTAGTCGGCCGGTCGACGAGTAGCAAACACCAGCTCGATGAGGTATTTCTCAAGCGTTTCGGAAATTTGCACCTGATTGATTTGCTGCCGGATGCCGAAGATATCGGCCTGCGTAAGCACCGGCTGCACGTCTTCCACGAAGCTGAGGTTGGCCATGCGGCGCATCACCTCCAGCTCGTCTGCTTTCTTGAGGTAATCGACGTGAACCTTCAGCATGAAGCGGTCGACCTGGGCTTCCGGCAGCGGATAAGTGCCTTCCTGCTCCACCGGGTTCTGCGTAGCCAACACCAAAAAGGGCAGGTCGAGCAGATAAGTGGTTTCGCCAATGGTGACCTGCTTCTCCTGCATGGCTTCTAGCAAGGCGCTCTGCACCTTGGCCGGCGAGCGGTTTATTTCATCGGCCAGCACGAGGTTGGCGAATATCGGCCCCTTCTTCACCTCGAAGACTGATTGATTCTGGTTGTAAATCATGGTTCCCACCAAGTCGGAGGGCAGCAGGTCGGGAGTAAACTGCACGCGCTGAAAGTGCAGATGCAACACCTTGGCCAGGGTGGAGATGGTGAGGGTTTTGGCCAGGCCGGGCACGCCCTCCAGCAGGATGTGCCCACCCGTAAACAAGCCGATGAGCAGGCGGCCCAGCAACTGCTGCTGGCCTACCACCACCTTGCCCATCTCGGCAAATACCTGGCGAATGAGGGGATGATAATCGATGGGCGCGGCCGGCGAAACGGAAGCGTCAGAGGCAGGTGACATAGGCAGTGAGGGGCAAAACGACCGCTGCAAGGTAGGCATAAGCACGGAGTGCGCCCAGCGGGCTAGCGCAGCAAAGCCCCAACTGCTGCATCCGCGCAGCTACCAGCCTGGTCCTGTCGGGCAGGCAAGCGCACCCAACCCGTACCCCAGCGCATCCGTACCACTTGCAGTTGGCCCGCCTTGGCGGTATTTACCGGCCTGGTGTACCAACGCCTGGGTTTCCTACGGCCACTCACCCGGCAGACGGGTGCTTGCTCATCCGCAAGTACTTCGTTACCTTCTATTTGAATTCTACTTTTTTCTGGTATTTTTGCTTCACCTATTCTTACGCTTCTCCATTGCTCATGAAGTCATTTCTCCTCAGCCGCGTATTACCCACCTTGTTTCTGCTGGTCGCTTTTGGCGAAGCTGTCCTCGCGCAGGCGCCTGCTGATGGCGGCCCGGCCCCCACCGGCCCTACGGCCACCCCGCTTGATGGCGGCGTGTCGCTGCTGCTGGCCGGCGGAGTAATATATGGTTTGAACCATCTGCGTAACCGCCGCAAGCGCGCTTAGCTCTATTTCTATAGTGCCTTGGTGGCACTGTTCGCCTGAATGCGGCCCTTTCGCACAGAGAGGGCCGCTTTTTCATGCGGTATACCTCAAAGTCAAGTCAATCAGGCCACCGCATATCTCTTTGATATTTTGTAAAGCTGATTTCAACTGCCATTTATTGAAGCTGCGCGAGAATGTCCAGCCACAGATGCGAGTTTAGCAGAGAGCTGGTCGTGACGCTATCCAAAAACTATGATTAAGCTGGGTTCTACGGACAATTATCTTTGCGTTCGTGAGTAATTTGGATGAAATCAGTGACCGTGCGTGGGCAGCGTTGGCGCCCTATTTGGCGGGCAAAGCCGGTGATGTGGGCCGAACCGGCGTCGATAACCGGCTCTTTCTCAACGCCGTGTTTTGGGTGGAGCGCCACGGCTGCGCCTGGCGCGCGATACCGGCCCGCTTTGGCAAGCACGACACATTGCGCAAGCGCAGCCGACGCTGGGCCCAAAAAGGCATTTGGCAACGCTTATTCGAGGCCGTGCAGGAGCCCGACTTGGACTGGGTGATGCTGGATTCGACCGTCGTGCGGGCCCACGCGCAGGCAGCGGGCAGCTCAGAAAAGGCCGCGTTGGCGACGAAGCCCTCGGCCGCAGCCGCGGCGGGCTAACGACCAAAATCCATGCCCTCGTCGACGCGCTGGGCAACCCGCTGCGCGTGGTGCTCGGGCCCGGTCAGCAGGCCGATTGCCGGCGCGTGGCCGACCTGCTGTCGGCCGCCGAAGGCGCGGGCAACGTCCTGGCCGACAAAGTCTACGATACCGACGCCATGCTCGCCAACGTGGCCACCATTGGTGCGCAGGCGGTGATTTCCAGCAAAAAAAACCGCTTCGTCCAACGCGTCATCAACCGAAACCTGTACCGGGACCGCAACAAAGTCGAACACTTTTCCAGCCGCCTCAAACAGTTTCGTCGGCTGGCCACGCGCTACAATAAAACGGCCAGCAGCTTTTTGGGAATGGTCCATTTCGTTTCGGCCCTGTTGTAGCTTCGTTAATTGTCCGTACAACCTAGGCTGAACCTTTACAGGTAGACTTTTTGCTAACAATCTCGAAAACGTCTGTAGGTATGTAGACATTTTCGGGATTGTTAGCAAAAAGTCTACACGCTCCTCCCAGGCCATTGGGATAATCAATTCACCCAGTACATGCCAGGGAGCAGGCGTGGCAACGCCACTAGCAGTGCTCTATTTTTTCAACTGATTAATAGCACCCTCTAGAAACGGAGCCCATTTATCAGCTGGAAATTGCTCCCGAAAGGTTTGATAATCTCGCCAGAACCACTCTTCATCAAACTTCTTAAAATCTTGACCGGAGTGTAGCGCAAGATTATGTAGCCAATCGGTTAAAGAATAAATAAATTCTAATACAGTGCTTCTGCTGTACACCTGTTGGCTCTGTGAGTGAGACAACTCATCAGGCCAAGATGATTGTCTCCGCATTTCCAGCATAGCAGCGTACAGTAGTTTCCGGTAGAAGGCCTTGCGTTCTTCAGTCATAATTACAAAGAAAAAGCCCCTCCGACATAATGCCAGCGGGGCTTCCAATTCAGTAATTGACCGCAATTAAGCGCCGATAGCCACGCGCTTGAAGTCCGACACCGTCATGCCTTTCGACTTGCTGTCGAGCAACTGAGCGATAGTCATCGAGTTGTCTTTCACGAATTCCTGGTTCAGCAGGGTGTTGTCCTTGTAAAACTTGTTGAGCTTGCCGAGAGCAATTTTCTCTAGCATCGCCTCGGGCTTGCCTTCGGCGCGGGCCTGCTCTTTGCCCACTTCGATTTCACGCTCAGCAATAGACGCATCCACTCCGTCTTTGTCAACGGCAATGGGCTTCATGGCTACAATTTGCATGGCTACGTCGCGGCCCACGGCCGCAGCGTCGGCCGAGCCCACATTCTTCAGGCCCACGAGTACGGCCTTCTTGTTGTCGGAGTGGATG
>JANXMN010000530.1 GCA_025354605.1 Hymenobacter sp. | reverse complement strand
GGTTGTCATCCTGCTGATGGGCGGGCTGGCCATTATGAAGCTGCCCACGTCGCAGTTTCCGGAGATTTCGCCGCCGCTCGTGATGGTGAGCGCGGCCTACCCCGGGGCCAGCGCCAAGGTGCTCACCGAGTCGGTACTGATTCCGTTGGAGCAGGCAGTGAACGGCGTGCCGGGCATGAAGTACATGACTTCCGACGCCGTGAGCGCCGGCGAGGCCAACATCCAGATTGTGTTCAATCTGGGCACCGACCCCGACCAAGCCGTGGTGAACGTGAACACCCGCATCGCGCAGGTGCTCAACCGCCTGCCGATACTGGTGCAGCGCGAGGGCGTGATTGTGAACCGCGTGGTGCCTAACATGCTGATGTACGTGAACTTGTACTCGAAAGACAAGAACACGGACATGAAGTACCTGTTCAACTACGCCGGCGTGAACATGATACCCGAGCTGCAGCGCCTCGGCGGCATTGGCCGGGCTAGCATTCTGGGTAGTCGGCAGTACGCCATGCGTATATGGCTGAAACCCGACCGGATGCGCGCTTATAACATCTCGGTTGATGATGTGATGAAGGCGCTCGATGAGCAGTCCGTCATTGGTTCGCCGGGTCGTATTGGCCGCTCCGACGGCGGGCAGGCGCAGTCGCTGGAGTACGTGCTCAGCTACAAGGGGCGCTTCAGCGATGCGGAGGAGTATAAGAACGTCATCCTCAAGGCCAACGCCAACGGCGAAAGCCTGCACCTGCGCGACGTGGCCGACGTGTCGCTGGGCTCGGAGTTCTACGACATCTACTCCAACCTGAACCAGTACCCCTCGGCGGCCATCGTGCTGAAGCAGACCTACGGCTCGAACGCCTCCGACGTGATTAAGGAAGTGAAGGACAAGCTGGAGGAGCTCAAGCGCACGAGCTTCCCGCCGGGCATGGACTACAAAATCACTTACGACGTGTCGAAATTCCTCGATGCCTCGATTGAGAACGTGGTGCACACCCTGCGCGACGCCTTTATTCTGGTGGCGCTGGTGGTGTTCCTGTTCCTGGGCGACTGGCGCTCGACGCTGATTCCGGCGCTGGCCGTGCCGGTGTCGCTGGTGGGCTCGTTCATTGCCATGCAGGCGTTTGGTCTCACCATCAACATGATAACGCTGTTTGCGCTGGTGCTCTCGATTGGCATCGTGGTCGACAACGCCATTGTGGTGATTGAGGCCGTGCACGCCAAGATGGAAGAGGAGCACCTGTCGCCCTACAACGCGGTGCGCAAGGTGGTGGGCGAAATCAGCGGGGCCATCATCGCCATCACCATCATGATGACGGCGGTGTTCATCCCGGTGTCGTTCATGAGCGGGCCGGTGGGCATTTTCTACCGGCAGTTCTCGATTACCATGGCCACGGCCATCGTGATTTCGGGCCTCGTGGCTCTCACGCTCACGCCGGTGCTCTGCGCCATGATTCTGAAAAACAACCACGGCCAGCCCAAGAAGAAAACGCCCATTCAGCGCTTCTTCGACGCCTTCAACCGCGGGTTCGAGAAGCTGACCAATGCCTACACCAGCCTGCTGGGCCGCATTGTGGCCAACCGCCTCATCACCTTCGCCATGCTGGCGGCCTTCGGGGTGGGCATCTGGCTCATCACGGCGGGCCTGCCGGCCGGCTTCATCCCGAGCGAAGACCAGGGCCTGATTTACGCCATCGTGCAGACGCCGCCCGGTACCACGCTGGAGCAGACCAACGCCGTGTCGCAGCGCCTGGCTGGCCTGGCCAAAAACATCCCCGGCATTGCCAACATCTCCTCCCTGGCCGGCTACGAGGTGCTCACCGAGGGCCGCGGCTCGAACGCGGGCACCCTGCTGCTCGACCTCAAGCCCTGGTCGGAGCGCAAGGAATCCATCGCCGAAATTATCGGCAACCTGGAGAAGAAGGCGCACGAGATTCCGGGTGCAACCATCGAATTCTTCGAGCCGCCGGCCGTGCCGGGATATGGCGCGGCGGGTGGTTTCCAGCTGCAATTGCTCGACAAAACCAACACCGGCGACTATAAAGCGCTGGAAAAAGTGAACGAGGAGTTCATGGCCAAGCTGAAGAAGCGCAAGGAGCTGGCGGGCCTGTTCACCTTCTTCTCGGCCGACTACCCGCAGTACGAGCTGAAGATTGACAATGAGCTGGCGATGCAGAAAGGCGTGAGCATCGGCAACGCCATGAACACGCTCAGCATCATGGTAGGCTCGACCTACGAGCTGGGCTTCATCAAGTACCAGCGCTTTTTTAAGGTGTACGTGCAGGCCGCGCCGCAGTACCGCAAGCTGCCCCAGGACATTCTGAACATGTGGGCCAAAAACGACAAGGGCGAAATGGTGCCGTTTTCGGCCTTCATGAAAATCGTGAAGTCGCAGGGGGCCAACGAAATCAACCGCTACAACATGTACACCACGGCTTCCATCCGGGGTGGGGCCGGTGCCGGCTTTAGCTCGGGCGAGGCCATCAAGGCGGTGCAGGAAGTGGCCAAGGAATTGCCCCACGGCTACGACATCGACTGGGGCGGGCTGTCGAAAGACGAAGTGAGCCGCGGCAACGAGTCGACCGTGATTTTCCTGGTGGTGCTGCTGTTCGTGTACCTGGTGCTGGCCGCGCAGTACGAGAGCTTCCTGCTGCCGCTGGCCGTTATTTTCTCGCTGGTAGCGGGCGTATTCGGGTCCTTCCTGTTCATCAAGATGTTTGGCCTGGCCAACGACATTTATGCGCAGGTAGGATTGGTGATGCTGGTGGGCCTGCTGGGCAAGAACGCGGTACTGATTGTCGAATTCGCGGCCCTGAAGCACGAGGAGGGAATGAGCGTGCGCGACGCGGCCATTGAGGGCGCGAAAGTGCGTTTCCGCCCCATTCTGATGACTTCGTTCGCCTTCATCGCCGGCCTGATTCCGCTGGTGCTGGCCACCGGCGCGGGCGCCATCGGCAACCGCACCATTGGCTCGTCGGCCCTGGGCGGCATGCTGTTCGGCACCGTGTTCGGGGTCATCATTATTCCCGGCCTGTACTACTTCTTCGGCACCCTGGCCGGCGACAACAAGCTGATTCGGGACGAGAACGAATCCCCCATTTTCGAAGGTGTTGAGCCTCGCGTACTAATCGAAGAATCCGAGCCTTATGCTTAAGAAACGAATTTACCAGGGGCTGACGGCGGCCGGCCTTACGCTGGCCTTCGCGGCCTGTAAAACGCCCGAGCTGGTCGTCAAAAACGAGAGCCGCAACGTACCGGCCGGCTTCACTACCGCCCCCGCCGGGGCCACCCTCGACAGCGCCAGCACCGGCAAGCTGCCCTGGAAGCAGTTTTTCGCCGACCCCGACTTGCAGCTGCTGATTGAATCAGCCCTGCAAAACAACCAGGAACTGAACATCACGCTCCAGGAAATCGAGATTGCCAAGAACGAGGTGCGCATCCGCAAGGGCGAGTACCTGCCCTTCGTCAGCCTGGGCGGCAGCGCGGGGGCCGAAAAGGTGGGCCGCTACACCATTCAGGGCGCGACCGAGGAAAACATCAACATCCGCGAAGGCCGCCGCACGCCCGACCCGCTGACCGATTTCCAGGTGGGCGCGTTTGCCACCTGGGAGGTCGACATCTGGCACAAGCTGCGCAACGCCCGCAAGGCCGCCGCCCTGCGCTACCTGGCCTCGGTCGAGGGCCGGAACTTCATGGTGACCAACGTGATTGCCGAAATCGCCAACGCCTACTACGAGTTGCTGGCGCTGGACAATCAGCTGGCCATCGTGCGGCAGAGCATTGGCATCCAGAGCAACGCGCTGGAGCTGGTGAAATTCCAGAAGGAGTCGGCCCGCACTACTGAACTCGCCGTGAAGCGCTTCGAGGCCCAGGTGCAGCACAGCCGCGCCCTGCAGTTCAAGCTGGAGCAAAGCATTGTTGAAACCGAGAACAAGCTCAACTTCCTGGCCGGCCGCTACCCGCAGCCGGTGGCCCGCCACGACGAGTCGTTCAATACGCTGCTGCCCACGGCCATTCAGGCCGGCCTGCCCACCCAACTGCTCGGCAACCGGCCCGACATCCGCCAGGCCGAGCAGCAGCTTGCCGCCGCCAAGCTCGACGTGCAGGTGGCCCGCGCCAGCTTCTACCCGGCGCTGCGCCTCACCAGCGGCGTGGGCTTCGCGGCCTACAACCCCGCCCTGCTGCTGGCGGCCCCCGAGTCGATGCTGTTTTCGCTGGCCGGCGACGCCGCCGCTCCGCTCTTCAACCGCAACGGCATCAAGGCCCTCTACTACAACGCCAACGCCACCCAGACGCAGGCCGTGTACCGCTACGAAAAGTCGCTGCTAAACGCCTACGTGGAGGTAACCAACCAGCTCGCCAACATCAGCAACCTCGAAAAGAGCTACGACGCCAAAGCCAAGGAAGTCGCCGCCCTCAACCAGTCGGTGAGCATTTCCAACGACCTGTTCCGCGCCGCCCGCGCCGAATACACGGAGGTGCTTTTCACCCAGCGCGAAGCCCTCGAATCGAAGTTCGACCTCATCGAAACCCGCCTGCAGCAGCTCAACGCCTCGGTGAACGTGTACCGCGCCCTGGGTGGCGGCTGGAAGTAGTAGTGAGGCGAACTTAATTGAACCCGGAATGGCCGGATAGAACTTCAACCAAGTCGTATCCGGCCATTTCGGGTTCTGTGGGGCCACTACAAAAAAATCAGTGCCCCCGCAAATCTGGTAGCGTTGCGAAGAAAAAAGTGGAGCAACGATACAAGAGTTGTAGCGTTGCCCCACTTTTTTCTTCGCAACGCTACCAGATTTGCAAAGCCTGTTCGTTTAGCTCGTTTTCCAGCCTCGGCATGAGACTGGCCTATTCATATAGCGCGCGGAAGTAAGCCACCCCGCCCGTAGCTCAAGCCGCTTCAGTGGCAAAAGAAACGCCCCGTAACGTGATGTTGTGGGGCGTTTTGTGCTTCATAACCGACCGTTTCAGGCTTTGCGTGGGTGGGCTTTTAAAACCGACGCTGTCTGCACATTCATTCGAAGACCGGTTTAGCTGCCGTAATTTTTCATCCGCTTTTTCATCGCCTCAGCAGTTGTTGCTTTTAATTCTACTCTTTCCGTTTCATTTTGCCCAATAACTATCTCTTTTTCGGCGAAATGCAATTTATTGTCTACAATACTAATTGCAATGGTATATGCCTTCTCTCCTTTGGGTAATTTGTTGTATCCACTCTCGTTTTTAGTGAAGTAATAAGTATTGTCGTCTTTTCTGATGCCAGATAAAATCACTTTTCGTTGGGGTATTATCAGATTAATCAATGGAGTAAATTCATTTGTTTTGGCGATGAGTTTTGTCTCTACTGATTTCGGGTCATTGTAGAAGCTGTCTACATTCACCCATCCAAATTCCAGGGCGTCGTAAGCAATAAATGCTTTAGTCAGGTCAGCAAATGTCGTATCGTTAATTTTCCTCGATGCATCGACTTTTGCCATCCTTTGGCCAGCAAAAAAATGAAATAATTGAATCATTCCGTGCCCGAAGGCCTTTTCATGGTTGATTGACCACTTATGAGCAGCTTTTTGCTCTTTCGTTGGTGCGCCACCGTTAACCCCTACAGGCTTGTCCTTGATTACAAAGTTTACCCTTTCAGTGGAGTCCTTGATAAAATATTTAACTACCATCTCATCTGCTTCCCATAGATTTCTATCAATATTTTCAATATAAATTTTTACAACCTCCTTCCTGCAGGCCATATCATAGCGCTCTTTAAACTCCCGAGTTGCCAGAAATGTGTTCTCGAACTTGCTTAAATCACTGTAGTAATTGAAAGAACTGTTTCCTAAGGTGTCCTTCGTTATGCCATAATGCATTGGGCACTCGGTTAAGAAAAAGGATTGACTGATGAAACGAATTGGGTACGGCACAAGTGATTTTGATGGCTCGTTAACCTCACTCCAGTTTAAGTGGCCGTTTTCGTCTCTCTTTCCGGTGAATATTTTTGTGGAAGCAATTTGCTCACTCACAGGAAATTCTATCCTGACAGGTTTTGATTTATTGATTTTAACAGCCTTTCCATCTGCTGTTTTTGCCGAGAAATAAATCATTCCTTGCGTTTGCAGGATGTCAGTATGATGAACAGTTTGCAGGTTGCTGGTAATGTAGTCGGCGATGGAGTAATGTTCCTTTAGCTCAACAATAGTTTTGGATGAAACAGGCACTCCTGCTTCGTCAACAAAACTGTTTGCATTGATATAAATAACTGTTCCGTTTTTGCCTTTTATTAAATTGTCTTTGGTTGGGTCAATTATACGTTGCTGAATCCCTTGCCCAATAGATTGTAGTGATTCAGCTAATTTAACCGGAATGTTGCCAGACACTTGGTTTATCAGCGTGTTTTTGCTGTTGGTTTGGCAGGATGATGCTGTTGCAATTACAGCGCTTAAAAGCCCAAAAGTGATGTTGCTGCGGAGTTGCTTCATATGATGGCTGCGGACATAATCATGTCCGCTATTGCGAGCAGTGGTTATCTGCGATTAGTACGAAGGTTGATAGCGGCAATCTACTTGCCGTAGGTTGGATAACCGTTGCCAGTACTGATTTTTTTCTAATTGCAGTTGGGGAACTCAGGCCGGCGGCGGCGGTTGGCTGGTCGTCGTTGCTGATGGGCTGCATAGTCGTTTTGCCTTTGGGGTGGGGCTTTCGTTTGGCGCTTACAAAAAACGCGGGTATTGCCGAGCCGTCATTGGGCGTTTCTGTTTCCTGCATTCCGCTTCCGGGGCCGCTCCAGCCGGCCCCGGAGGCCGGGGCTGCGGTTATCTTTGCCGCCCGGGCTGCTGCTGCCCCTGCTGCGGGCTAGAAACCTTGGGCCGTGCCCGCCGCGTTGGGCCGGGGAGCGCCCCCGCCGCGCCGTTTCCTTACCTTTCGTCTGCCGTATTCTTCGCGATTCATGAGTATTGTTCAAGACATCCGCACCGCCTTCAGCCGCCGCGACAACGCCCTGATTCAGCTCATCCTGCTGAACGTGCTGGTGTTCGCGGCCGTGGTGCTGCTGGAGGCCATCACCTTTCTCAGCCAGGCGGCCGGGGCGCAACTGCTGATTATGCGGCAGCTGGTGCTGTCGGCCAATCTGGGCGTGCTCCTGCGCCACCCCTGGACGGTGCTCACCTACGCCTTCACCCACCAGGGCTTCTTTCACATCCTGTTCAATATGCTGAACCTGTACTGGTTCGGGCAGCTGTTGCGCGAGTACCTGGGCGACCGGCGGCTCGTGAGCATCTATATTCTGGGGGGGTTGGCCGGGGCGGCGGTGTTCCTGCTGGCGTATAATCTGCTGCCGGTTCTGCAGCCGGCGGCCGAGGCCGGGCAGGTAGTGCTGGGCGCGTCGGGAGCCGTCACGGCCGTGATTGTGGCGGCGGCCACGCTGCTGCCCGACTATCAGTTCTCGCTCATCCTCATCGGCCCGGTCAAAATCAAGTGGATTGCGGCCGCGCTGGTGCTCATCTCGCTGGCCGGGGTGAATGGCGGCAACGCGGGGGGCGAAATCGTCCACTTAGGCGGGGCACTGCTGGGCTTCGTCTTCATCAAGCAGCTGAAGGCCGGGCGCGATTTGGGCCGCCCGGTGCAGGCCGTGGGCGATTGGTTTGGCCGGCTTCGCTCGGCGCGGCCCGCCATGCGCGTGAGTACGCCCACCCGGCGGACCGCCCCGGTGGCGGCGGCGGCCCCCGGCTCGGCCAAAAAGCCCGCCCCCACCGACCTGCCCATGCAGGACGAAGTCGACCGCATTCTGGACAAGATTTCGCGCTCGGGCTACGAGAGCCTGTCGAAGGAAGAGAAGCAAAAGCTCTTCCGCGCCAGCCAGTAGCCGCAGCGGCGCAAGCCACGAAAAAAGCCGCCTGCGGGAGTTCGCAGGCGGCTTTTGCTTTGCCGATTAACTGGAGTCGGCTACTTCTCGCGCAGCCAAGCTTCGGCTAAATGCACGTCTTTGAAGAGCCGGATTTCAAGCTGGGTGCCTACCCGCGTCACCATTTCCTCGGCCGAGGCCTGCCCGAAGATGCCGGGCGAAACGATGTGGGCAAAGCGCTTCAGGCCCAACGTAAGCACCTGCGGCACCCAGTTCGCGGCAATCCAGTCGTTGGCCGAATTCCACGAGCCGACTACCAGGCGGTTGTCGTTCAGCATGTGGGGGCAGGGCGTGTGCTTCAGGAAGTCGATGGTCGCCTGGCAGCCCTCAATGACCTTTTCGGTAGGCAGCACGCCCACCCAGTTGTTGTAAATCCAGCCATTGGCCTTATCCAGCTCGATGGTGAGAAACACTTTATCGAAGGCGTTGGCGAGCTCAGTTTTCATGGTAACGAAACGCAAATAAGGGGTTCATGCGCAAGGTAGGCAACGCCCGCCACCCCATCACAACCAGTTAGCCGTACGTCGGCCGGCCCGGAAAAAAGAAACGCTGGCAGCCTGCACGGCTGCCAGCGTTTTCCTGAAAACAGGCAGGATTTAGGCGGTGGCCGTCATCTTGTCCAGCGCATCCATTACCTCTTTCACGTGGCCGCGCGAGGTTTCGAGCATGGCCTTTTCCTCGTCGTTCAGCTGGAGCTCAATCACGCGCTCCACGCCGTTCTTGCCCAGGATAACCGGAGCACCGAGGTACACGCCGTTGATGCCGTACTCGCCCTGCAGCTCGAGGCACACCGGGAACACGCGGCGCTGGTCGCGCACAATGGCTTCCACCATCTGGGCGGCGGCCGCGCCGGGCGCGTACCAGGCCGAGGTGCCCATCAGCTTCACCAGCTCGCCGCCGCCCACGGCGGTGCGCTGCACGATGGCATCGAGCTTCTCTTTGGAAATCAGTTCGGTAACGGGAATGCCGCCCACGGTGGTGTAGCGGGGCAGGGGCACCATGGTGTCGCCATGGCCACCCATCAGCACCGCCTGAATGTCTTTCGGGCTCACGTTCAGGGCCTCGGCCAGGAAGGCGCGGTAGCGGGCCGTATCCAAGATGCCGGCCATGCCGAATACCTTTTCGCGGGGCAACTTGGCCGTGAGGTGGGCCTGGTAGGTCATCACGTCGAGCGGGTTGCTCACCACGATGATAATGGCGTTGGGCGAATGGGCCACCA
>JANXMN010000504.1 GCA_025354605.1 Hymenobacter sp. | reverse complement strand
CGACCGCGCCGGGTACGCCGGAATTGATTGGTACATCGGGCATGGCAACGCCCCTAGTCTGAATATTGACGAGTTTCCCTTCGCCTTCGACATCTACGCGCCGCCCTTCAAGCCGAAGCCGATGGGGGCGACTGAAACCGGGAAAATCCCGAGCTTCAAAACCGCCTTCAGGCCCTGACCGAGCGCCTGCACCACCTCAACTATCAGTATTACCAGCTCGACGTGTCCGAGGTGTCGGACCAGGAGTTCGACCAGTTGCTGGCCGAACTGCAGCAGCTCGAAGCCGCTCACCCCGGGCTGGCGCTGCCCAATTCGCCCACCCAGCGCGTGGGCGGCACCGTCACCAAGCAGTTTGCCACGGCCGCGCACCGCTTTCCCATGCTCAGCCTGGGCAACACCTATTCCGAAGACGACCTGCGCGAGTTCGATGAGCGGGTGCAGAAGGGCTTAGAAGGGGCCGTCTACGCCTACGTCTGCGAGCTGAAAATCGACGGGGTGGCCATGAGCCTGCGCTACGAGGACGGCCAGCTCACCCAGGGCGTGACGCGCGGCGACGGCACCCGCGGCGACGTGGTGACGGCCAACGTGCGCACCATCAAAACCCTGCCCCTGAGCCTGCGCCCGGCCGCCGACCAGCCCGCTGACTTTGAGGTGCGCGGCGAGGTCTTCCTGCCCCTGCCGGTGTTCGACGAACTGAATGCCGAGCGCGAGCAGAACGGCGAAGCCCTGCTGGCCAACCCGCGCAACGCCGCCAGCGGTACGCTCAAGCTCCAGAGCTCGGCGCAGGTAGCGGCCCGCAAGCTGCGTTTCTACGCTTATTCGCTTCTCACGCCCGGCCGGTACTTTGCCAGTCACAGCGCCGCCCTCGAAGCTCTGACCCGCTACGGCCTGCCCGTGTCCGACACCTGGCGGCGGGCCAATAGTATCGCCGAAGTGCTTGATTTCGTGCACTACTGGGCTAAAAAGCGGTTCGACCTGCCCGTGGCCACCGACGGCATCGTCATCAAAGTCGACGACCTGCGGCAGCAGGACCAGCTCGGCTACACCGCCAAAAGCCCGCGCTGGGCCATTGCCTACAAGTACCCCGCTGAGGCGGCCCGCACCCGCCTGAACGAGGTGCAGTACAATGTGGGCCGTACGGGGGCCGTCACGCCGGTAGCGGTACTCACGCCGGTACCCCTGGCCGGTACCGTGGTGAAGCGCGCCACCCTGCACAACGCCAACCAGATTGAAGCCCTCGACCTGCGCCTGGGCGACCTGGTTTTTGTGGAAAAGGGCGGCGAGATTATACCCAAAATCACCGGAGTAGACCTAGCTGCCCGCCCGCCTGAAGCCGTGCCCATTCGCTACCCCACCGAGTGCCCGGCTTGCGGCACCCCGCTGGTGCGGCCCGAGGGCGAAGCCCACTTCCGCTGTCCCAACGAGCGCGGCTGCCCGCCCCAGCTCAAAGCCCGGCTGGAGCACTACGTGAGCCGCAAAGCCCTCAACATAGACGGCCTGGGGGCCGAAACCGTGGGCCGGCTTTTCGACCTGAAAATGGTTGCCACGCCCGCCGACATCTACGACCTGGCCATCCGCCGCGCCGAGCTGGTGACGCTGGAACGCCTCGGCGAAAAGAGCATCGACAACCTGCTGGCCGGCATCGAGGCCAGCAAGCAGGTGCCATTTGCGCGGGTGCTCTTTGGCCTGGGCATCCGCTACGTGGGCGAAACGGTGGCCCAGAAGCTGGCCGCACACTACCGCAGCATCGATGCTCTGCTGGCCGCCTCGGCCGACGAGATGGCCGCCGTGCCCGAAGTGGGCGGCGTGATTGCCGAGGCCGCCGCCCACTGGCTGCAACAGCCCGAAAACCGCGCGCTACTGGAGCGCCTGCGCCGGGCCAGGGTGCAGCTCGAAGCCACTGGTGAGGCACCAGTGCCGGTTTCCGACCGGCTGGCGGGCCTCACGTTCGTCATCTCCGGGGTGTTCGAGCACCACAGCCGGGACCAGCTGCAGGCCTTGATAACCTCGAACGGGGGCAAAATCACCAGCTCCATCAGCAAGAAGCTGAGCTACCTGGTGGCGGGCGACAACATGGGGCCGGCAAAGCGCGAAAAGGCGCTGGGCTTCAAAGTGCCCATCATTTCGGAAACCCAGCTGATGGCCCTGCTGCCCAGCAGCTCAGGGGCTGGCGAGGACGCCTTTTTGCCTGCGCCCGTCGAGGAAAATCAACCAGTCGCCCCGTCCCGTCCCGCCCCCGGCCAGCAGGCCTCGTTATTTTAGCCGTTCTCGGTCTTATTGGAAGTCAAAGGAATTATTTTTACATTCGTAATGAAGTACTTGAAATTAAACGGCCGAGTTTTTGACTTGCTTCCGGTAACTCCCGACCTTTGCCCTTAAATATCCCACCCATGCGTTTCACTATTATTTTATCGGTACTGGCGGTTCAGCTGTTGGCCGGGGCCGCCGCCCGGGCTCAATGCATCGCTCTGACCGACCTGCTCGCCATTGGCGCGGAGCCCGCAGCACTAGCCTCGCCCAAAGTCGTCACCGACCATCTCACCTTTGAATGGACCTACGCGGCCCCCAACGCCACTATCAAGGAGCCTAACTGGACTTTTGTCCCCTCGGGCGGCGGCAGCTCGGCTACGGCGCTGCTGCTGGTGCGCCCCCAGCGCCCCGGCCAGGATGTTTTGCTTAAAACCTCGCAAGCCAGCTGCGTGCGCGAACTGACGAAAGAGCTCAAGAGCCGTAAGCTGACGGCTCAGCCCGTCACCTGCCCCAGCTGTGAGGCCGTGCGCTACCAGGCCCCCGATTTCGACGTGACGCTCTACAGCCAGATGAAAGGAGAGTATCCGTTTGTGGTAGTGGTACATCAGGTGCCCGCTGCCGCCCCGCCCGCCGCCAATAGTAAGCTGGCAGGTGTGAAAAACCCCTGAACCGGTAGAATTAAGTTAACAAAAAGCCCCTTCCATTGCCTGGAAGGGGCTTTTTTGTGGCATTCAACCAACACGGAAATAATGAATAATAAAGGACGTTGGCGCAGGCCACGAATGTGGCCTGCAGTGACCAGATACCGCCAGTCCCAGCAGTGCCGCCCTCGGCCCAACATCCTGAAAACTGCTCACCAGCACTCACCCACCGGTTACCACCGTTGCCACGGGCAGAAAAACCAGCGTTGTGAGCAGCCACGGCCGAAATACGCAGTAGGTGTTGTGCAGCTGAATATCCAGCCGCGGATGCCATAAGTAATTGTAGGCAAATAGTTGGCTCAGCAATAGCCAGGAAAAAGCCCAGCTGCCAAGCAGCCAGGCTGGTTCACGAATCCGAATGCGGGCAGGGCCGGACCGGAAAATGATGCGTAGTCCGGGTTAGAACGACTGCACGATGTTGTTGCGTAGCGTTTTGGGGCTCCAGTAGCCGCTGGCGATGATGCGGCGAATGGTGAACATGGGGTCCTGCTGGTCGCGCTTCTCGGCCAGCGAGAAAGCGGCCACGAAGCCGCGCTTCTTCAGCTCGGGGAAAGCCTGGGTATTCCAGAGGCCGAAGGGGTAGGCGAAGTAGTTGATTTTTTTGCCGGTGATGTCTTCTAGCGTTTTGGTGGGCTTGTCGATTTGCGTCACCCAGTCCTGGCCCTGATACTTCTTCACGTTGTGGTGGTCCCAGGTGTGCGAGCCGATAATGTTGCCTTCGTCGGAGAGCTGCTTCACCATGGCTTTGGTCATGTAGTGGGGGCGGCCCAGGCTCACGGTCATCACGAAGTACATGCCTTTGTAGCCATACTGGTCGAGGGTGGGGCGGGCAATGGTGAACTGGTCGAGGTCGGTGTCGTCGAAGGTGAGCAGGATGGGCTTGCTCGGCAGCTTGGCCCCAGTGGTCATGTAGGCGTAGAGCTGGTCGGGCGAAATGGTATGGTAGCCCGAGTCGGCCAGCATTTTAATCTGGGACTTGAATTGGGCAATGGGAACAATGTAGTCCTTAGCGCCTTTTGAGTCGCGGGCGGTCCAGTCCCGAATCTGATGGTAGCACAGGATGGGCACCTGCGGCCGGGCCAGGATGCCGGCGGCGTCGCTCGCCTTGGCGGCCGGGATGCTGCCGGGAGCCGGGGCCGGCGTGGCGGCGGCTTCGTCGTTGGCGGTGGCCAGGGTGCCCGAAGTTTTGGCGGCAGCCGGGTCGGTGGCGGGGGGCGTTATGGCGGCGGCCGTGGCGGTGCTGGTGGCAGTTTCGCCGGTGGTGGCGGTTTTCGAGTCGCAGGCAGCCAGGCTCAGGGCGGCCAGCAGGAGGGAAGCGGTAATTACTTTCATGTAAACGCGAAGCCGGGCTTCGCAACCAGAATAGGAGGGGGTGAATTTTCGGAGCTAACGCGGGCACTTCGCGCGAAGCGGGCCAACCTGCTACTTTTGCAGCCCACAAAACTAACGCCCAAACTCCCGGTATGCGCACTTCAGGTTCCCGTCTTCCACTATTTCATGGCACCGGGGTGGCCCTCGTTACCCCCTTCAGCCCGGACCTGACCGTGGACTACGCCGGCTGGCGGCAGCTACTTGATTTCTGCATCGACGGCGGCATCGATTACTTGGTGGTAAACGGCACCACCGGCGAGTCGCCCACCACCACAGTCGACGAAAAGAAGGAGCTGCTGCGCACGGCCGTCGAGCACGTGGCGGGTCGCGTGCCGTTGGTGTACGGCATCGGCAGCAACGATACCGTGGCCGCCGAAGAATTGCTGCTTACCACCGACCTCACCGGCGTGGCGGCCATCCTCTCGGCCAGCCCCTCCTACAACAAGCCCAGCCAGGCCGGCCTAGTGGCCCACTACACCCGCCTGGCCGAGGCCAGCCCCTTGCCCATCATCCTTTACAACGTGCCCGGCCGCACGGCTTCCAACCTCACGGCCGAAACTACGCTGCGCCTGGCCCTGCACCCCAACATTATTGGCATCAAGGAAGCCAGCGGGCTGATGGAACAGTGCCTGGCCATTGCCGCCCGCAAACCCAAGGATTTCCTACTGCTTTCGGGCGACGATATGCTCACGCCTGCCCTCATTGCCTGCGGCGGCGAAGGCATTATTTCCGTGATGGCCAATGCGTTTCCCAAGCGCTTTGCCGAACTCACCCACGCGGCGCTGGCCGGCAACTTTGCCGCTGCCCGCCAGGGCCTGTTCCATCTGCTGCCCCTCAACCCGCTGATGTATGAGGAAAGCAACCCCGTAGGCGTGAAAGCCGCCCTGGAGGCGCTGGGCGTGTGCGGCCCCGCCGTGCGCCTCCCCCTGCTCGAAGCCACCGGCGGCCTGAAGGAGCGGATTCGCAAGCTGCTGTGATGTGATGTCATTTAACATTTATCAATGAACATTTAACAGCCGTTCAATTGGCCCGAATGGGTCCGTTGAACGGCTGTTAAATGTTCATTGATAAATGTTAAATGACATCACCAGCCGGTGGCCAGCACGTCGGCAATGTGCAGGCACTTGAGGGGCAGGTTTTCCTTTTTGATGTAGGAGTCGAGGTGCATCAGGCAGCTCACGTCGGTGCTGATGAGGTAGTCGGCCCCGGTGGCCAAAGCGTGCTCCACCTTTTGCTGGGCCATGGCCACAGAAATAGCTTCAAACTTGACGGCGAAAGTGCCGCCGAAGCCGCAACAGGTGCTGGTTTCGGCCATTTCGATGCGCTCTAGTCCGGCTACCCCATCCAGCAGCAGCCGCGGCCCCGGGCCGATGCCGCACTCGCGCAGGGCCGAGCAGGAGTCGTGGTAGGTGTATTTGCCGGCCAGCCGCGCGCCCGGCACGGCCTCAATGCCCAACACACCTACCAGAAACTCAGTCAGCTCATACACCCGACCCTGCACGCCCTGGCAGGCGCGCTGTTCGGCTTGCCCGGCGAACAGCTCGGCGTAGCTGTTGCGCACCATGCCCACGCACGAGGCCGAAGGACTCACGATGTAGCGGTGGACATCGGTGGCCGGGGGCGCGAAATCGGCCAGAAACTTTCCGGCCACGGCCCGGGCGGCCGGGTGGTAGCCCGCATTGTAGGCCGGCTGCCCGCAGCAAGTCTGGGCCGGGTTGTAGTTGACTTGCAAACCCACCCGCTCAAGCACTTTCACCATGTTCAGGGCCGTGGCGGGGTAAAGCTGGTCGACGAAGCAGGGGATGAAAATATCGACGGTAGTAGCCATGATAATGAGCGGGTTAATGCGCGGGGAAAACCTCGTCGGCTTGCTGCTGGGCTAAGGTAAATGCTGCCATATTCAGCCCAGTAGCAACCTCTTTTTCGGCCAGATAGGCCAGTAGATTTTCCGTGGCCATGTTGCCGGTCAGCTCATCGGCCGCCATCGGGCAGCCGCCGATGCCGCCAATGGCCCCGTCGAAACGACGGCAGCCGGCCTCGTAGGCGGCGGCCACTTTCTCGCGCCAGGTGGTGGGCGTAGTGTGCAGGTGCGCGCCAAACTCGATGGCCGGAAACGCCGGTATCAGGGCCGAGAACAGGGGCGCGATGGTGGCGGCCGTGCTGGCCCCCACGGTATCGGACAGCGCCACGACGCGCACGCCCAGCGCCGCCAGCTGCCGGGTGAAGTCCGTCACGATTTCCGGGCTCCAGGCATCGCCGTAGGGGTTGCCGAAACCCATCGACAGGTAGGCAACCAGCGTTTTGCCGCTGCGCTCGCACAGCTCGTGCATGGCGGCCACGTCGGCCAGGGCTTCGGGGGTGCTTTGGTTGGTGTTGCGGCGCTGGAAGGTTTCCGAAACCGACAGCGGGAAGCCCAGGTAGCTGATTTCGGGGTGCTGCACGGCCGTTTCGGCCCCGCGCCGGTTGGCTACGATGGCCAGCAGCTGGGTTTGCGTGGCGCTCAAATCGAGCCCGGCCAGCACTTCGGCGGTATCGCGCAGCTGCGGAATGGCTTTCGGCGACACGAAGGAGCCGAAATCCAGCGTGTCGAAGCCTACGCGCAGCAGGGTGTTGAGGTAAGCCGTTTTCGTGGCCGTCGGGATGAATTTAGGCAGGCCCTGCATGGCATCACGCGGGCATTCGATAAGCTTCATAAGAAAAAGGCAACGATGAGAGGGGGCCGCAAAGGTAGCTGGCCCTGTCGGCGCGCCCCACCAGCGCACAGCCGTGAAAGCATGGGGCCGGGCCAATGAGTACCGTCTGCTCTAGAGCCCGGGCAGCGACCTGGCCGGGCTGATACCTGGGAAACGGCAGCGGAGTGGCTAGCGCCGGACCAGGACGCGGGTTTGCTGAAGTTTGCCGCCCTTGTCGTAGTATTCGGTTTTCACGATGCCCACGCTGGGAGCGTAATAATCGACTTGCCGACCCGTGGATTTCATAACTAAGTCGGCGCGGGCGGCAGTGGCCAGCTCGCGCTGGCTTTCCACGGTATAGCAGCTGTATGAGCCGGCCGGTACCGCTACCGTCACCAGACCGCTGCTGACCATGCGGCTTTTAAGGGTGGTTTTGACTTTGGCAATCGCCACCGATGGGCTGCTGACCTGCACGACCACGCCGCCTTCGGGCAGGGCGCTGCCCGTGGTGGGCTGGTTGGGCCAAGCCAGGGGCGCGCCCTTGTAGGCAAAGCGGCGGTTATCGAAGGATTTCAGCCCGTCATAATTGATTTCGGCCAGGCCGTCAGTGTACGTGGTGTCGTGCTTGCAGACGATGACCAAATCCTGCTGCTGCTGCACGTGGCTGCCGGCATCGTAGAGCCCACTCTTCAGGCGCAGGGTGGTGACGGTGTAGGGCTTTTTCTTTTTGCCTTTGATTTCGGCACTCAGGCTCACTACCTGATAACGGAGCAGCCCGGCGACCTTGCCCCTGGAATCGAGCAACTGATATTCGAGGCGCTGGCCCGCGCTCAGGCCGAAGGGATGGGCGCATTCGGCGGGCGCGGGCGCATTGTTCAGCAGGGCTAGCTCGGGGCTGGGCCTGGTGGTGGTGTCGGTGGGAAGCTGGGCGTGGGCGGCGGGGGCCAGGGCGAACAGCGCCGACACGATGGCCGGGCTAAAGCGTTGGGAGTGCATAAGGCGAAGGTAGCAGGGTGAAATGAGGAATTGGGGTGGAATATGGGGGAATTTATGCGGCCAGTCCGTCCGTGGCCGTCCGCAACCATCGGCCAGTGGTTGCGTTAGCCGGGGCGGGGCCGTACTTTGCGGCCCGCAGGGTTCCGAAGCCAGCTCCGGAACCCTGCCCAAGAACGATACCAACCGTTACCCGCCCCACCCATGCCCGATTCCACCTCCCCCAACTGGGCCGATATGGCCGCCTCCCTGCTCGGTAAGCTTTCCGGCGGTGTCGAGCTCAGCTGCGCCTTCGACCAGATGGAGCTGCAGGTTCCCAACCCGCAAAACCCCAACGCCCCCGCCGCCACCTGGAAGCTGAACGGCTCCCTGCGGATTCGGACCCGGGGCGAACAGCTTGCCCCTGCCGCCGCGCCAGCAGCCCCCCAGTTGCCCGCCAGCCGCCCCGACACCGGTGCCTAGCGCGCTCGAAATCGAGGCGCAGTTGGTGGTCACCTGGAACGGGCACGCCCTGCAGCTTGCCGCGTCGGGTACCTACCTTATTCTCAACATCCCGAGCCAGCAGGTACTCGACCAGCTCACGGCCGGCCCGCCCAAGGTGGCCGGAGCGCTCAAAGTGCCTAAAGCCCCGAAAGCCCCGGGCCCCGACCCCATGCAGCAAATCAACGACCTGTGCCGGCAGCTGGGCTGGGTGCTCGACCTGCGCGTGGGTGGCAAAACCTACGTCACGTTTGGGGTGCAGCGCACGCCCAAAATCACCCTGAACGCGGTGCTGGGCAAGATAGGCTCGTTCTTTAGCTAGGGGCAGCAGGGCGGCGCGCTATATTACGCCGCCGGCTGCAACTAATTTCAGTGGTGTTAGTTTGGAAGGCAGCCCCTGCCCTTGCCTGCCATGAATTCCCGCGAGCCCAACCGCAACCAAAAAATAGATGCCCGCCGCCGTTCCGCTTTCGGGCGAGTCGAGCGCCTGCCGCCGCTTTTCGTCGCGGCTTACATGGCGCTGGTGGGTATCGGGGTGCTATTTGCGGTGCTGGTGGCGGCCTACGTCAGCACGCGCCTGCGCAGCGGCATCCCAACGGGCCTGTATGCCCTGCCGCGCTATTTTTCCCTCAGCACCATTGTGCTGCTCGTCAGCAGCTATACCATCGCGCAGGCCCCGCGCCTGTATGCCGCCGACGACCTCGCGACCCTGCGGCGCTGCCTGGGGGCCACGCTGTTGCTGGGCTGCATATTCGCGGGCTTGCAAGTGCTGGGCTGGCGCGAGCTCATGGCGAACGGCGTGTCTTTTCAGGGCGGCAGCAGCCGCAGCAGCGGGCAGTTTCTTTACCTGATTTCGGGGCTGCATGTGGCGCACCTGCTGGGGGGCATGCTGTTCATGCTGATGCTATTGCTGCGCGTGGCCCATGCCGAGCGCGACGCGGTTCGCAGCCTGGTTTTCATCCGCAACCCCTACTATGGCCGGCAATTGCGGCTGCTGGGTACTTACTGGCACTTCATCGACGTGCTATGGGTGGCGCTGTTCGGGGTGTTCCTGTTTATGTATTGAGAGAGTTCAAAGGGAGCAATTCAGTACTCCCGGCTGACCGTGCTATTTACACAGCAGCGGGGCTGTTCTAAGAAGCTGTTTAAGTTAATTTGAAATT
>JANXMN010000436.1 GCA_025354605.1 Hymenobacter sp. | reverse complement strand
AGCTCGTAGCTGTGCTCGGGGGCACTGTCCGAAAGAGCGGCCAGGCGACCAACCGGCACGAAGGTGTGGTCATCGGTGCTGCGTTCGAGTACGTAGGTGGTGCCGGCAGTTTCGGCGGTGGCGGTCCAGCGGAGTACGGCTTTTTCTTCGCCCTGCAGCACCGCCTGGAAGCTAAGCGCGGCGGGGGCCGGAGCCGTCCGGGCGAGGGCGGCATCGTTGCGGGTGTAGCGAATGGGTGCCGTCCAGATTTTGTCGCCGTCGGTTTGGGTGATGACGGCGTAATAATAGTAGGTCGTGTTGTTGAGAATCGGGTCGGTGTAGGTGAGCGTGGCGCTGCCGGTGCTGGTGGTGAGCGGGGCCGCCGCGCTGCTGCCGCCGGGGATGCCGGCGTACAGGGCAATGGAGGCCACGGCGTCGTTGGCGTCGGGGTCAGCCACGGTCACCTTCAGGGTGGGGGTGCCGCGCTGGGTGAGCACGCTACCCATGGGCTGGGTGCCCACCTGAAGGGTCACCTCGGCATTGTCATCGTCGGCGGCGTAGAAGCGGCGCTGCTGCAGGGCGTCTAACAGTGAAACCCGGGTGAGCGACGGGGCCAGCAGCACCAGGCGGGCGTACGACGAGCGGCCGAACACCGAGTAGTGGGTGTCGTGGTCCATCGTGGGGCCGACGTGGTAGCCCAGGCGCAGCGCGTCCTGGTAGCGGGCTTCGAAGGTCGAGGTGCTGGGGTTGCTGTAGTCCGTAGCAGTGGAGAAGGCCGGGCCCGAGCGCATGGCCGAGCCCACGAGCACCTTGGCGGTGGTGGCGTTCAGCGCACTGGTGAACAAACCATTGTAGTCAGTCTGCTGGGGATGGGCCAGGTAGGCAATGGCACCGGGTTTCTGGGCCACCGTAGCGAAGAGCGTGGTGTAATCACCCTTGGGCACGTACACGTCGTAGTTGCCGGCCTCCCAGCCGAGCAGGCGGTCGTAGCCGTATATGATGACGTGGCCGCCGCCCGAAATCGTGCCGTACTCCATGCCGTAAAGAGCCACGAACGTGCCGTCCTGGTTGGCCTGGTTGGCTTCCTGCAAGCCCTTGGCGAAGCTGGCCAGCTGCATCCCGGCCTGCGAGTGGTTGTGCTCGCTGATGCCCATGAAGTCGAACTGCTGCGCCTGGTGGGCCAGGGCAAAGTCGGCGGCGGGCGTCGAGGCCCCGGAAGTCGCGGCGTCCTTGTTGCCGTCGGAATACCCCGAGTGCGCGTGCAGGTTGCCGCGGTAGAAGTGGTAGGCCGTGCTGGGTGGGGGCGTGGTGCCGGGCACGGTGGCCGATGCCACGGCGGGGGTGGTTGTCAGGAAAGCCGCGGTGCAGCCGCTGCCGTTGTACTCATACACGGCCGCGTAGTAGGTCTGGCCGGCCGTCAGGCCCGTCACGGTTACGCTGCTGCCGGAGCCCGCGTACACCACGTACGTGTCGGAGGACAAGGCCGCGCCACTACCGTAGGCGGCACTGGCGGCGTAGGTCATGCCATCGGTGGGCAGGGCGGCCACGGCCTGGGCCGGGCGCAGGGCGACCAGGCGGCCAATGCCGTTGCCGCTGAGCCAACTCAGCGAGATGCTGCCCGTTGCCGCTGTCGCACTGCCCTGGCGGGCGGCCGTGGTGGGGCGGGCGACCGGCGTGCAGGGCGGGGGCGTGGTGGCGGGCGTCGTAAAGGAGCCCGTCAGCGGCAGCGCCTGCCGGTAGTTGGTACCGCAGCCCGTGCCGGCGGCCTCGTAAGCGGCGTAGTAATAGCTGGTGGCCGGCAGCAGGCCGCTGATGTTGACGCTAGTGCCGCTGCCATTGAAGACGATGTACTCGCCGGCGGCCAGCGTGCTGCCGCTGCCGAAGGCGGCCGAGGCGGTATAAGTGGTGGCATCGGCCGGCTGGCCGGTGGGGGCTTGACCGGCGCGCAGCACTACCAAGCGGGCGGTGCCCGTGCCGGCTGCGAAGCTCAAGCGCGCACCGCTGGTGGTCAACTGGTCGGCGGCTCCGGCGCTAGGGCTGGCGGTGGGCTCGACGGCCAGCGGGCAGGCCGGGGCTGGCACGCACACGTTATCGAACACCGCGTTTTCGGTGGCCGTGGTGGCGTGGTTCCACAGACAGCCCAAGTAAGGCAGGGCACTGCCGGTGTAGGTGGCATCGGTGCCGGTGCCGAGCGTAGCGTAGGTCGTGGTGAGGGCGGGGTCCTGAAACGTGGTGGTGTTGGTGCTGGCCTCCAGCTTCCAGGTGTTGGTCTGGGGCGTGTAGGTCACGCGCAGGGTCAGGGCCTTGGCGCCGTCCTCGGTGCTGGCCGAACAGATGGTGGTGAGGGTGGCGTTGGAAGTGAGGCCACCGGTGAAGCGCACCAGGCGCACGGGGTGGGGCGTTCCAGTATTTCCCTGCACCACGGCGTAGCCGCTGGTGGCGGTACCGGCCAAGTCGATGGCGCTGGCCGCCAGCACAAAGGCGCTGCCATAGTTATTGCCCCCGAAGCCTGAGGGAGCGGTGCGTGATTCCTGCGTGTTCCAGGCCCAGGTGAGTGGGGCGCCGTTGCTGTTCAGCACGGGGTTGTACCGGGCCGACACGTCGCGCACCACGAAGTCGCGCCCGGCCGTGCCGCTGCTCAGGCGCAGCTGGTTGCTGGTGATGCCGGTCGTAGCGGTACCGCTGGGTTCGGTTTCGGTCCAGCCCCCACCCACCGTGGAGCTGTTGGCCCG
>JANXMN010000431.1 GCA_025354605.1 Hymenobacter sp. | reverse complement strand
GGGGCCAAGAAGGGCCTCGACGCCGTGGCCACCACCTCCGAGCGCGGCATTTGGGCCCTGAAATGGTCCTTTATCGGCTTGGCCATTACCTCGCTCTTACAGGTCATCGTGTTTTTCTTCTCGGGCAGCACGGCTCTGCTGGCCGACACCATTCACAACGTGGCGGACGCAGCCACGGCCATTCCGCTCTGGATTGCCTTCCGCTACACTAACCGGGCTCCGACCAAGCGCTTCACCTACGGCTACGGCCGCATCGAGGACCTGGCCGGCGTTGCCATTCTGCTCATTATTCTGGCCAGCGGCCTCATCGCCGGCTACGAGAGCATCCAACGCTTTTATCACCCCGAGCCGGTGCGCTACCTGTGGGCGGTGGGCGTGGCTTCAGTCATCGGCTTCATCGGCAACGAAGTGGTGGCCATCTTCCGCATCAAGGTGGGCAAGGAAATCGGCAGCGCGGCGCTGGTGGCCGACGGCTACCATGCGCGTACCGACGGCATCGCCAGCCTATCGGTGCTGCTCGGCGTGATTGGCATCTGGTTGGGCTTCCCGCTGGCCGACCCCATCATTGGCCTCATTATCAGCTTTGTGATTATGAAAATTGTGTGGCGCTCGGGCAAGGACATCTTCACCCGCCTGCTCGACGGCGTGGACCCCGCCGTGGTGGATGAGGTGCGGGCCAGCGCCCTGCAGGTGCCCGGCGTGCGTGGGGTGAGCAATGTGCGCTTGCGCTGGCTCGGCCACAAGCTCAACGCCGAAGTGGACGTGACCGTGGACGACACGCTGAGCGTGGGCCAGGCCCACGACCTCGGCAATTTGGTGGTAGCCCGACTGCGCCAGGACGTGCAGTACCTGACCAACGCGCTGGTGCACACCGACCCCGCCACGGTTGCCGCGCACCAGCACGCGTAATTATTGGCCTCCCGTATGAACTTCAGTGATGCTTTCGCGCCCTTCAAAAGCCTGCGCAACCCCGTCTTTGCCCGCCTCTACGCGGCCCAAACTACCTCGCTGTTAGGCGACGCCCTGACGTGGGTAGGTCTGGCCCTGTTGGCCTTCGAGTTGGGTGGCAGCCATTCGGCCCAGATTCTGGCCTTTGCCTTAACGCTGCGCGTGACGGCTTTCGTGCTGCTTTCGCCCCTGGCCGGCCTGCTGGCCGACCGGCTCAACCGCAAGGCCATCATGGTCACGGCCGACGTGGTACGCATGGTCGTCATCGGCTTGCTGCCGTTCGTGACGCAGGTGTGGCAGGTGTATGCGCTGATGTTCACCGTCAACGCCTTCACTGCCTTTTTTACGCCCACCTTCCAGGCCACACTGCCCGCTGTGACTACGGACGAGGAGTTGCCCGCGGCGCTGAGTTTGTCGAGCGCCACCAATGAATTGCTCGGGGTGCTAGGCCCCGGCATCGCCGCCGGCGTGGCCGCCTTCCTCGGCACCCGCAACATCTTCTTCATCGACGCGGCTACCTTCCTGGCCTCGGGAGTCTTGATTTTCACGCTGCCCGCCCGGCTGCGGAACGAGGACGCGGCAGCCGGCACCGACGAGCGCGTGACCGTCACCGCCGTGCTGGAAGGCACCCGCCTGCTCTGGAAGAACACCGTGATGCGCTACGCCCTGCTGCTGGAGCTGGTGGCCGCCGTGAGCGGGGCCCTGATTCTGGTGAACACCGTGGGCCTGGTGCGGGGCCAGCTGCACCTGCCCGAAGCCCGCTACGGGTGGGTAATGGCGGCTTTCGGCATCGGGGCCACCGCGGCGGCCCTGCTGGCCGGCGCGCTTACCAAGCGCATTGCCCAGACCACCTTCGTCATCCTCGGCGCGGTGCTCACCAGCCTGGCCGTGCTGCCCGCCAACCACGCCGGCCTCTGGCCGCTGATGGGGCTGTGGCTGCTGGCCGGCGCGGGCCAGAACGCCGTCAACCTGGCCACCCAAACCCTCATTGCTGAGCAGACCGACGAGGCCCACCAGGGCCGCGTGTACGGCGCCCATTTCGCCTGGAGCCACCTGTGGTGGGCCTTTGCCTATCCGCTGGCGGGCTTCTTGGGCATTCACTTTGCCACCCGCTCCTTCCTGTACGGGGGCGTGGTGGCGCTGTTCCTTTTGGGCAGCACTTGGCTGCTGGCCCGTCGCGCGCCCGCGCCGCCCATTCCCCTCCAGGCGGCTGCTTCCAACGACTGATTTTATTCCCGCTATCCATGCCCGACCCTTCATCCAATAACCTCAACGAGGAGCTGAACACCGCCAAACAGGTGCAGCCCGAAAACGTGGGTGCCCTCACCCGCGCCCAGCTCACGCCCGAAGCCGCCACCGCGCCCGAGGGCCACGACGTGCCCGGCCACGACGAACACGAAGGCCACGACCACGGCGACCACGCAGGCCACACCCACAGCGACGAGGACGAAGCCGACGAGCACGCCGGCCACGACCACGGCGACCACGACCACGGCCCGGCCGGCGACAACCCCTACCTGGTGCCCGGCATCAGCCTGGTGCTGATGTTGGCCGGCATTGCCTTGGACTACTACAAAATTGGCTTTTTTACCGGCTACGTGCGGCCCATCTGGTTCGGCGTGGCCTACCTGCTGGTGGGCTGGAAAGTCATCCGCTCGGCCGTTCAGAGCATCCCCAGCGGCAACATCTTCAACGAGTTTCTGCTCATGGGCATTGCCACCATCGGCGCGTTCGCCCTCGGCGAATATGCCGAAGGCGTGGCCGTGATGCTCTTCTACACCGTGGGCGAACTATTCCAGGACGCGGCCGTGAACCGCGCCAAGCGCAGCATCAAGGCCCTGCTCGAAATCCAGGCCACCGAAGTGGGCGTACTGCGCGGCGGCCAGCATCTGGTGCTCGACCCCAAGGAAGTGGTGGTGGGCGATGTTATCGAAGTGAAGCCCGGCGAGAAAGTGGCCCTCGACGGCACGCTGCAATCCGAGCGCGGCACCTTCAACACCGCCGCCCTCACCGGCGAGTCGGTGCCGCAGACCATGCAAAAAGGCGAAACTGTGCTGGCCGGCATGATTAACCAGGACACGCTGAGCCAAATCACCGTCACGGCCGCGTTCAAGGACACCAAGCTGAGCAAGATTCTGGCGATGGTGCAGGACGCCGTGGGCCGCAAAGCCAAGGCCCAGCAGTTCATCACCAAGTTTGCCCGCGTCTACACGCCCATTGTGGTGGGCCTGGCGCTGCTGCTCACCTTCCTGCCCTACTTCTTCGTGCACGACTACGTGTTCCGCGACTGGCTCTACCGGGCGCTGGTGTTCCTCGTCATTTCCTGCCCCTGCGCCTTGGTTATCAGCATTCCGCTCGGCTACTTCGGCGGCATCGGCGCGGCTTCCAAAGTGGGCGTACTCTTCAAAGGCTCCAACTTTCTCGACGTTATGCGCGAGATTGATACGGTGGTGATGGATAAAACCGGCACCCTCACCAAAGGCGTGTTCGCCGTGCAGCAGGTGGTGGCCGCCAATGGCCCTACCGGGGAGGCGCAGGACCCGGCCCGGTTCATCGCCCTGGCCGCCGCCCTCGAAGCCAAGTCCACGCACCCCATTGCCCAGGCCCTGGTGCAGTACGTGAAGCCCACCGGCCCACCGCTGGCCGTGGAGAACGTGGAAGAAATTGCCGGCCACGGCCTGCGGGGCCGCGTCGATGGCCAGGACGTGCTGGCCGGCAACACCAAGCTGCTCACCAAATTCAACGTGGCCTACCCCGCCGAAATCGACCAACTGGTCGACAGCATCGTGGTGGTGGCCGTGGCCGGCCAGTACGCCGGCTACCTCACCGTGGCCGACGAAATCAAGGAAGATGCCGCCCAGGCCGTGCGGGAGCTGAAGTCCCAGGGCGTCACGTCCATCGTCATGCTCTCCGGCGACAAGGATGCCATCGTGCAGCGCGTGGCCAAAGAACTCGGCATCACCGAGGCCCACGGCGGGCTGCTGCCCGAAGACAAAGCCGCCCACGTCGAGCGCCTGAAAGCCGCCGGCCACCGCCTGGCCTTCGTTGGCGATGGCGTGAACGACGCCCCCGTAGTGGCCCTGGCCGACGTGGGCATTGCGATGGGCGGCCTCGGCTCCGATGCCACCATCGAAACGGCCGACGTGGTGATTCAAACCGACCACCCCAGCAAGATTGCTACCGCCCGCCGCATCGCCGTGGCCACCCACACAGTCGTGTGGCAGAACATCTGGCTGGCCTTCGCCGTGAAAGCCGTGGTATTGGCCCTCGGCGCCGGCGGCCTGGCCACCATGTGGGAGGCCGTTTTTGCCGATGTCGGAGTAGC
>JANXMN010000427.1 GCA_025354605.1 Hymenobacter sp. | reverse complement strand
CTAGGCTGGGGTCGTTGCTGGGGGCCACGGGACGGCGCACCACGCTTTTCTTCTTGCCCGAAGCCGGGTTGAAGGCGTAGTTGGCGGTGAGGCTGGCCGAAAGCAGGCGGGCAAGGTGGAGGTGGTCGGTTTCAAACAGGTACTTATCGATGGGTGTTCCTTTGCTGTCGCGCTGGTAGGGGTCGAAGGCGGCGTTGCTGTTCAGTGTCAGCTTCTTGGCCAGCTGAGTGCTGAAGGAGATGGTAGCTGTTGAAAGCTTAAAGCTTGGTTTGGTCCAATCGTAGGAAATCGCAAAGTTGAGCTGGCGAAACACGTCGACCTTGCGGAAGGGATTCGTACCGGTGGTGTCCTTATCGTCGCGCACCTTCATTTCGAGCGCATTCTCCAAATTGAACGAAATAGCGTTGCGCTTGGCCCCGCCGGGCACGGTGTAGGAAAAGCCATCGTAGTTGTTGAACTTGTAGGTGTTGAGCACGCCATCGGTGTAGGGCACGCCGTAGGGGTCGCGTAGGCGGCCGACCTGGGTAGTGGGGTCATTCCCTATACGGGTGGCCGGGTCGCCCCCCAGAACACTAACGCCCGACGGATACACACTGCTGCGGTCCAAGAAATTAGGTGAGTACGAATACGACAAGCTGGGCGTCACCTTGTGCCGCAGGGCCTGAATCTTGTGCACGCCGCGCCGCACGAACGTGCCGTAGAACGCTGTGTTGGCTCCCAGCGAAAAGGCGTAGCTGTTGATGCGGTTGAAGCCCCGGATGGTGTCGACGCGCACGGCCTGGGCCACCGGGCTATAGGTGTAGTTCAGCCGCTGTCCGAACCACACTTCCTGATACTCCACGCCCGGCGTGAGCTTGAGGTGGGTGAAGAGCGTGAGCGAGGGCAGTCCGATATGAATACCGTGCTGCACGCCACTGCGGCCGTTGCGCAGCAGCTGGCCCAGGGTGGCGGTGCTAATCGGGATGCGCGTTTCGGCGGTGGTGCCGCCCAGCAGCGGCAGGCCGTTGGCGAGGCTGCGCGAGCTTACGGTGTTGCTGAGCTGATTGGTGGCAGTCACGTCATAGCTCAGCGAAATCTGCTCGTAAACGGTGCTGCCGAACTTGCCACCCGCCCCGGGCTTGATGCCGAGCCACTGGTACGGGTACTGGCGGTCGACCCCGATGTTCAGGTCGGGCAGGGTGAAGCTCATGCGGCCGTCGGTGCCCTGGCTTTGGCTCATCTTCACGTCGTAGTGAATGGGCAGGTGCCGCAGCTGCTTCGAATAGCTGATGTTAGAGCTGTATTGGGTGGAGAGGTAGCGGCGGGCATCAAGGCTGTTGGACTGGTTGTAGCCATTCGTGCCCGCGTTCACGCCCACCGAGAAGCGGCCGCCACCAGGTTTAGGCACGGGCGAGTGATTCCAAGTAATCCAGAACGAGTTGGCGGCGCTGGGGCGCTGCAGTATCTGGCTGGTGCTGGAGGCCGGGTCGACGGGCAGAATGGGGTTGGGGCGGTAGGTGTAGCGCAGGTTGAAGCTGCCCTGAAAAGTGTAGCGCTTCAGGTAGGAGATGTCGGCCGTGGCGCCCCAGCCGCCGGGGGTCACCTGGGCGTTGCCGGCGTAGATGTCGCCGGTGAGGCGCACGCCGATGTAGTCGTTGGGGGCGAAGTAGTAGCCCCCGTTGGTGAGGTAGTAGCCCCGGTCGGCGGCCTGCCCGAAGGTGGGAATGAGCACGCCCGAGCCCCGGCTCTTGTTGGGCATCGGGAAGAAGCCGAACAGGAAGCCCAGCGGCGTGGGCACGTCGCCGAAAACGAGGTTGAACGGCCCGGTTACCACTTTCTCACCTGGAATCACCTTCATCTTCTTGGCCTGAATGTAGAAGTGCGGGTGCTCCAGGTTGCAGGTGGTGTAGCGGCCTTCCAGGCCGTTGATGTCGCCGTTGGGCAGGCGCTTGATGGTGCTGGCACTCACGAAGCCCTCGCCCTGCGTCGTCACGGCCTCGGTCACCTTGGCTTTCTTGCTCTTGAAGTTGTAGGCAATGCTGGCGGCCGTGTACAGCCCCCCGTTGTCCTTGAGCACGGGGCGGCCCTCCAGGCGGCGCTTCACGGTGTCCATCCGGCCCTCGGCCTGCATGGTGTTCTGGCCGTAGTTCACCGTGATGAGGAAGGCCTTGAGGTCGGTGTCGCCGTAGTCGACGCTGGCCTTGTTGTAGAGCCGGGCCACCTTCTGGGTCACGTCGAACTGCATCGAGTCTTTCGCCACGTAGGTAATCGTGCTTTCTACCTGGCCCTTGCGGCGGGTGCTCACCTGCAGCGAGTCGCCGTTGCGGCCGGTGCCGCTCAGCAGGCGGCTGGTATCGGCGGGCAGGCCCAAGCGGGGGCGGCCGCCGGGCAGCGGGCGGGCCAGCGTATCGGGCACGGGCTGGTGCGAAGCCCCGGGAATGCGGGCCTGGCCGGTGTTGCGCGCGCCGGGCGGCGGCGGCCCCACGGGGTCGCGCGGGTCGAGCGAGATGTTGCGCACCGGTGGGGTGGGGACACTGCCGGCGCGTTGGCCAGGCTTGGCGTGAGGCAGCGGCCGGGCCGGGGCCACGGTGCTGGTATCGGCCGAGGAGGTAGGGGCCGCCCGAATGGCCCGGGCGCGGGCCTTGCGGGCCTGCACTTTAGCCGCGTGCTTCGCTTTGGGGGTGGGCACGGTTTGGGCGGCAGTCGGGCCGGGTAGTAGCAGCGCTGCCAGCAGCAGCCCCAGCAGCCAGGGCCGGCGGTAGAAAAGAGCGGCGGCTATTTGAGGCTGGGGCGGCCGGCAAATGGCGGCGAAGGAAAGGCCAGACCAAATAGACAAAGGATAGTAGCAGTTAAATTCGGTTACTTTTGGGGCTTGTTACAAAGGTAGCAGGTCGCTACCGCCCCTTCAACGAACAACGTGCGGATTATTGTCTCCTGGGCCAGCGCGGCCCTGCTCCTGCTGGGGGCCGGTATCGGCCAGTGGAAGGCCGAAGCGCAGGCCACCGCCGATTCGGCCCGAACCACTGCCACCTCCGATTCGGCCGCCCCGGATGCCAGCTCGCCCTACCGCTACCACCTGCGCACGGTGGTGCTCGATGCCGGCCACGGCGGCAAAGACCGGGGCTGCGCCGGTGCCAGCGCCCGCGAAGCCGATGTCGCCCTGAGCCTCATCCTGGCCCTGGGCAAGGAGATTCACGAAAACATGCCCGACGTGAAGGTGATTTATACCCGCAAAACCGACGTGTTCATCGAGCTTGATGAGCGCGCCGCCATCGCCAACCGCAACCATGCCGACCTGTTCATCTCCATCCACTGCAACGCCGGCCCCAGCCAGAGCCACGGCACCGAGGTCTGGACCATGGGCCTGCACAAAACCGACGCCAACCTGGGCGTCGCCCAGCGTGAAAACTCGGTTATTCTGCAGGAAAAAGACTACAAAACCCGCTACAACGGCTTCGACCCTAGCTCGCCGCAGTCGCACATTCTGTTCTCGCTGTTTCAGTCGGCCTACATCACCAACAGCCTGCGCTTTGCCCAGCGCGTC
>JANXMN010000377.1 GCA_025354605.1 Hymenobacter sp. | reverse complement strand
ATACCGCCGGGCCAGGCGTTGCGCCCGCGCACCCACAGGTGGGGCTTGAGCAGGGTACGGATGCCCCGCGCCCGCGCCAGCCGGGCCGTGTACACGATGCCGGCATCGCTTTCGCCCCACAGGCCCCAGCGCCCGCCGGGCGGCCCAAAATTGGTGCGGATGCCGGGGTCGGCCGCGCCGGTCTGCCATCCAAAGGGCGTCTGGGCCAGCCAGCTCACGTGGTCGCGCAGTAGCGGGGCCAGTACCTCGGGCGCAATGGAGTCGCCGCCCACCCAGCTTACGCCGCGCAGGCGGGTGCTGTCGGCCACCACCGCGCCATGGCCCCGGGCGGAAAAGGCTGCGCCAAAAGGCGAAGACGCTTCGGCCAGCGACTGTGCCTCGCGGGCCGCTGCGGCGGCGGCGGCGGCTGGCCGGGGCCAAAACCAGAGCCGATAGGCCAGCAGCGGCAGCAGTGGCAGCAGCAGCCAGGGCCACCAGCGCCGTGCCGGGCGAGAGGATGCAGTCATGTTGAAATAAAAGGTGGTGGTGAGCATGAGACGAAGCACGCGGTGGCCAAAGTTGCGTATAGGGCGGGGCTGCGCACCGTCCGGATTCTGTGTAGCTTTGCCACTACCGCATTTCTCACGCTTATCGCCGCCCGCCGTTGCTGCAAGCTATCAACATTCATAAGAGCTACAATTCCCTGAACGTGCTCAAGGGTATCGATTTGACGATTGAGAAATCGGAAATCGTGAGCATTGTCGGCTCCTCAGGGGCCGGCAAAAGCACGCTACTGCACATCCTGGGTACGCTCGATTCGCCCGACTCGGGCGAGGTTTTGTTCGATGGAGAGTCGGTGAGCACGCTCGGGCGCAACGATTTGGCCCGGTTCCGCAACCGGCACATTGGCTTCATCTTCCAGTTTCACAACCTGCTCCCCGAGTTCACGGCCCTCGAAAACGTGTGCCTGCCTGCCTACCTGGCCGGCCGCACCGAGCGGGAGGTGCGCGTGCGGGCCCGCGAGCTACTGGCGATGATGAACATGGAGCACCGCGCCGAACACAAGCCCAGCGAAATGAGCGGCGGCGAGCAGCAGCGCGTGTCGGTAGCCCGCTCACTCATCAACTCGCCCGAAATCATCTTCGCCGACGAACCCAGCGGCAACCTCGACACTAAAAACGCCCAGGAGCTGCACCAGATTTTCTTCTTGCTTCGCAAGGAGCTAGGCCAGACCTTCGTGATTGTGACGCACAACGAGCAACTGGCCGACATGGCCGACCGCAAGATTGTGATGCGCGACGGGCACATTCTGGAGGGCGGGTAGGTTTTTACGTACCCGCCGACACTCAAATTGCCCTACCGTCTTTACCGCAGCGGGCACAGAAGAAAACCGCAGAAGTTCGCAGAGGTGTTTCGACACGACTCTGCAAGCCTCTGCGGTTTTTCCCTGTACCCTTCGCCGTAAAAAGGTTGGTACAATACTGCGGCGCAGTTTTTGGCAGCTAAGTATCAGCGGTAGCTTTTGCTTCTTCAGCAGCCCGGCTTGGCCAGCTACCGTCATTTCCCAACCTAGTTAGCTCATTAAATTTCAAACATTGCAGTAAAGCATTGATTTACTGCACTAAAATTTACCAATATTTTTGGCAATTCTGGCACGTTTCTTTCTATCTTTGGGTTATTAACCCGAACATCAGTTGGACTCATTAAAACCCCAGACCGCCATGAACGAGGCACCTAAAACCACCAAGGAAATAACCAAAAAGGCTAAAGTCGAGAGTTTCGACATTTCCCGCTCCGACGAAACGCTGGATTTGGCGAAGGACCTCGCCAAGTTCATTAAAGACAACAAACTTAGCACAACTGTCCAGGGCAAGGAGTTTGTGAACGTGGAAGGCTGGCAGTACGCCGGCTCGCGCCTGGGCATCGTGCCCATTGTCGAGCACGTTATTAACGTAGGCAGCCCCGAGGAGCTGAAATACCAGGCTAAGGTGACGCTGTTTGACATCCGCCACGGCGTGACCGTGGGTGCCGGCTTTGCCGTGTGCTCTAATAAAGAGAGTGGTAAGAAATTCTACCAGGAATTTGCCATCATGAGTATGGCCCAGACCCGCGCCATCGGCAAAGCCTACCGCAACTGCCTCGCCTGGATTATCCGCGCCGCCGGTTACGAGCCTACCCCGGCCGAGGAGATGGATTATGACACCAACAAAGGCTCCGTAGTAGCGCCGATGCCGGTAGCGACTCCCGCTCAGCCGATGCCTGCCATGCAAGTTGTGCCTTCGGCCGCTCCGGCTGTAGTTGCTGAAGCACCGGCCGCCGCCCCCGTGCAGTACGCCACGGCTTCGCAAAAGGAGGAAATCATCCGCCTGCTGAACCACCCGGTCATCACTCGCCCGGAGAAAACCAAAATGCTGCTCAATATCAATCGCCTCGACGAGGAGCGGGCTATCCAATCCATCGCCAAGCTGCGCAAGGCGATTGATGACCGTGAGAACGGTGTGAAAGTGGCCGCCTAAGCATTGTCCTTTCTATCTTCTGCCAGCCCGGTGCCGCAAGGTACCGGGCTTTTTTGTGGTTACTTGCTGAACGGTCTTGTGTTGTGGAATGCAGGCAGTTTACTATTTGGCCGAGAATTCGACCCTTTTCCAGCGACCGGCAACCGGCAGCAGACCGCCCGCAAGGGCAACGGCACCCGTCCTCACGCCCCGCACGAAACTTTTCTGCTCCAACACTTTCGCAAAACCATCGAAATGGCCTTCAGCCAGCTGACCGCCCGCTTTCCCAAACAAATTCACGCCGTGACGGCCCAAGGATTCGTCCTCAAAATCGCCCTTTCCATCTTCTTTCACACCCTTGACTGAGACGGCTTATAGTCCGCAACTCAGGTTATTTAAGAAACTCTTTTAACTCCTCAAGTTTCATAATGCTGCTTTGGGATGAGTTTCTTAAACTTTTCCATAAAACTGTTTTCCGGCAACAAATAGGCAGCCAGCAAGCTACCATCAGCTGCTGACAGCCGGCAGTAACTTCGCCCCATGCCCTCCTCTCCTACCGAAACCTTGCCGCTGGCGCTTCTGCAGGAGCATTGGGGGCACGCGGCTTTCCGGCCGGGGCAGGCGGAAATCATCGATTCCGTTTTAAAAGGACAGGATACGCTGGCGCTGCTGCCCACCGGAGGTGGCAAAAGCATCTGCTTTCAGGTGCCGGCGCTGGCGCGGCCGGGCATCTGCCTGGTGGTGTCGCCGCTGATTGCGCTGATGAAGGACCAGGTGGATAACCTGCGCAAGCGGGGGCTGAAGGCGGAGGCCATCTACGCGGGCATGAGCCACCAGGAAATCGACCACGCGCTGGATAATTGCGTGTACGGGCGCAACGTGAAATTTCTGTACGTGAGCCCCGAACGGCTTCTGACCGAGCTGTTTCAGGTGCGGGTAGCGAAGATGAACGTAGGGCTGCTGGCCGTGGACGAAGCGCACTGCCTCTCGCAGTGGGGTTACGATTTCCGGCCGCCCTATCTGCGCATTGCCGAGCTGCGCGAAAAGCTGCCGCCGGGCACGCCCGTTATTGCCCTCACGGCCACGGCCGCGGCCCAGGTGCAGGCCGACATCGTGGCGAAGCTGCAGTTTGGGCCGGGCTCCCAGGTGTTCCGGCAGAGCTTTGCGCGGCCCAAACTCTCGTATTCGGTGCTGCCGACCGAGGACAAGCTGCGTCGGCTACTGGAAGTGGTGCGCGGCGTGGGGCCGAACAAAACGGGCATCGTGTACGCCCGCACGCGGCGGCAGACGGAGGATACGGCCGCCTTTCTGCAGCAGCACCGCTTTGCCGCCGCCGCCTACCACGCCGGCCTGCCCGCCGACAAGCGCACCCAGGTGCAGCAGGACTGGATTGCCGACAAAGTGCCCCTTATCGTGGCGACCAACGCCTTCGGTATGGGCATCGACAAACCCGATGTGCGGCTGGTGGCCCATCTCGACGCGCCCGATACGCTGGAAGCCTACTATCAGGAGGCGGGCCGGGCCGGACGCGATGGGGAGTATGCCTTTGCCGTGTTATTGGCCGGGCCGGGCGATGCCGACGAGCTGCGCCGCCGCAGCAACCAGTCTTTCCCGCCGCTCGATACCGTGCGGCGCGTGTATCAGGCGCTGGCCAACTACTCGCGCACGGCAGTAGGCGGCGGCGAACTGGTGGCGTTCGAGTTCGACTTACAGCAGTTTGCCGAAACCTACCGCATCCGGGCCGTGGACGCGCACAACTCGCTGAAGATTTTGCAGCGCGAAGGCTTTGTGCAGCTGAACGAGGCCGTGAATACCCCGGCCCGGGTGCACCTCATCATGAAGCACCAGGATTTGTACGCCTTCCAGGTGGCCAATGCCCAGCACGACCAGCTCATCAAGGCGCTGCTGCGGCTGCACGGGGGCGAGCTGTTTGTCGATTTCCAGACCATTTCCGAAAACTCGCTGGCAACGCACCTGCGCCGCAGCGTGGTGGAAGTGCGCCAGCAGCTGCGCTACCTGCATACGGCGGGCATTCTGCACTACCAGCCCAAGCAGGAAGCCCCCCAGGCAATGTTCTCCACGGCCCGCTTCGATGCTCCCAAGCTGCCCCTCGACCAAGTGAAGATGACGGCCGCCCGCGACCTGGCCCGCGCCAAAACCCACGCCGTGGGGCAGTACTTGAGCGGCACCCGCTGCCGCCAGATTCTGCTGCTCAGCTATTTCGACGAGACTGACCCGGCCCGCTGCGGGGTGTGCGACATTTGCCTGGCAGAAAAAAAGGCCGCCCAGGCCGAGGCGCAGGCTCCTTCGCTGCGAGAGCCGCTGCTAGCCCGGGTACGCCAGGCCACGCCTTCGCCCCGCGAGCTGCTGGCCGCTTTCCCACCGGCCCAGGCCGCCGCCGTGACGGCTGCCGTGCGCGAGTTGCTAGACCGGGGCGAGCTGGCCTACGCCGCCGATGGCCGGCTGGTAGTACCGGAGTAGCCCGAAAACGCCCCGCCGGAATTACTTCGCGCTGGCATTTGGAAGCTCGGAACCGGCCGCGTGGCCCCGCCCGGATAGCTCTAGCAGCAGCTGGCAAAGGTCGGCTTCCTCGTAGGGCTTGGTGAGGCAGGCATTCATGCCGGCGGCGATATAAGTGAGGCGCTCGCTCTCGAAGGCGTTGGCGGTGAGGGCAATGATGGGAATATTGGCGCGCTCGGGGTTGAACAAGCCACGCAAGGCCGCCGTGACTTCCACCCCGCTCAGGCCGGGCATTCGGATATCGAGAATGGCCGCGTCGAAAGCCTGCTCGCGGAGCAAGGCAAAGGCCTCGATGCCGTTGGGTACGGCCTGCACCTGCACGCCCCAGTGCTCGAGCACGACGCGGGCAATCCACTGATTCACCAGGTTGTCTTCGGCCAGCAGCACGCGCAGGCCGCGCAGGGCTTCGAACGAGCGGACCGGACGCGGGGCGGCATCGGCGGGCCGGGCCGGGGCCGCCCGGAGCAGGCGCAGGCGGAAGGCGAAGGTGCTGCCCACCCCCACTTCGCTGCACATGCGCAGCACGCCCCCCATCTGCCCTATCAGCTGCTGGCTGATGGCCAGGCCCAGGCCCGTGCCGCCAAACCGGGTGCTGGTGTCCGGGCTGGCCTGGGCAAAGGCATCGAAAATATGGGCCTGCTCGTCGGGCGGAATTCCGATGCCAGTGTCGCGCACCCAGAACCGTAAATCCAGCTCCGCAGAAGTTTCCCGCACGATATCTACTCCTAACCGCACTTCGCCGCGCTCGGTGAACTTGATGGCATTGGCCAGCAGGTTGAGCAATACCTGATGCAGGCGGTAGGCATCGCCCACCACCGCCAGTGCCGCCGGGGCCAGGGGCTGCACCGTGAGGGCCAGCCCCCGGGTTTCGGCCACGGCGGCCACAGCCTGGCCGGCCCGCTGCAACACCTCGGCCAAATTGAAGGACGCAGTATTCAGATGCAGGTGCTGGGCCGTGATTTTGGCCATGTCGAGCACGTCGTTCAGCAGATGGAGCAGGTGCTGACCGGCCTGCTGCATAGCGTGCAAATACTCGGTTTGCTGGGGCGTGAGGGCCGTTTTGTGCAGCAGGCTGGCCATACCCAGCACCCCGTTCAGGGGCGTGCGGATTTCGTGGCTCATGCGGGCCAGAAAGGTTTCCTTGGCCTGGGCATTGTCTTCGGCTTCGCGCTTGGCTTGTTCGAGGGCCCGCTGGGCCAATACGCCGGTCGTTACGTCGTAGCCCGAGGCCACCACGTAGGGCCGGTAGCCGGCTTCGGCCACGGGATAGGAGTTGTAGCGCAGGTAGCGCCGCTCGCCGGCCCGGGTCTGGATGGCAATAAGCCGGTCGTGCGGATTTGGGGTTTGCAGGCCGGCCAGGTAAGCCTCGAAAGCCGGCTGGTGGGCGGGCGGAACCACGCTGCTCAGCGAGCGGCCCAGCAGCTCGGCCGCCGGCCAGCCCAGCAGCCGCTCGATGGCCGGGTTCACCGACAAGATGATGCCCGCCAAATCGTGGGTGCAGATGAGGGCCTGGGAGTAGTACACCAGGTCGTGGTATTGTTTTTCGCGGCGCTCCAGCTCCTGGCGGGCGCGCTTCACGTCGGTGATGTTGGTACTGATGGTGAGAATACCCACTTCGCCACCAGCCCGCAGCAGGGGCTTCTTGTGAACGCTGAAGTATTCCACCCGGCCTTCAGTCAGGGTAAGGGGCATCTCCCGCGTGATGGCTTGGCCAGTGCGCAGCACGTGGGTGTTCAGCTCCCGCATGGCCTCCAACTCCTGCTGCACCTGCACCGACCGGGGGCCGGGCCGCAGATGCTGGGCGCGGGCAATTTGCTTGTCAAAAACGATATTCGAAAACGAGATGTCGCCGTTGGGCTCTACCAAGTACAGGCCATTGGGCACCGTATCGACTATCAGCCGGATAAACGCTTCCTGTTCGCGCAGCCGCTCCTGCACCTGTTGCTGGAGCCTTTCGGCCAGGTAGCGGGGTGTGATATCGACGCCCGAGCCCACCACCAAGCGCAGCGTGCCATCGGGGGCAAACACGGGGCGCAGGTGGCGCACCATCAGCTGGGGGCGGCCCTGGTGGTCGGTGCGCATTTCCTCCCAGGTTACATCGGTAGCGGTGCGCACAGCCAGGGCGAAGTATTGCTCGCGCTGCTCGGCCAGCTCGGGGTGCGGGCCGGGCCGCAACCGGAAGTACTCGGCATTGGTGAGTCCCAGTATCTGCTGCCGCACTTCCGCCTTGGAGACGGCCGCCGGATTGACGAACAGATACCGGTGGTCGGCATCGAACACGGCGACGTCGAAGGGCAGCAGGTTGAGAATGGACTCGTAGAATTCCTGCTGGCGTACCACCTTTTCCTCGGCCAGCTTCTGCTCCGTAACGTCGATACCAACACTAATTACCCAGTTTTTACGCGGGGGGGCGGGCATGGGGCGGTACCAGTGCAGGAAGTGCCGCAGCTGCTCGCCGTCGGAACATACTTCCTCCCACGTTACTTCGCGCTGCGCCGAAATAGCCTGGTTAAAAGCCTCGCTTCGTTGGGCAATCACCTGTTCTGGACGCTGCCGGTAGCGGCCGACTTCTTCGCTCGATTTGCCCAGCATCCAGGCCCGAATGCTGGCATCGGGCTCCAGCGTGGAGTTGACAAACTGGTAGCGGTGCTGCTCATCGAGCACGGCTAGCGACACGGGCACCTGTTCCAGCACGCTTTCATAGAAGGCCCGCTGCTCGGCCAGCTGTTGCAGAGCCTGCTGCCGCTCGGTCACATCGGTCAGGTAGAGCGTGAAGTTGTTGGGGGTTGGCACGGCGACCGTCACCAGATAATGCGAGCCGGGCACCACCAGCTCCTGCTGGGTGGGCAGCGGCTGGCGCTGCGCCAGCTGCATCAGCCCGAGCAGCTGCTGGTGGAAGTCGCCGGCCGGGTCGTCGTGCAATAGCTGGGTGAGGGCGACGGCAGCAGGGTTGGCGTAGAGCAGCTGGCCAGCATCCGCGAAGCGCAGCACGGGGTTGGGGTTCTGTTCGGGCAGGGCGGCCAGCACATCGAGCTGCTGCTGGTATTGCAGCTGGCTGGTAATGTCGCGGTAGCAAATCAGGCGGCCGGCCTGCTCCGCGTCGAGCACCAGGTAATCGAGCTCCAGCACGCGGCCATCGCGCAGCACAAACCGCTCGCCGAGCGTGGTGCGGCCGGCACGGTGCAGCGCCCAGACCCGCGCCTGAAACGCCGCCGGGTCGGCAAATGCGGCGGCAATACGCAACTGGTCGGGCGCGTAAGGCGGGGGCTGGCTGGGTGCATCCACCCCAAACAGGCGCCAGAAATAGGCACTCACGAATGCCGCCTGGCCGTCCGGGTCAACCAGGACCAAGCCCAGCCGCAGGTTTTGCATCAGGGCACTCAACTGGGCATTCAGCGTGAGCGGGGTCCCGCCGGCCGCTACCGGCTCCGTTCCGAGCACGGCCAGGCGCACCCGGGCCTCGGCCAGCTCGTGCTCGGCCTGCTTACGGCGCGCCCGCTCGGCAGCAAGTTGCTGGGCCAGGTCGGCGGCAGAAAGGGAAAGTTCAGCGGGCATGGCCGGGGCGCGGGATGAACCAGAAGCTGAGCAGCAATTTTTCGGGGCCGGGCCGGGCCGGAAGCCGAGCGAAGAACCACAAGTCCGCTTCCAATGGCCTACAATGTAAACAGCATACCGGAAACGACCCAACCCGGGCGGGCACTTTTTTGCGAAAGCCCCAGCTGATACCATTCATATTTCTGATAATCAATCAAGTCAACTTATGGACGAAATGTTTTTTATTATTTGAATATTATTATATTGCCTACTGCAACTTGCCGTATCCAGCAGCGTGGCCGCCTGGCCCAGCCCGCCCGTAATTTATCCCGGCTCCCGGCGATACACTCCGCAGCTCGCCGCCGCCAGCGCCCCGGCCGGATAGTGCTTGTGGCCGCGCCAGTGCGGCGGGGGCGCTTACTTCGGCTTCGGATTGCTTTTGCCGGCCGCGCCGACCCTGCCATGTCTCTCAAACTTAAAATTCGCCTGAGCGTGCTGCTGCTGCTGTTGCTGCTGCTGGGCCTGGGCGGCTACGCCTTTTTCGCCATGCGCTACCTGGAGCAGGGCGCCCACGGCATCGAGCGGACTGATTTCATGGCAGCGCGGCTCTCGGTGCTGGCCTTTTTGGTGGCGGGCACGGCGCTGGGCGTGGCCCTAATGGTGCGCCTGCCGCGCATAGTGGTGCGCCCGCTGCGCCGCCTGCACGTCGACATGCAGCGCGTGACCGGCCCTGGCTCCGCTACCCGCGTCGCGGTGGGCCGGCGCGACGAGGTGGGCAGCATTGCCACCGCCGTGAACCGCGTCCTGAGCCAGGCCCAGGACGAGCGCCGCATCACCCTGGCCGAACTTTTTACCGAGCGCAACCGCATGGACAGCCTCGTGGGCAGCCTCGATGAGGGCCTGCTGCTGCTCGACGAGCATGGCACCATTGTGCTGGCCAACCCCGTGGCCTGCGACCTGCTCGGGACCGGTGCGGCCGGGCTGCTGGGCCGCCCGGCCGACACGGTGGCCGCTACCAACGAGCTGCTGCGCGCGCTGCTGGAGCCCCTGGCCGCCCACAACCTGGCCGGCGATGACGTACCCGACCCCGTGTTCACGTTTCCGCACAAAGGCGACAACCCGCACTACCAGCTCAGCATCAGCCCGATTGTGGCGCGGCCCACGGCGGCGGGGCCGGCCCGGGCAGGCGGCTATATCCTGTGCCTGCGCAACGTGTCGGAGTTCAAAAAGCTCGACGAGATGAAGTCGGCTTTCCTGGCCACGATTTCGCATGAGCTGAAAACGCCTCTGGCCAGCATCAAGCTCAGCCTGATGCTATTGCGCAATGAGCGCACCACCGACGCCGAGCGGCAGACCCTGGCCGCCGGTATCGGCGAGGAAACTCAGCGCCTGCTGAGCATGGTGGGCCAGCTCATCGACGTGTCGCGCCTCGATGCCGGGGCCGGCATCAAGCTCAACCCCGCACCCATGCTGCTGGCCGAAGTAGTGGCCTACGCCACCCGCACCGTGCAGCCCCAGCTGCACGACAAGCAGTTGCGCCTCGACCTGCACCTGCCCGACAACCTGCCCGCCGTGCACGCCGACGTGGAAAAAACTACCTGGGTGCTCATCAACCTGCTCTCGAATGCCATCCGCTACTCGCCGGTGGCGGCTTCGTTGGTTATCCGAGCCATTCCGTGGGGCGAGATGGTGCGCGTGAGCGTGGAAGACTGCGGCCCGGGCATTCCGACCGAGTTTCACAAGCGCATCTTTCAGCGGTTCGCGGGCGGGCCGGGGCCGGTGGGCAAGGGCAGCTCGGGCCTGGGCCTGAGCATTGCCCGCGAGTTTATCGACGCGCAGGGCGGCCGCCTGTGGGTGGAAAGCCAGCCCGACTGCGGCAGCCGTTTCCTGTTCACGCTGCCGGTGGCGTAGGAGGCGGGCGGGGGACCGTTTCCGGTTGTTTGCGGCCGGGCCGCGTAAGAGTGGGGGCGGAATGATAGCACGTCATGCAGAGCGCAGCGAAGCATCTTTACCGCAGTAGTAAACCCAATCGAAAGGATTACTTGCGCGGTAAAGATGCTTCGCTACGCTCTGCATGACGTACCATCACTCCGCTTTCTCTAAATCACCAACAAGCTTTATGACCCCGCCCAACCCCCTCTTCACCGTCGAGCGCCTCACGTTTGCTACCCTCAGCGAATTGCCCGACAGCTGGCAGAATACCGACTACCGCGCCTTGCTCGACAAGCTGAACTTTGACAACCCGGCCGCCATTCCCGAAGCCGAGGTGAAGGAAATGTGCCAGATGGCCCTCACCGACCTGGAGCCGCGCGAGGCGGCCGAAGTGGTGCTGGCCTACCTCTACCCCGAGCAACTGTCGGCCGGGCAAATCGACAACCTGGCCCACCAGATGCTCACCGAGCGCTTGTGGGAAGAAAACCCCGAGCTGCCGCTGCACCAGGGCTTCTACCGGGCCACCCAGCTGCTGTACGAGGCGTTTAATGGCACTTTCCCGGCCACTAAGGCGGTGGAATTCCGGGTGCAGTGCACGGCGGCCGACGCGGCCGGCCTGGCCGTATTCGGCGAGGCGCCGGCGGCTCCGCTGCTGCGCCTGCTGGCCCCTGGCCTGCCCGCCAATGCCCTCATCAACCGCCTGTTTTCGACCCAGCTCGAAGGCGACTCTTTTCCCGAAGCCGAGCACATGCTCTGGCAGCTGAAAGTGGTGGAACAGTCGGCCACGGCCATCACCTTCAACGTGGTAAGCTCGGCTTATTGGCTGGAGGATTTCAAGTACGCCGACACCTACGAAGCCCCCACCCACGCCGACGCCGTGGTGACGGAAGAAGCGTAGCAGCGGGCGAAGCATTTTGCGGCGGGCGGGTGGCTTTTTGCCGCCCGCCCGCTTGTCGTTTGAGAGTCGTCGGCCATTGGGTTTTCACTTCATCACGTTGAACCGGGCGCGGTACACCGTGGTATCGCCGGGGCCGAATGCTACGCGGCGGTTGTCCTGGTTCTTCAGCTCAAAGTCGCCGTTGACGGTGAATTTGACTTCGGTAGCCGCATAGCCCGTGTGGATGGTGACGACGGCGCGGTAGAGGCTGTCTGGCCCAATTGGGGTCAAAGGCTGGTCGTAGTCCCAGCTCAGGGGCTTGTCGCGGCCGCGCAGGCCCACCTGCCGCACGTTGGGCAGGCCGTGCACGTCGAGCAGGTACACCACGGTTTTATCGGCGGCTTTTTGGACGCAGGCGGGCAGCAGCGCCAGCAGGGCCAGGGCGAGAACAGGGCGGTTATTTTTCATGCGCGTGGAGGGGCTTGGCGAGGAAGTAATCGAGGCCGAAGCGGCCGCTGCCCAGCACCAGCGCGGGCAGGGCTGCCCAGAGGAAGCCGGCGGCGGGCAGCACATTCCAGAGCCCTTGGCCGAGCTGCTGCATGAAAATAGCCACCAGCATCGTGCAGCACACCAAAAAGGCCGCGAGACGGGTTTGCAGGCCCAGCACCAGCAATAGCCCGCCCAGGGCTTCGCTGGCGGCCCCCATCCAGGCAAAAAATGCCGGAAACACGGCGAAGATGCCGCCATAGGCCGCCACGTCGTGCGGAAACCAGAAGGCCACTTCGAACAGGCCGAGGTTGTTGTCGGGCGGCGACCAGGGCAGGCCAAATTTGGCCGCCCCGAAGTTGGACGTGAGCAGGTAGCCGCACACGAGGCGAGGCAGCAGCAGCAGCACATCCTGCCACCAATGCGGTAGCAGCAGCGGACGGGTGAATTGCCAAAATAACAAGCGGAGTGTAGGCATGAGAACAAGAAAAAAGGTGAGGAATGTATCGCTTCGGCGGCCCTACCGTATCCGGGCCGGACGGCGGGCACTGGCGGCAACTCGCTGGAGGAGACGGGGGCAAAGCTCGCTGCCGGGTGAAAGCGCGTCGCCTCATATCATAAATCGGGACTGCACCTAACATGATTTGAGACGCTTTTGGCGAATTTGAGTAGCGCTGCGGCCCGCGCCAGCAAGCCCCGGCTTCGTCCCCGTGCCCCGCTTTCGCGTATGCGGCGCTACCTTGGCAACCAACGCGGGCATTGCTCCCGCTCCCTAACCGGCAACTGCGGAAATCCCGATGAAATCCTTTCCCCTGCGACGTATCCTGGCAGCGCTGCTGCTGCTGGTGGTGCTGGGGGCGGGCGTAGCGGTGTGGCTGCTGGGCAGCGGCTACGCCGAGCGACTGGTGGCCCAAAAGGTGCGCCAGGCCCTGACGCAGCGCTCGGAGCTGGTGCTGGCCCCGTTCACGGTGCAGCTCTCGCCGTGGCGCGACTTTCCGCACCTAACGGCCTCCGTGCGGCACCTGGCCCTCACCGACACCTCGTTTCGGCAGGTGGTCCCGGTGTTCTCGCTGGGGCGGGCCGACCTGCGCGTGAACCTGCGCGGCCTGCTACGCGGGCGCGTGGAAGTGAGCCGGGCCGAGATTACCGACGTGGTATTTGCCGAGCGGGTCGACTCGCTGGGACGGGCCTGGGGCCTGCGCGGCAAGCGCGCCAAAGGCGAGGGCAAAAGCTCCACGCTCAACCTGAAGCTTGATGAGCTGCTGGTGCACAACTTTCACTTCAGCTCGCACAATGCGTTTACCAAGGGCCGGTTTGGCGTGGAGGTGCGCGAGGCCCGCCTCCAGGCCCGCCTGCTGGGCGGGGTGCTGCGGGTGGCGGGCCGGCTTGACGGCGAGCTGAGCTACCTGCGCACCCGCGTGGGCACCTTGTTCGAGCGCGAGCCGGTGACGGCCCTGGTACACTACCGCTACTCGTTTGCCGACCGCCAGGGCCTGCTCACCCGCACCCGCGCCACCCTCAACGGCGACACCGTACGGGTGAGCGGCACCCACACCCTCGACCCCAACCACCCCGAGGGCACTCTGATGAACCTGCACTTCGTGGGCAACCAGCCGCTGGTGAAAGTGCTGGCCGCCGCCCTGCCCCCGCGCCTCGACCCCTACCTGGCCGGCGCGACCAGCCCCAGCAAGGCCCATATCCATTACACCATTACGGGGCTGAGCGGGCCGAAGCTGGTGCCCCACAACGTGCTCACTTTCGGGCTGCGCGGGGCCAGCCTGCAGTGGCCCGGGGCCGCCCGCCGCATCAGCCGCTGGGATTTGCTGGGCACCTACGACAACGGCCCCGGCCACAACCCGCGCACCACCCAGCTCACCCTGCGCCGCTGCCGCATCTACTCGAAGGCCGGCCAGCTCGACGTGGCCCTGACCCTGCGCAACTTCCGCCGGCCCGTGGTGGACGGCCGCTTCCGGGGCCGCGCCGACCTGCCCGAGCTGGCGGCCTTGCTGCCCTCGGACCGCTGGGTAGCCCGCGGCGGCACCGCCGACCTCGACGTGCGGGTGCGCGGCCAGCTGCCGCCCCGCGCCGACCGCCCCGCCCCGGCCGTGCTGCCCCCGCCACTGTCGCTGCGCGGCACCATCACGCTGCACCAGGCCTCGCTGCGGCTGCCCGCGCGCGGGGCCGACCTGACTGAAGTGGACGTGATGGTGGGCCTGCGCGACAGCCTCTGGCACCTGGCCAACGCCTCGGGGGTACTGAATAAAATGCGCTTTCGGGCATCGGCTACCACGGTGAATCTGCTGGGCTTTCTCAATGGGCTCAGCCCGGAGGCCAGCATCAGCGGGCAGTTTGCCGTGGATGAGCTGCGCGTGGACCAGCTGCGGGCGCTGCTGCGGCCCCTGCCGCACACCGGGCGCGGGGCGGCGGCCCCGGCGGGCAGCGCGGCGACTCGGTCGGGGTTCAATTTCGGCCGGACCCGCCGCCGGCCCGCCCGCGAGGCTTTCAACAAAGCCGCGCTGGCCGCCACCATGGGCCGGGCCCTGATTCCGCCGGGCCTGCGGCTCGATGTGCAGCTGCAATGCCAGCGCCTGCTGCTGGCCGCCGACACCCTCACCAACCTGGCCGTGACCGTGAAGCACGATGGCCGGCTGGTGCAGCTGCAGCACCTGGCCGGCCGCATGTGGGGCGGCGACGTGCGCGGCGACCTGCAATGGCCCACCGACTCGACCACCCGCGTGGCCCCGGTGCAGTACCGCGTGAGCGTGCATTTCGCTACCCTCGACTACGAGCAGTTTATGGGCCACCTGAAGCGCGAGCTGGCCCGCGGCAGCAGCCCGCCCGCCCCCGCCAACCCGAACGCCCGAAGGCCCCGGCCGGCCGGCGCGCCCGCCGTGCGTGACCTGCTGGCGCAGGCCAACGGCCAGCTCACCCTCGACATTGACCACGCCACCCTGCCCGAAGGTGAGTCGATGAACCATGTAAGCCTGCGCCTCGATAAGGACGGCAGCACCGTACGCATGCCCTACCTCCGCTTTCTCACCCCGGAAAACGGGCACGGCGAGGCGTCGGCTACGGCTTACTTCGAGGGCCTGAAGCTGCGCAACGCCGATGCCGACCTGACGCTCCGCTACGCCACGCTCGACGTGCAGCGCCTGCTGGGGTTGATTGCCCGCCTGACGACCTCCACTGATACGGCCTCGACGGCCCGCACCCAGGCCCGGGCCGAGCGCCGCGCCGAACGCCGGGCCGTACGCCAGCGCAAGCCCGGCAACCCCGCCCTATTGGCGGGCGGCATGCTCACGGCCGTGCTGCGCGTGGAAGCCGAACAGGTGAACTACGCGGCTATGAGCGGCAGCAACTTCCACCTCGTTTCGCACCTGCGCAGCGGCGAGGCCCGGCTCGATAACTGCTCGGTGGATGCGTTGCAGGGCCACCTGAGCCTGAGCGGCTACATGCGCAGCCCCGCCAACCGCGCCCACCACCCCACCCAGCTGCAGGTGCGCCTGCAGGATATTCAGCTGCCGGCGCTGTTCGGCACCATCGCGGGCATGGGCCTGGGCACGCTGGGGGCCGACAACGTGCGCGGCTCGCTGCGCGGCGTGGCCGACGTGCGCACCGACCTGGGCCGCACCTTTCTGCCCACCCTGAGCAACACCGCCGGCTACCTTAAAACCGACATCCGCGACCTGGAGCTGATAAACGTGGAGGTGCTGATGGAGGCGCTGAAGTTTATGAAAGCCGAGCGCACCGGCCACCTCTACTTCGAGCCGGTGCGGGGCGAGTTCCTGCTGGCCGAGGGCCAGGTGCTTATTCCCGGCCTGCACCTCGACAGCAACCTGAGCAACCTCGAAGTGGGCGGGCATTACGGCCTGAGCGGGGCATCCAACCTATTTATCGGCCTGCAACCCATGAAGGCTTTGTTCGGCAACAACGACAAGCGCATCGAGCGCATCCAGAGCGGCGCGCCCATGACCAAGGCCGACGCCAAGGGCAAGGACAAGCTCACCTACCTGAGCATGCGCCGCACCGCGCCCGGCGAGAAGTTCAAAGTCCGCCTCTTCCAGCGCGACGAGCAGCGCGAGGGCATGGCCCGCCTGCGCGAGCAGTACCGCATCTACCTGCGCACCCAGCGCCTCGATACCACGGTGCAAATGGTGAAGTGAGGCTGGGCATTAGGGACTTGGGGTCTTGGGGTCTTGGGGTCTTGGGAAATCGGCAAAGCGTCATGCTGAGCGCAGCGCAGCGGAGTCGAAGCATCTCGCTTGCCACCACTAATTCAATCGTTTGGTCATTTTGATTACTACTGCACGCGAGATGCTTCGACTCCGCTGCG
>JANXMN010000363.1 GCA_025354605.1 Hymenobacter sp. | reverse complement strand
TTCGACAAGCTCAGCATGACCGCCTTTTCACTGTGCGCTTACTTATGCGTGACTACTTAAAAAACCAGTCAGCGGCCCAGGCTCGCCAACAAAAAATGCCCGGCAAAACCGGGCATCCTGTCTGCTATCAACCAAGCGCGTCACACCGTGGGCGGCGGGCCCTGGGGCGGGCCGCCCCAGGCCCGGACCCGCCGCTGCCACTGCTGCCGAAACTGCCGCCGCTCTTCTTCGCTCATGTGCAGCCACTTCTCGCGGCCCGGCCCGTGGGCCCGAACGCCGGGGCCGCCCCGGCCCGGCCCGTACGAGCCGAACAGCACCCGGCACAGCACCAGCAGCCCGACGCCCTGCCAGTAGCCGAGCCGGCCGGCATGCACGGCGTCGGGCAGAATGGCGTTCCAGAGCACCATCACCACGCCGCCCAGCGCCAGCGCGGCAGCTCCGGCCACCAGCGGGAAAAAGAAGAAGCGGCCCCAGGGGCCCCGGCGTTGACCGAAATAAGTCATGGGCGACAAGTTAGTAGTTCATGAATTCCTGATACAGATTTTCGAGCCGCTTGCGCAGGTGCTTCACGGCGTAGCCCTTGCGCGAAATCAGGGTTTTGATGTTCTCGCCGGTTTCGTCGGCAATTTCCTGAAAGGTGCGCTCCTCCAGCTCGTTTTGCACGAACACCTCGCGCTGGGCGGCCGGCAGCTCTTCCAGAGCCAGAAACAGCTGGTCCCAGAACAGTTGGCGCAGGTCCTCGGCCTCGGGGGTAGGGGCCTCGGCGTACAGGATGTCGCGGAAGCTAAGCCCGCCGTCCTCATCCTCGTAGCTATAGTCGTCGAGGCGCTCTTCGCGCTTTTTGCGCGAGCGGTCCACAATCTTGTTGCGGGCCACGCGGTGCAGCCAGCCGCTCACCTGCTCGATGGCCCCCAGCTCGGGCAGGCTGCCGAACTGGTACCACACGTCCTGCAAAATGTCCTCGGCGTCCTCATCGGTATCCACCCGCCCGCGCACGAAAGCAAACAGCTGCTTGCTGTATTGCTTCACGGTCTGAACGAGGGTTTGTTGGTTGGGCGAGGTCACGGGCACTATCGGGCGGCTAGTGCGGAAAACGATTCAGGGCTTCGCTTTACTTTAATTCGCCCAAACGCCCCCAGGCAAGCCTACTGCGGCAGCGCCTGCCGCCGACGCTGCCGGTCGGCGCGCTTCTGGCGCACCCAGTCGGGCCAGGTGGTGGGGTCTTCGGCCTCGTAGACGCGCACGGCCTGGTCGGGCTGGGGGGCCAGCTGCTCGTCCATGCTGGAGTTCAGGATGCGGGCGGCCGTTTGCACGCCGGAGTAGGAAGCCCCGGCCACACCGTGCGATAGAATACTGGCCCCGCACAGGTACAGGCCCTCGATTTCCGACTGATTGCCGAAGGCGAATGGCCCGGTTTGCCAGAAGTTCTTTTCGGTGCCGTACACGTTGCCGCGGGTGGCCTGCACGTAGAACTCGTTGGTGAGTGGGGTGCCCAGGTCCTGCCGCACGATGTGCGCGCGGATGCCCGGCACGGCCTTTTCCACGCTGTTGAGCAGCTTGTCGGCGATGCGCGCCTTGAACTGCTCGTAGGCGCTGCTGTGGTAGTCGTCGCCGCCGCGGTCGAACTCCTCAAACGCCTTGAAATCCAGAAACGTCACGACCTCCAGGCAGTGGTGGCGGCCGTCGAAACTGGCGGGGTCCTTGAGGGTGGTGCAGCTCAGAAACAAGGCCGGAAACTCCTCCTCGGCCAGGATATCGGCCGCCTTCATCTCGCCGAACAGCTTATCGAGGTCGGGGTGGCGCATCATCCAGATGTTGCCCGAATCGAGGCCGGCGGCGCGCACGTCCATATCCACCGTCAGAAACAGCATCAGCGAAGTCACGGAGTAGCTGGTTTTCGCCAGCTTGGCCTTCAGCTTGGGGCTGATGTGCTCGTGGCCGACCAACTGGTAAGTTTTGGCCGGGTCGGCGTTGGAGATGACGCGGTCGGCGTGGATGACTTCGCCCGAGGCCAGCTCCACGCCCATAGCGCGGGTTTTCTTGCCGGCCGGCTCGGTGAGGATGCGCGCCACGGCCGCGCCGGTGCGGATTTCGCCGCCGTGCCGCTTCAGGGCCAAAGTCATGGCTTTCACGATGGCCGCCCCGCCCCCGCTGGGGTAGAAGCCGCCCTCCAGGTAATGGCCCATCACGGCGCAGTGCAGCGGGAAGCTGGCCTGGGCCGGCGGCAGGCCGTGGTCGCCGCACTGCACGTTGAGGATGCCCTGCAGCAGCGGGTCCTTAATGTGCCAGTCCATCACCCGCTTCAGCGAAAACAGGCCGTATTTGCCCAGCTGCGCGGTACGGAACGGGATGGTGATGTTGTCCCAGAACCCGCTCATTTTCGGAATCAGGTGCAGCTGCTCGTTCACCTGGCGCACCACGGTCAGGTACTTGCGCAGCCCCTCGCGCTCGTGCGGAAAACGGGCCGCCAGCTGCTCATACAATTGCCCGAAGTCGGCCGGCAGGTCCACCCGCTCGTCGCCAATCCAGCAGTGCTCGTAGGCCGCCGGGTTCATGCGGAAGAACGTGAGGTCGTTGGCAATGCCCAGCCCTTCGTAGAGCTGCCGCGTGCCCTGGCCCGGCCCCAGCAAGCCGAGGTAATGTACGCCGGGGCTGAACCGGTGCCCGTCGAGATAAAAGCTGTGGCACCAGCCGCCGGGCACGTAATGCTGCTCCAGCACCAGCACGCGCTGGCCGGCCCGCGCCAGGCAAATGGCGGCCGCCAGCCCGCCCGCGCCCGAGCCAATAATAATCGTATCGTATTCCGCCATGTTGCGCAGAGATTTCAGAGCCCAAACACCAGCCCAGCCCCTTGGGCCGTCCAGCGAGCCGGAAAATTACGCGCATTTGCGCATCCGTACCCCAATTTCTCGTGGGCCGGACCCCGGAAAATGAAAACGCCCACCCTGCGCATTGCAGAGTGGGCGTTTTGCTGTGATCCCGCTGGGATTCGAACCCAGGACCCGTACATTAAAAGTGTACTGCTCTACCAGCTGAGCTACAGAATCGGTACCTTGCACCTTGGAAGGGCGTTTCCTTCTTTGGTGGCACAAAAGTAGTACGGCCTTCCGGATTACACAACTCTGCCAGCAAAAAAAAGCCTCTCCTTCTTATCGTGCGTGCCCTTTTCATCTTCTTAACCCTGCTGCCTTTCTGGGCTTTGGGTGCAAATCCCGGGGCAAAAAAAAAATTAACATTGCCGCAATCTGCGGCGGTTCCCACCCCGGCGCGGGCCGACTCGCTGTTTGCGGCCGGCCAGTATGCGGCGGCTTTTCCGGGATATCGGGAGCTGGTCTGGCAAAAAAAGCGGGCATCCCCCGAATTATTTTTGAAAATGGCCTACGCCCAGCAGCAGCTTGGTCATTACCCGGCCGCTTTGCTCTACTTGAGCATGGCCCAGGCGCGGCAACCGCGCGTGCGCACCTGGCAGCAGCTAGCCTCGCTGGCGGCCCAGCACCGGCTGGTGGGCTACCCCAATACCTGGCAGCAGGAGCTGCGGGTGCAGGCGCAGCGCTATTACTACCCCGGCTTGCAGGCACTGCTGGCGGGAGCCGTGGTGGGGGCCATGCTGCTGCTGCTGCGGCGCAGCGGGCGCGGGCCGTGGGTGGGCTATGCGGCCTACTTGGCGCTGCTGGCTGGCTACCTGCACTGGCTGCGCCCGGCCCCGGTAGGGCTGGTGGCGCGGGC
>JANXMN010000336.1 GCA_025354605.1 Hymenobacter sp. | reverse complement strand
GCTGTTGGGCACGCCCGTGGCCAGGGTCGTGGGGTAGGTCAGCCCGCCGTCCAGGCTCAGGCGGATGTTGACCGTGGCGCAGCTCACCGGCGCGTTGGTCGTGCCCGCCACGTCCCAGCTCACGGTCTGGGCCGCCCCGCCAATCCAGGTTACCGCCGTGTTGGGGGCACTCACCACGAAAGGGCCGGCCACCGCGCTCACACTCAGCGTTACCAGCGAAGAGTAGGCTACGCCGCCAACGACGCCCACGGTCCCGCTGTGCTCATCGCGGGCGGTGCAGCGAAAGTTCAGCGCGCGGCTCACGGTGGGCAGGCGCTCGCCGATGACGGTCGTGTTGTTCACCAGGTTGCTCAGGCGCGGAAAGTAGCGCGTGCCGCTGGCCAAGGGCACAAATGAGCGGAACAGCGGCACGTTCTGGCCGGCCACCTGCGCCGAACTCGGCGAGCCGGCCGGCCCCAGGTCCAGCTCTTCCCACATGTACGTCAGCGGGTCGTTCTGGGCATCGGTGGCCGTAGCCGTCAGCTTGAAGGGCGTGCCCACGGGCAGCGTTTTGCCGCCGGCCGGGGCCGTTACCACGGGCGGCGTATTGCCCGTGGCCGCGGTGGTGCCGCAGCTCACGCTAGCGATGAAGTCCTGAATCTGCTGGTAGCTGCCGGTGTGGAAGTAGGGGTCGGAGTTACGCTGCAGGTCGTCGGCCGGCCCGCAGATGCCGGCGTAGGCCATAATGGTTGAGCCCGAGCCCGGCTCGAAAGCCGTGGCGGCGTTGCGGTTGCCGCCGCCGCAGCTGCTGCCTTCGCCATTGAAGGGGTGGTCGGCTCCGAACTGGTGGCCCATCTCGTGGGCGACGTAGTCGATATCGAAGGCATCGCCCACGGGGTTGGGCGAGCCGGTCACTCCCTGGGCTTTCTGGGTGATGTCGCACACGCTGCCCAGGCTGGCGATACCGCCGCCGCCGGTGCTGAACACGTGCCCGATGTCGTAGCCGGCCGAACCGATAAGCTGGTCGATGTTGGTCTGGTTCTGGCCCAGCATGGCCGCGCCGTCGGCGTTGTCGTAGGGCACCGGCGGCCGCTGACCAGTGGCATTCAGAAACACCAGTAGGTTGTTGTTGGCGATGAGCACCAGGCGCACGGCCAGCTCCTTTTCATACACGCCCACCACCCGGTTGACGGTGGTGACTTCCGCCGCGACCACGCCGGCCGTGGTGTTGCCCTTCACGAGGGCATACTCGGGCGTATTGGCCAGGGCCAGCCGGTAGGTGTGCAGCTGCGCGCCGGTAGCCAGCGCGGCCAGCGGCCGGGCAGACGTGCGCAAACGGGCCGCCAGCACCTTGCGGGCCGCCGGGGTGGGCGCAAATCCGCAGAGCCGCACGGGGCCGACCGCCGAGCGGTCCATGTCGCGGCGGAAAAAGCTCAGGTAGTGGTCGGTATCGCCGGCACGGGCCGGGTCGATGTAGAAGCTGCTGCCCCCGGCGCTCAGTACCTGGGCGTGGAAGCCCTGGGGGGTGAGGTCGAGGCGCACCGAGGCGGCGGCATCGTCGAGGCCCACGCCGGCGTAGGTTTTAATCTGGGGGAACCGGGCGGCCAGCTCGGGCACCATCACCGGGGCCTCGCGCAGGGCGAAGCGGGCGGTGGTGCCATCGGGCTGCGGCAGGGCCAGCACCAGCGGCGCGGCAGCCCGGGTTTCGAGCGGGGCCGTGGCCAGGGCGGCCCGCAGGCCGTTCACGTCGAGCGTCAGGGGCTGCGCGTGTAGCAGCCGGGCCGCCAGTGGCGAGGAGGCCGCCGCCCCCCGGGCTTCGGCATCGGTTTGAAAGTAGCGGGCGGCCTGGGCCTGCACCTGCGTGTTCAACAGCAAGCCGGCGGCGGCCAGGGCCAGCGCACGCAACCTGCGCGAGTAACGAATCACCATAAAAAGCAACCAGGAAAAGAGTAAGCAGCTGAGGAAAGCGGTAAATATACTGCCGTCATCCAAACCCCTACCCTGCCCAACGGGCCGCTCTGCTCCCTGAACTCAGAAGCGTTTGCCGTACCTTCTTTTCACGATGCAAATACATTCATCAGAATATATTCCGGAGTCACTGCTGTAAATCCGCAGCAGCCGCTGCCAGGCAGGATGTTGCGGGCCCTGGGGGCCGCGGCCCCTCGGGTTCGCCCCGGCCCGTTCCAGGCCGGATAATTCCAATTGGCCCGGCCGGGCAAAAAAGCTGCCGCCCGCGGCCCGTCCCGCGCAATCGTTGGCATACGCCACCTTGCCGGTTGGCCGCGCAAGCCGCGTATCGGCTCAGCGGGTGTCGGCGCGCAGGTAGCCCACCATGAGCTCGGCGGTTTTTTTGGCGGCCTGGTGCTGGCCCAGCTTGGCGCGCAGCTCGGCGTAGCCGGCCTTCATGCGGGCCAGGTAGGCCGGGTCGGTAAGCAAGGTGCGCAGCTCGTCGAGCAGGTTGCGGGCGTTGAACTCGCCCTGAATCAGCTCCTTCACTACCTCGTGGCCGGCAATCAGGTTTACCAGCGAGATGTAGGGTACTTTAATTAGCATCTTACCAATGGTGTAGCTAAGCGCGCTGGTGCGGTAGCACACCACCTGGGGCACGTCGAACAGGGCCGTTTCGAGGGTAGCCGTGCCGCTGGTCACGAGCGCGGCCGAGGCATGGCTGAGCAGGTCAAAGGTTTGGTCGAACACGAACCGGATGCCATTGCGGTGGAAGTGTTTGTAGTAGTTGGGGTCGAGGTTGTTGACTCCGGCCACGACAAACTGGTACTCCTGGAAGCCCGGCAGAATGGCAATCATCTCGTGCAGCATCTCCTCAATCTCCTGCTTGCGCGAGCCCGGCAGCACGGCAATAATGGGTTTGTCGCGCTCCAGGCGGTTACGCTCGTAGAAGTCGCTCGTGGGCTGAAACTCCGCCACGGAATCGGCCGTGGGGTTGCCGGTGTAGTCAACCGAGTAATCAAACTTCTGGTAAAACTCGGTTTCGAAAGGCAGGATGACGAACATCTTGTCCACATAGGCCTTCACCTTCTCGACGCGCCCCTGGTTCCAGGCCCATATTTTAGGCGAGATGTAGTAGAACACCTTAATGCCCTGCTCCTTGGCAAACTTCGCCATGCGCATATTAAAGCCGGCGTAATCGACCAGAATCAGCACATCGGGCTGGTAGGCCAGGATGTCGGCCTGGCACTGCTTCAGGTACCCGCGAAACTTGAGGATGCTAGTGGCCGCCTCCAGAAAGCCCATGATGGCCAGGTCCTGATAGTGGCGCACCAGTTCGCCGCCCTGGGCCTGCATCATATCGCCGCCCCAGAAGCGGAACCCGGCCTGGGTATCCTGCCCGCGCAGCTCACGCATGAGGTTGGCGGCGTGGAAATCGCCCGACCGTTCGCCGGCTATCAAGTAGTATTTCATTCTTTCATTTAACAATTATTAATTAACATTTAACATTCTGCCATGAGCCTGGAGGCAATTGTGGCGGGCACTTATGCCGCAATCAACATCTGTTAAATGTTAATTGATAACTGTTAAATGACCTTAGCCGCCGTAATATTCCACGAAATTGCGTGGCGTTTCGTAGAGCTTCACGCAGTGCAGTTTGGCCGGCGTGATGGCCGGCAGCTCGCGCTCGATAATCTGCCAGAAGGCGATGGCCAGGTTTTCGGTGCTGGCCATCTGGCCGGCCAGGAAGGGCACATCGAGGTTGAGGTTTTTGTGGTCGACCTGCTCGGTGATGTGGATGCGCAGCAGGTCCGACAGGGCTTTGAGGTCGACCACAAAGCCGGTTTCGGGGTCGGGCTCGCCTTTCACCGTCACGATGAGGTCGTAGTTGTGGCCGTGCCAGTTGGCGTTGGCGCAGGGGCCGAACACCTCGCGGTTGCGCTCGTCGCTCCACTTAGGGTTGTGGAGCTTGTGGGCGGCGTTGAAATGTTCCTGGCGGGAGACGTAAAGCATGTAATGATGTGCTGATTTTTTGATGTGCCAATGTGTTGATTAACGAGCTTTACGGGGCGGTTCAGCCACCTAAAACCAGCGGGTGCCTTTCCTCAGAATCAGCACATCACCACATCAAAAAATCAGCACATCAATTCTTTTTCCGCAGCAAATATACGAAGAAGGGTACCCCGAACAGGGCCGTGACCAGCCCCACCGGCAGCCCGGCCGGCGGGTAGAGCAGGCGCGCCAGCAGGTCGCAGGCCAGCAGGAAGGCCCCGCCCAGCACCGCGCACGCCAGCAGATTGTAGCGCCCCGTGGTGCCCAGCAGGCCCCGCGTGAGGTGGGGCACCAGCAGCCCCACGAAGCCCACCGGCCCGCACAGCGCCACCACCCCGCCCGTGAGCAAGGCGGCCAGCCCCACCAGCAGCCAGCGCCGGGCCGCCACCGGCAGGCCCAGGGCGGCGGCGCGCTCCTCGCCCAGCAGCAGCAGGTTCAGGTCCTTCTGCAGAAAGGCCAGCATCAGCAGGCTGCCGGCCAGCGCGGCGGCCGGCCAGGGCAGCACGTCCCAGCCCGCGCGCTCGAAGCTGCCAAACGCCCAGAACACCACGCTGCGCAAGCTCCCCTCGGGCGAGGCCAGAAACGTGAGCAAGCTGCCCACGGCCGCCGCCAGCGCCCCCACCGCCACCCCCGCCAGCAGCAGGGGTGCCGGCAGAATGCGCCCGCGCCGGGTGCCCAGCGCCACCACCAGCACCGTGGCACCGAATGCGCCCGCCAACGCCGCTACCGGCGGTAGGTACACCCCCATAAATGTGAGCGAGGGCACTAAAACGTAAGCAGCAATAGCGCCCAGCGAGGCTCCCGACGCCGTCCCCAAAAGGTAAGGGTCGGCCAGCGGATTGGTAACGAGGGTCTGGAGCAAATAGCCGCTCACGGCCAGGCTGGCCCCGGCCAGCAGCGCCAGCAGCAGGCGCGGCAGGCGCAGCTCCACCAGGGCCAGCTGGGCCGGGTCGGCGGGGTTGTAGTGCCGAAACGTGTGCAGAATGAACGAGTACGAGGTGCTGTAGCTGCCCACGCGCAGGCCCACCCCCAGCAGGGCCAGTGTGAGGAACAGGCCAATTATCAGCCACAATAAGGGGCGATGGGTCACCATCAGTGGGCCGAAACGGGTGGCCTGGGCGCGGCCTGCTGCAACAAGAATTTTAGCTCCCGCACCGACTCCACTACGCGCGGGCCGGGCCGCTCCATCAAATTGCCGGTGATGGCGAACACCCGGCGGTTTTTATAGGCGTTGATGCGGCGCAGCTCCGGGTAATTCTTAAAGAACGTGCTATCGAGCTTTTCAAAGCTGCCGCCCAGCAGCATGTCGGGGTTCAGCTTGAGCACGTACTCGCGGGTGAGGGCCGGGTAAGGCTGCGGGAAGGTGTCGCGCACGGCATTCTGACCGCCAGCGCGAGCGATTTCATCCGTAAAAAGCGTATTCTGACCGTAACTGTAAATGGGGTCCTGCCAAGTGATGGCCAATACTTTGGGTCGCTCATGATTTCCACAGAAAACGCGCAGCTCTTTCAGTTCCCGACGCAGCGAATCAGCAAGATGCTTGGCGTTGGCTTCGCGGCCCAGCAACTTACCTATTGTTTCCATTCCCATCAAAACCTCCTCCACATTACGGTAGCGCTGGAAATACACCGGAATCCCGAGCTGCTGCAGGCGTTGCGCGTCGTCGACGGAGGTGATGCCCTCGACAGTAAAAACCACGTCGGGCTTGAGCAGGACCAGCTTTTCCATATCCAGCGGGTAGTTGTTGACAACGGGCTTGCGGAAGACGGCGGCGGGGTAGTTGTCTTGCGGGCAGCGGGCCACGATGATAGCCGTATCGGCCACGGCGAAGAGCATTTCGGTCATGCTCGGGGCCAGGGCCAGCACCCGGCGCGGGTGGGCCGGCAGCTGCAGGGTACGGCCCAGGCCGTCGCGCACGGTCACGGTGCCCGCTTTTTGGGTTTCGGCATGGCACCCCAGCAGCAGGGCCAGCGGGAACAGGAAGGGCAGAAAGCGCATGGGGCAAAGGTAGGCCGCATCGAGTACCGCGAAACTTCATTTAGCGGTACTCGTGCCACGCGGCGCGCCGGTTTACCTTTGCCCCGCCCCAACCCTAGCTCCCATGATAGTAGTAACCGGCGCGGCCGGCTTCATTGCCAGCTGCCTTGTCTCCCGCCTCAACGCTGCCAACTTCAACGACGTGGTGGTGGTCGATAATTTCTCCATCGCGAAGAAGCTGCCCAACATCGAAGCCAAGAAGCTGCGCGAGTATGTCGACCGCGAAACCTTCTTCGAGTGGCTCGACGCCAACCACGAGCAGGTGGAATTCATCTTCCACCTCGGCGCGCGCACAGATACCACCGAAATGGACCCGGCCGTGTTCGACCTGCTGAACCTGAACTACTCGAAGCAGATGTGGCAGGCCTGCGTGCAGTACAACCTGCCGCTGGTGTACGCCTCCTCGGCCGCCACCTACGGCGACGGCCGCCTGGGCTACTCCGACCAGGACGAGGCCTTGTTCCCGCTCTACCGCCCCCTCAACCCCTACGGCGACTCGAAAAACGACTTCGATAACTGGGCGCTGCAGCAGCAGGAAAAACCCTATTTCTGGGCCGGGTTGAAGTTTTTCAACGTGTACGGCCCCAACGAGTACCACAAAGGCCGCATGGCCTCGGTCATCATGCACGCCTTCCATCAGATTCAGCAGTCGGGCTCGATGATGCTGTTTAAATCGCACAACCCCGACTACACCGACGGCGGGCAGATGCGCGATTTTGTGTACGTGAAGGATGTGGTGGAAGTCTGCTTCTTTCTGCTGCGGCACCGCACCCACCCGGGCATCTACAACCTGGGCAGTGGCCAGGCCCGCACCTTCCTCGACCTGGCCCTGAACACCTTCGACGCGCTGGGCCGCCCGGTGGACATCCAGTTCCGCGACACGCCCGAAGACATTCGCGACAAGTACCAATACTTCACCGAGGCCGACATGCGCAAGCTCCAAAGCATTGGCTACGACCGGCCGTTTACGTGCCTTGAAGACGGCATCCGCGACTATGTGCAGAACTACCTGCTGCCGGGGCAATACCTGTAGGCCCCGCCTTTTCTCTGTGGAAAAAACGGGCATGCCGCACTTGTCGGAGCAGTTCTGCCGCGTCAGTAATCCAATCGTATAAGTTTGCTGTTGCGGTAGCGATGCTTCGGCAAGCGAACGACAGATAAGCAGCACGTTTCTTTAACTATCTCCCCCATCAGCCCGCCTGTGCCACGCGCTACCCGTCCTGTCATTACCATCGTGGGAGGTGGCTTCGCGGGCACGGCGCTGGCGCTGCAGCTGTGCCGACAGCCCCGGCTGGCCGAAGCTGAAATCCATCTGGTGGAACCCCGCGAGGCCCCCGGCCCCGGCCTGGCTTACTCGGCCCGCCTGTCGGAGTACCTGCTCAACGTGCGCCCCAGCGTCCTCAGCCTCTATCCGCAGGAGCCGGGCCACTTTGCCGCCTGGCTCGCCCGACAGCCCGAAAGCCTCGGCGGGGCACCCGAGTTTGCCTCGCGCTCGGCCTACGGGCGCTACCTGAGCGAAGAGCTGGCCGCCGTGCTGGTGCCGGCCGCCGGGGCCGGCCGGGTGCAGTGGCACCGCACTACCGCCGTGGCCGCCCCCCTCGGGCCCGACGGCCGCCGCAGCGTGCAGCTGGCCGACGGCCGCTCCATTAGCAGCCACAGCGTGGTGCTGGCCCTGGGCAACTTCCCGCCCCCGCCGCCCGCCGGCCCCGACCTGCGCTACCTTACCCATCCCGGCTACCACGCCGACCCCTGGGCGGCCGGCAACCTGCGCCGCATCGGCCCCACCGAACAGGTGCTGCTCATTGGCTCGGGCCTGACGGCGGTGGACGTGCTGCTGGCTCTGCGCCAGGATGGCCATCAGGCCCCGCTGACCGTGGTGTCGCGCCACGGCCGCTGGCCCGCCGCCCATGAGCCACCCAGCGCCCCCTACCCCAACTTCTACGCCGCCCTGGCTTCCGAAACCACCGTGAGCGGGGCCGTGGCAGCCTTTAAGCGTGAGCTGCGGACCGCCGCCGCCCAGGGCATTGGCTGGCAGCCGGTGCTCGATGCCCTGCGCCCCGACCTGGGCCGCATCTGGGCCGAGTGGCCGCTGGCCGAGCGGCACCGCTTTTTGCAGCATCTGGCGGGCCTGTGGGCCGTGGGCCGCCACCGCAGCCCGCCCCAGAATGCCCAGGCGGTAGCCGCCCTCATGGCCGCCGGGCAGGTAGTGCTGCACTTGGGCACAGTGCGCGAAATCATTGCCGAAGGCGACTTGCTGCGGGTGCGGGTTGGCCCGCACGGCGAAGTCGGCTCCTGGCTCACGGCGCAGCACGTCATCAACTGCGCCGGGCCGCTGCTCGACTATGCCCGCATTGCCGACCCGCTGGTAGTCAGCCTGCGCGAAGCCGGCTACCTCTGCCCCGACCCGCTGCACCTGGGCATCCTTACCGACGAAAACGGGGCCTTGCTCGAAGACGATGGCACGCCCGCGCCAGGGCTCTACACGCTGGGCTCCAGTCGCCGCCCCGCCTATTTCGAATCGACGGCCGTGCCAGAGCTGCGCCTACAGGCAGCGGCGCTGGCCGCGCACCTGGGGGCATAAAAACCACCTGCCTTCCCGAGAAGCAAAAGTCAAGCAAATTGGCCCGTCATGCATCAGCATGACGGGCCAATTTTTAATTTGCCAGGGTTCCAAGATGGTCAGGATGGTATTAAGCTGCCCGACGGGCTTGGCCGGGGTAGAGGGGCAACACCGTCGCCTCCTCGGCAAAAAAAGAAGCAGCCGTGGCACCCGTGGCTGGGGCGGCAATGGGCTCGTCGTCGTGGTGGCGCAGGGCGCGCATCAGCAGGTAGCGGTATTTCTCGGCATCAGCCACGGCCTGGTCGAGGGCGCGGAGGGCATCGTTGTAGGCCACCACGGGCTGCAATTCGCGACGCGGGCGGCGGGCCTCAAACACAAAGTTGGCGAGGTATTGGGCGGCAGTTTTCATGGGCTATTTTGAAAAATTTTCTGGCGCTTCCCAGCGTATTATTTAAACCCCTGAAACTGCGTTTTCATTCCCATGAAACAGCTTTTCAAGGCTTTCCAGTACAATAAAAAAGCCCCGCGAAACAGGTGTTCCGGCAGGGCTTTTCAGGAGTTTAAAACAGCGTTAATTCCCCGGCGTCATCAGGCAATTTTCAGCACTACTTTGCCGAATTGCGTACCGGCTTCGAGGCGGCGCAGAGCGGCCTCGCCCTCGGCCAGCGGGAAGACTTCATCGACCACGGGCACGATGCCTATTTCCGTTACCAGGGCTAGCAGGGCGTCAAAATCCTGGGGCGTCCCCATCGTGGACCCCAGAATGCTGAGCTGCTTCCAGAACACCTTGGCGGGCGGCAGGTCGGGGATATTGCCCAGCGTGCCGCCGAAAAAGACGATGCGCCCGCCCGGCGCGGCCGCGTC
>JANXMN010000233.1 GCA_025354605.1 Hymenobacter sp. | reverse complement strand
CCGTGATGCCGGGGTTCTGGTAACTGTCGAAAAAGACGGTGACGCTGCCCGTGGCCGTGCCCACGGGGGCCAGGTCCCAATACTCGAAGCGGTTGTAGTAGAGTAGCGGGGTGGCGGCCGTGCCGCCCGCCGTGAAGGGGGCCGCGCCGGCGTCGGCGGGCACGTAGCGGGCCAGCAGGCCGGCGCTGTTGGCCGTGAGGGTGGTGGCGGTGGGCTGGTAGCGGGTGCCGTCGCCCAGGGGGTAGGTGAAAGCCCCGGTGCCTTCCTTGGCCACGTAGCCCAGCACGTGGCTGGCGTCGGTGGGCGTGCCGGCCACGGTGCCGGTGGGCCCGAAGGTGAGCGGGGCGGCGGCGCTGGCGGCCGTGACGATGCCGCTGCTGAAGGTCATGGCCCCGGCCACGCGCAGGCGGGTGGTGAGGGTGAGGCCGGCGGCGTTGGTGAGCTGCACGTCGGTGGCGTTGTAGTCGGCGGTGCCGCCCAGGGTTTGGGCGCTGCTGCCGGCCAGCACCAGGGTGCCGCCGCCGGCGCTCACGGCCGCGTTGGTGGTGGTATTGCCCGTCACGCGCAGGGTGCCCGCGTTGGTGAGGGTGCTGCCGGCGGCGTTGAGCAGGTCGCCCTGCACGTACACCGAGGCCCCGGCCCCGATGTTCAGCGAGCCGCCGTAGTTGGTGAGGGCCTGGGCGCGGGCGGCCACGGGCAGGGCCAGGGCCAGCCCGAGCAGGGCCAGGGAGCGGAGGTTGTCAGTAAAATAGCGCATAAGCAGGAATGGGGTTACAAAGCAGCGGACTGGACTGGGCTGGGTGTCGTTGGCGGCCCGGCGGAAGCCGCGGCCGCGGCGCCGATGGGCGGAGCCCGGCGTTGGGTGAGCGCCGAGCCGGCCAGCCCCAGGGCCAGCAGGCCGCTGAGCAGCGCCAGCCACAGCCAGCGGCGGGCTGTATCGGCGGACGTATCGGGAGGGGCGGGAAGGGGCTGGTGCATCATAGCGAACAAAGCGGAGAGAGCTGAAAAAAAGCAAAACGCCCGGCGGGCGGCCGGGCGTGCGGGAATGCGTGCTGTAAAAGTGGCCGGCCGGGGCGCGTTTGTCAAGCCATTTGAGCACGAAGGCCGGATTTTTGAGGTCGGGGCCGGGGCGTTGAAGGCCGGGGCCGGAATAGGGCAATTTCATCTGGCCAAAAGCGCACGCTCGGGGACGCGGCGGTCGGGCGGTCGGGCGGCTTTTCGCCGCCCGACTGCTAATCGTTGCGCCACATGCCCACCGCCGCGCAGCTACCGCCGTGGGCGGGCGGCGAAAAGCTGCCCGCCCGCTACTCGCTGAACGGCATGCAGATGACCAACCCAACCCCCACCAGCCAACGATTACCGGCCGGGCGGCGAAAAGCCGCCCGGCCGGGAGCCGCCGCTCCCCGACATTTGAGCACGAAGCCCCGTTTTTTGAGGTCGGGCCTCTTTCGGGGCCGCTACCCGCCCGGCTACCTTTGCCCGCTCCCATGATTTTCTCTCAACCCCTTCTGTCCCGGCTCCGGCCGGCCCTGCTGCTGCTGTCGCTCCTCGTGGCGCTGCTGCCCGGCCGCGCCCACGCCGCGCCCGCCCCGCCCGGTGCCCTGCACCGGCGCTTTTTCGGGCTGCTGCGCCAGGGCGACTCGGTGTACGCCCGCAAGCAAGGCTACGGCAGCTTCGCCCGCGCCCTGCTCTACTACGACCGCGCCCAGCGCCTGGCCGACCAGAGCCAGGACTCGCTGCTGCTGGCCGAGGCCGTGTTTGCCCGCGCCCGGGTGTACGACGCCTGGAACAAGGAGCCCCAGAAAACCCTGCGCTACTTTCAGCAGGCTGCCCAGGGCTTTGCCCACCTGCCGGGGCAGTGGCGGCGCTACTACTACGCCCGCTTTCTGGTGGCCCACGCCTACGACAAGGTGCCTGACAGCCTGCACGCCGTGCGGGCCCTGCGCCGGTTGGGCCGCGAGCTGGCCGCCGCCCCCGATACCGTGCGCCGGCAGGTGCCGAGCACCGTCGAGATGGCCCAGAGCGCCGTGCAGGCCCGCAACTACGGCCTGGCCGATACGCTGCTGCGCACGCTGGTGCGCCGGGCCTGGGTGCGCAACGACCCCGAAACGTATAATTACCTCGACGACTACTACCTGGTGCAGGCCCGCCTCGACGTGCTGTACCGCCGCCCCGGCCGCTACTCGCCCTACCTCGACTCGCTGCGGGCCACCTTTGCCCACGCCCCCAGCCCGCCCGACCGCGAGTACCACGGCCGCCTGCTGGCCGAGCTGCTGGCCGCCGCCGGCGACTACCGCGCCGCCTACGCCTACGCCAACATCAGCCGCCGCACCTTCGACAGCCTCAACAACCACGGCGACGTGGCCCAGATGCGCCAGGTACTGGCCGAGTCGGAAGCCCAGCGGCAGGACCTGGAAGAGGCCCGGCTCGCCGGGCGGCAGCGCACGCTGGCCGGGCTCAGCCTGGGTTTGGCCGTCATCAGCCTGCTCAGCTTCTACCTGGCCCGGCAGGCTCGGCGGGCCCGGCGCCAGGCCACCGCGCTGGCCACCGCCAACCAGCACCTCGACGAGCAGGCCGCCGAGGTGGGGCTGCTGAACAAGGAGATTCAGCACCGCGTGAAGAACAACCTGCACATGGTGTTCAGCCTGCTCCAGATGCAGGAGCGCCGCACCGACAACGAGGAAGTCATCGCGCAGCTGCAGGCCGCTCGCCTGCGGGTGGAAAGCATCGCAGCCCTGCACAACCAGCTGCTCAACGGGGCCGATGCCGAGGTGAACCTGGCCGAGTTCCTCAAGGGCCTCATCTCGTCGGTGGTGGGCTGCCTGGCCAACGACCGGCAGGTGGTCACCCACATTCAGACCGAGGGCCTGCGCCTGCCGGCCAACGGCTACCTACCTCTCTCGCTCATCCTCAACGAGTGGGTGACGAACACCATCAAGTACGCCGCCGTCGAGGGACTCTTCATCGAGGTGCGGCTGGACGTGAAAAACGGCCCCGATGAGGTGTGCATCGCCTACGCCGACAACGGTCGGGTGCCCGCCACGGCCGCCGTGCCCGGCCTGGGCACCCAGATTATCGGCCTGCTCACCCGGCAGCTAGGGGCCACGCTCAGCTCGCCGGCCGGCCAGCCCTACCATTATCAGCTCTGCATCCCGCATTCGCATGGAAACCGCCCCTAAGCTCCACCTGCTGGTAGTAGAAGACGAAGCCCTGATTGCCGAAAACCTGCGCCTGACCCTGGAAGACCTGGGCTACGGCGTGCTGGCTACCTGCTACACCTTCGCCGAGGCCCGCGCCGCCCTGGCCCCCGGCCAGCCCCTGCCCGACCTGGTGCTGCTCGACATCAACCTCGGCGCGGCCGACCCCGCCCACACCGGCCTGGCCCTGGCCCGCGAGCTGGCCGGGCGCGGCGGCCCGCCCTTCGTGTTCCTCACCGCCTACTCCGACTTCGACACTATCCGGCAGGCCACCCAGCTGCGGCCCAGCGGCTACCTCATCAAGCCCGTGAACCCGGCCGCGCTGTTTGCCACCATCCAGACGGCGCTGGAATACGCCGCCACCCGGCAGCCCGCCCCGCTGCCCAGCACCGCCCCGGCACCGCCGCCGGCCCCCGACTTCTTCTTCGTGAAGCTCGCCGACCGCACCCACAAGGTGCTCTGGACCGAGGTGCAAAGCCTTGAAGCCGGCAAAAACTACGTGACCCTGCGCGTGGCCGGCCACGCCCGCGCCTACCCATTGCGCGGCTCGCTCAGCTACGTGCTCGACCAGCTGGTGCCGCCCGCCCGGCACGGGCAATTCATCCGCGTGAACCGGCGGCAGGCCCTGAACGTGGCCACCATCACCGGCTTCGACGAGGAGTGGGTGTACGGTGCCGGCGAGCAGTTTGAGAACGGCGGGCAGGTGCCCGAGCAGCTGCTGGCCCTGGGCCTGGCTGGGCGGTAGGCGGCGGGCATCGGGGGCTGAATGGACCCGGCCGACCGGGAAGGCAATTCGACCGGTCGAAAATTTATCCCCGGAATAATTCAATTAGCGGCTCGGCCCGCAGACCTCCGGTTTGCGGGCTTTTTGGTGGATTGGCTGGGATGATTCGGGGGCGATGGCACAAAAACGAATGCATGTGCAACGAATGCGAAAGCCCTGGCACACCAGCCAACGCATTCGCAACGTCAGCGAACGGGGTTGCGGTAGGGGAGGAGCGTGCTTTGAACCAGTCGAAAGCCTACTTATATCTCATTACCCCGAGCCATGAAAAAGAACTACTTGCTGTCGTTAATGCCGGGCCTGGCTCTCATGCTATCCGGCCCGCTGGCCCAGGGCCAGATATCGGTGTCGGGCCCCGTGACCTTGTACATCGGGCCGGGTGGGCTGGTGGCCACTCCCTCGTACCTGACGCTGAGCGGCGGGGCCACCCTCACCAACGAAGGCCAGCTCGACGTGGGCGGCGACCTCACCAACAACGGCACCGTCACCACTCCCATCACGCCCGCCGCCCTGCTGCGCGCCAACGGCAGCATCCTGCAAAACTTCACCGGCTCCGGGGCCCTGCCCGTGCAGAACCTGACCGTGAACAACCCGGCCGGCGTGGCCGTCGGCACGCCCATCAGCGTGGCCGGCACCGTCACCCTCACCAACGGCCTCGTGACGATGGCCCCGGCCGCGCCGCTGCTACTGCTGCCCACGGCCCCCGACCCTACTGAAACCACCGGTGCCCGCCTGGTTGGCCCCGTGAACATGGCAGCCCGCGCCGTGAACGCCGCCGCCTTTGGTCCCTTTCTGGGCCTCACGCTGCCCGCTGGCGCTGCCGTGGGCAACCTGACCCTGACCCGCGTAACCGGGCCGACGGCCGTGACGACGGTGAACAGCAATGCCTCGGCAGCGGTGTATTGGGAAGTGAGCACTTCGGTGGCCGGGGCCAGCCGGGTGATGAACTTCAGCTGGCTGGCGGCCCTCGACAATGGCCGCAACATGGCCCAGGCCACGCCCTACCGCAGCGACGCGCCCTACACCTACTGGGTGCGCGCGGCCGGCCCCACCGCCAACGCCGCCACCGGCGACCCCCGCCAGTACGTGCCCGCCGCGCCGGCCGAAGTGGTGGCCGGCCGCTTCACCCTGTCCGACCCAAGCAACCCGCTGCCGGTGGAGCTCAGTGCCTTCGCCGCCCGCCGCCAGGGCCTGGATGCCCGCCTGGACTGGTCCACGGCTTCGGAAAAGAACAGTGCTTATTTCGACGTGGAGCGCAGCCGCGACGGCCTCGTGTTTGAGCGCGCCGGCCGGGTGGCCGGGCAGGGCAGCAGCAGCACGACGCACGCGTATCAGTTCGTCGACCCCAAAGTGGCGCAGTACGGCGTGCCCACCCTCTATTACCGCCTGCGCCAGGTCGATACCGATGGGACGGCCCGCTATTCGCCGCTGCGCACGGTGGGCGTAGAGAGTGCTACCGCGCTGCTGCTGAGCGCCTGGCCCAACCCCTCGACCGGCGCGGCCCCACACATCCGGGTCGAGCAGCCCTTTGAGCTGCCGCTCACGGCCACCCTCAGCGATGCCACCGGCCGCCGGCTGGCCGAGTTCCGCACCACGCGCCGCGTGAGCGAGGACCTGTTTGCGGACGAGGCGGCGGCGCTGTCGAGTGGGGTGTACCTGGTGCGCGTAACCACCACCGGCACCAGCCAGGTGCTGAAGTTGGTGCGCGAATAACCGCGCCGGACGGCCGGGTGGCTCCGGCCTTCATCGTCATTGCTTTATGAGCTTCAAGCACTAAGCACTAAGCACCAAGTACCAAGCACCAAGCACCAAGCACCAAGCACCAAGCACCAAGCACCAGCTCACGACTTCATGCCACGCCTCACCTCTTTTCTGCAATTGCATACCATGAAACTCTTTTCTCCCTTTCTTCTGCTGATAGGCGGACTGGCGCTGAGCTTGCAGGCCAATGCTCAGGGCCGTTCGTTTATCGACGGAAGCCTGGCGGCCCACCGGCCGACCCCTGCTACTGGCTTGTTAACCGCAATAGAACCGGCCCGGCACTCCAGCCAGCTGCCCACCGCGAGCCCCGAGTCCGCCCCGGCACTGGCCGAGGCCACCGCGCCTTCAACGGCCGAGCCCACTAGCTTGAGGAATGCCTCCGCTGGTGCCGCTAGCGCCGCTGGGGCCAGCAAATCGCAGCTGCTGCTGGTGTTATTCGAAACCCTGCAAGCGCAGCAGGTGCAAATCGAAGCCCTGCGTGCCCAGGCCGCTGCCGCCACCCGCCGGGCCAGCGAAGCCGAAGCGGCCACCGTGGCCTTCGAGCAGCGCCTGCGCCAAATCGAAGCGGCCGGCTCCCGGCCCAGCTTCTGGCGCTAGCGCGCCCGGGTACTGATTTGCCGCGCCCTTTTTCTGCATCGATACTATGCTTTCTCAGTCCGCATTGCCCATGCGTCCCATCCTTGCTCCCCCCGTCCGCCGGCTGGAACCAGCGGACCTGCCCTGGGCGAAAGTCCTGCTGCTGACCGCCGGCGACCAGCACCCGGTGCTGCGTCACTGCTGCGCGGGCCCCGCGGCGGCGGCACAGCGCGCCTGGCTGGTCGAGCAGCTGCTGCGTTTCGGCCTGCGCCATGGCCGTGTGTATGCCGATGCCGACGGCCAGGCCCTGGCCCTGTGGCTGAGCCCCGACCACCTGGGGGCTGCCCGCTGGCCCCTGCTGCGCGCCGGGCTTTTGCCGGCCGGCCTCTGGCGGCTGGGCTGGAGTGGCTTGCAGCGCCTGCGCAGCCACCTGCGGGCGGCCACCTGGCTGCGCGAGCAAAGCGTCGACCCGGCGGCTCATCACTACCTGCTGGCGTTGGCCGTGCATCCGGCCGCGCGGGGCCAGGGGCGGGGCCGCCGCTTGCTGCAAGCCACGCTGGCCGCCATGCAAGCCACCGCGCCCGTGCCCTGCTACCTCGACACCCAGGGGGCCGAGCAGCTGTCGTTTTACCAGCGGCTGGGCTTCCGGCTGGCGGGGCAGTGCCCGGCCGGACGCGGGGCCGACGCCCCCACCACCTGGGGGTTGCTGTATGCCGCGAACGCCTGACTATAAATCCACCATCATTTTTTATTTAACTACTCATGAAACCTGTTCTGCATTCCGCCTGCCTCGCTCTTTGCCTGAGCACGCTACCCCTGACAGCCGCCCTGGCTCAAACGAGAAAGCCAGCCCCCCGGCCTGCTGCGACCACCCCCAAAGCCACGCCCGCCAAACCGGCCCCGTCCCCACGAGCCGCCGCCCCTGCTCCCCGGGCCGCTGCCCCGGCTCCCGCACCAGCTCCGGCGGCCAAGTCGTCGTCGGCCAAGTCGTCGGCCCGCGCCACGGCCAGCGGCGACAGTCCGTTCGACGTGGGCACCAACGCGCTGAACCTGGGCATTGGCCTGGGCAGCCGCTACGGTTACGGCTCGGGGCTGCTGGGCGGCAGCTCATCGGTGACGCCAGCCCTGAGCGCGTCGTTTGAGCGAGGCATTCTGCCGCTGGGGCCGGGCGTGCTGGGCGTGGGCGCTTTTGTGGGGTATCAGGGGGCCAGCTACGACTTTGGCGGCGGCGACAAGTGGAAGTACACCGACGTGATGGTGACCCTGCGCGGGGCTTTTCACTATCCGGTGCTGTCCAATTTCGATGCCTATGCTGGTCTAAGCTTGGGCCTGCGGCACTCGAGTAGCTCTTTCTCCGGTCCTTCGGGCTCCATCTACAACTCGTTTGGAGGCGAGGTCAGCTCCAACGCGGCCACCTCGGGCCTATTCGCAGGGGGACGCTACTATTTCACGTCCAACATCGGAGCCTTTGCCGAGCTGGGCTACGACCAGACTTACCTCAAGGCCGGCCTGGCGATTAAATTCTGACGAGCGGCGGTGTCGGGGCATCCTTTAGCTCCATGCCCGGCAACTGCTACGGCAACCCGGCCCGACGGACTCTTTTCCTCAACGAACCGACAACTCTGCATTTTTCAACCTTTTACTTACCAATGCTATGAATTGCTTTCTCTGCAAAAATACCTCCCTTGCCAGCCTGCTCTTTGCCGCGGGCGTAATGGCCCTGAGCGGCTGCAAAAAAGACAGCTCCGAAACCCCCACCCCGCAGGCCGTTCCCTCGGTGGTGTACGCGGTCGGGTACGAGCCAAATGGTGCCAACACCTACATCGCAAAAATCTGGAAAAACGGCACGGCCACGGCCCTCACCGACGGGGCCAAATCGGCTTATGTGCAGGCCGTGGCGGTAGCTGGTGCCGACGTGTATGCCGTCGGCACTGAGTCGAATGCCTCGAATAATGCCGTGGCTAAAGTCTGGAAGAATGGCACGGCCACGGCTCTCACCGACGGGACCAAATCTGCCAACGCGAGCGCCGTGGCCGTAACGGGCAGCGATGTGTATGTGGCCGGGTCCGAAGTGGGGGCCAGTAATAAATCAGTGGCCAGGATTTGGAAGAACGGTACGGCTACGGCCCTCACCGACGGAACCAAGTTGGCCACTGCTCTGGCCGTGGCCGTAGCCGGGAGCGATGTGTACGCGGCCGGATGGGAAAGCAGTACGGGGGCGGGCTACTACGCCAAGTATTGGAAAAACGGTACGGCGGTAAGCCTAACCGATGGGCTGAAGGATGCCGACGCCAACGGCGTGACCGTAGCAGGCACGGACGTCTACGTAGTCGGCGACGAGCAAAACGCGGCGGGTTCTTATGTCGCCAAAATTTGGAAGAACGGGACGGGCATTGCGCTCACCGATGGCAGCAAGACGGCCCGGGCGCTGGCGGTGGCCGTGGCCGGCAGCGATGTGTACGTTGCTGGCTACGAAATAAATGCCGCGGGATTTGAAGTGGCCAAAATCTGGAAAAACGGCACGGCCACGGCCCTCACCGACGGCACGAAGCGGGGCCGGGCCCTGGCGGTAACCATCGTGGGCAGCGACGTGTACGCGGCCGGCTTTGAGTACAGCGGGGGTGGGGTGGAAGTGGCCAAGTACTGGAAAAATGGCACCGCGGTGAGCCTGTCCGACGGGGCAAAGTCGGCCCGCGCCACGGGAATCGTACTCGGCCTGCAATAGCTGCCGGGTGCGGTGCCGGGCCCGATGGTCGGGTCCGGCGCTGCCACTACACGCCCGATTACGGGGCGTTTGCCAGGCGGGGCTCCGGGCCGGCCTGATTTAAAATCCGGGGTGTGGGCAAGTTATTGGCCCGGCCCGAATGCCGCTGTTGCTTTTCTCACGCTTTTCTGCATTGCTGTTATGGAAACCACCTGCCAACACCTGGAACTCGTTTTTCTAACCTCCACCGTCACGCCCGCCTGGGGCGTTGGCTGGGCTTTTACCACCACCCCGGCCCCACGCCCGCGCCCCACCGGCCCTAGCGCGCGGCCTGCCCGGCTTCGGCTGGCCATTGTGGCGGCTCCCTGAGCGGCCCGGCCGCTCTGGCCCAACCGGCTACATTTTCCTGCGCAAGCCTTGGCTTTGGGTGCCGCTGCTCCTCGCAGCGCGTGGTTCGCTATTGCCTACGGTGCGCTGCTTTTTAACCTTCTGTTTTAAGCCATTTTCATGAAACCTCAATTCCGCCGTCTCATTGTACTGGCAGCGCTGTTGCTGCCCCTGATGGGCTATGCCCAAGTGGGTGTGGGCACCGCCACCCCTGATGCCTCGGCCGCGCTCGAAGTGCGGGCCGCCAATAAGGGCTTGCTGATTCCGCAAGTCAACCTGGCTTCGCTGGCCGATGCTGCGACGGTTCCGACCCCGGCCACGGGCCTGCTGGTGTTCAACCGCAACGCTGCCCTGGCGGGCGGGCTGGGCTTTTACTTTTCAAGCACGCTAGTTAAAGCTATGCCCTTTAGGGCAAGCCTTTAGGTGCTACTCACCTCTAGGCGTTTGGTAGCTTTGTGGCATGAAGCAGCGAACAGGCAGCCATTCGGTTCATCGGCTGGAAGTGCATCTGGTGTGGAGCACGAAATACCGCTACCACGTGCTGACCGGCGACGTACAACTGCGCTGCCGGGACTTGTTGCGGCAGACGTGTAACGGGTTAGATGTGCGCATCTTGAAAGGAGTCGTGAGCAAAGACCACATTCATTTGCACGTCTCGTATCCGCCATCATTGGCGCTGAGTGAGTTGATGCGTCGACTGAAAGGACGCAGTGCCAAGTTATTATTGCAAGAATTCCCCGAATTGAAGCGTCGGTACTGGGGTGGCCATTTCTGGGGCATTGGCTACGGTGCCTGGAGTGTGGGCAACATCACCGATGAGCTATTGGAAGCCTATTTGAACCATCACAAAGACCAACCCAATGGGGACGAGAATTTTATTCTGGAATAGCCCACTTATAGTGGTTGTCTTTCAGTCGGCTTTAGCCGAAACCAGCGAATTTCATTCGCAAAGCAAACCTATGGACTTTCAGTCCATAGTCGTTTAGTTGCTGTGCTAAGGCGGGCCGAATAGAAAAAATCAGGAAAATAATATGCAGAAAATTTGGTCGACGATTCATGTATATTAGAGCAAAATGAATTAGTTCATAAAATCAGCTGACCGGCTTAAACATGACCTTTTCCGACTGCGAGTTTGGAACTGGAAACCGGGCCCGACAATATACACTGCCGCTGAACGAAGCCAGGGTAGCAAAGCCCGCTCCCCGGCTTACATTTGTTCCAACCCCACCGTTTGCCTGATTATCCTGCCGTGACTGACCCCGAATTCGACCTGCTCGACGAGCTGTACTTCGTCACCCCCTTCCGTGCGCTGCTCCAGAAAACCGGATTGCCCGCGTCCGAGCTCGAAAATCAGCTCCGCGCTCTGCTCGAGCAGGGTCTCATCCGCAGCTACTGGCCCG
>JANXMN010000230.1 GCA_025354605.1 Hymenobacter sp. | reverse complement strand
TCGCAGGCCGTGCTCACGGATGCGCTCGAAAGCATCATCAACGTTTTCACCAGCGGCTTCGCCCTCTACAGCCTTTACCTGGCCGGCCTGCCCAAGGACGAAAACCACCCCTACGGCCACGGCAAGGTCGAATACCTGTCCATCGGCTTCGAGGGCGCGCTGATTTTTATTGCCGGGGCCTTCATTCTCTACAGCGCCTCGCTCGGCCTGCTGCACCCGCACGCGGTGGCCCGGCCCGACTGGGGCGTGGCCCTGCTGGCCAGCACGGCCGTGGTGAACCTGAGCGTGGGCCTGTTGCTGGTGCGCAGCGGTAAGCGCCTGAAATCGGTGGCCCTGGTGGGCGACGGCCAGCATCTTTACATCGACGCCATCACGTCCATCGTGTCGTCGGGGGCGTTGCTGCTGGTGCAGGCCACGGGCATCGTGCGCTTCGACAGCGGCGCGGCCCTGCTGCTGGGGGGCTTCATTCTGGTGAACGGCTTTCAAATGCTGCGCCGGGCCGTGTCGGGGCTGATGGATGAAACCGATACTGCCGTGGTGGCCGAAGTCATTGCCGAGCTGCAGGCCCAGCGCCGCCCCTCCTGGATTGACGTGCACAACCTGCGGGTGCAGCGCTATGGCTCCAACCTGCACATCGACTGCCACATGCAGCTGCCCTACTACTTTAGCCTCGACGAGGTGCACACCCAGCTGCACGACATTGAGGCGATGATTCAGGCCCGCTTCGCTGTCGATGTGGAGATGTTCGTGCACGCCGACCCGTGCACCTTCGCCGCCTGCTCGCTCTGTCTGATGCCGGCCTGCCCGGTGCGGCAGCACCCCCTGCAGCAGGTGCTGCCCTGGACGCTGCACAACGCCGTGAAAAACGAGCGCCACCACCTGCTATAGCCACGTCCGGCGGCCCCGGCCGTACTTTTGCGCTTCATGCGCTACTTCCTGCACCTCGCCTACGATGGCACCGGCTACTGCGGCTGGCAGATTCAACCTAAGCAGCTCACCGTGCAGGCCGAGCTCGACCGCTGCCTGAGCCAGATTCTGCGCCGGCCCACGTTTTCGCTGGGCAGCGGCCGCACCGACAGCGGCGTGCACGCGAGCCACCAAGTGGCCCACTTCGACGCCGACCTGCCCGAAACCCTGCCCCTCGACGTGCTGCTCTACCGCCTGCGCCGCGCCCTGCCGCCCGACATCGGCGCGTTGCGCCTGCACTCGGTGCCGGCCCAGGCCCACGCCCGCTTTTCGGCCGAGGAGCGCAGCTACGATTACTTCGTGGTGACGCAGCCCGACCCCTTCCGCCGCGACCAAGCCCTGTACGTAGACCGCCCGCTCGACGTAGCCGCCATGAACGAGGCGGCCGGCTACCTGCTCGGGCAGTTCGACTTCACCACGTTTTCGAAAGTAAAAGGCGGCGAAAACCACTACGTGTGCTACTGCACCGCCGCCGGCTGGCACCCCGCGCCGGGCGGCTGGGTGTTCCGCATTCGGGCCAACCGCTTTGTGCGGGGCATGGTGCGGCTGGTGGTGGGCACCCTGCTCGATGTGGGCCGGGGCAAGCTCACGCCGCGCCAGTTCCAGGAGATGCTGTGGGCGCAGCGCCGGGTTGATGCCGGCAGCGCGGCCCCGGCCTGCGGCCTGTTTCTGAGCCGGGTAGAATACGAGCCGGGCATCGTGCCGGAAGGGTAGGGACAGTAGCTTGTTTAAGGGGAATTGACGGCGGTTTTGGCTTGCAGGCAAACCGGATGGGATAACTGTTTCAGGCCATCAACTAAGAAAATAGTTGTTAAACTAAAATTTTAGTTATACGTTTGCGTTACCTAACTGCTGACTTCCAAACATACTGCTATGGACGCAATTTTCCCCGAGCTGACCCGCGCCGAAGAACAGGTAATGCAGGTGCTCTGGCAGCGCGGCCCCAGCTACGTGAAGGACGTGCTGGCCGCCCTGCCCGCGCCCCAGCCGGCCTACAACACGGTATCCACCATCATCCGCATTCTTGAAACCAAGGGCTTCGTGGGGCACGAGGCCTTCGGGCGCACCCACCGCTACCACGTGCTGGTGGCCCAGGACGACTACCGCCGCTTCTCGCTGCGCAAGCTGCTGGGAGGGCACTTCGGCAACTCGTTCGGCCGCCTGCTCTCGTTTTTCGCCAAAGAGGAAAACCTCGATGCCGCCCAGCTCGACGAACTGCTGCGCCACGCCACCGCCACCCCCAACCCCACCGACGATGAGCCCACTCCCACTGCTTGACTGGATGCTGCTCAGCACGGTGCTGCTGGGCCTGTGGTGGCTGGGCTACCGGCTGCTGTTGCGGGGCGAGCGCAGCTTTGCCTACAACCGCGCCTACCTGGGGCTGGGGCCAGTGCTGGCCGCCGGGCTGCCGCTGCTGCCCCTGGCTTGGCCGGCCGGCTGGGGCGTAGGGCCGGCCGCGCTGCCCCGGCTGGCCACGGTGCTACTGCCCGCCGTGCAGGTGGGCGCGGCTGATGCAACTGCCTCGCCGGGCTTCGCCGGGCCGCAAGGGCTGTGGCTGGTATACCTGGCCGGGGCTGGCGTGGTACTGGCCCGGCTGGGGTGGGCCGTGGGGCGGCTCTGGTGGCAGGCGCGCCACTTGCCGCGCCGCCCGCAGGCCGGCTACACCCTCATCGAAACGCAGGGCCGGCTGCCCACCAGCTCGTTCGGCCGGGTCATTTTCTGGGATGATTCCCTGGCGCTGAGCCCGGCCGAGGCCCGGCAGGTGCTGGCCCACGAGCAGGCCCACAGGCACCAGGGCCACACCTACGACCGGCTATCGCTGGAGCTACTGCGCGCCGTGCTCTGGTTTAATCCCTTTGTGCACCTGTGCGCCCGGGCCCTGGCCCTCACCCATGAATACCTGGCCGATGAAGCGGCTCTGCGTGCTACTTCCAACGCTACTTCTTCCCTCGCCATTTCCTACTCCCAATTGCTGGCCCGGCAAGTAGCCAGCCGTCTCGGTTTCTCGGTTCCGCTTGCGCATTCCTTCTCCCATTCCCAAACCCTAAGCCGCATTGCCATGATTCAGAAAACCTCTCCCATCCGCCGCTGGAAACAGGGGCTCGCGCTGCCCCTGCTGGGCGCGTGCGTATTCGCCGTGGCCTGCGAAAAAGCCGCGCCGCCAGCCACTCCAACCGAAAAGCTGGAGTTAATAAAAATTGACGGCCAGAACCGGTTGGTCGTTCGCAAGGGCTCCGAAACGACGCTGCTGCCCCCGCCGCCGGTAGTCTACGATTTTGTTGAGCAGATGCCTGAGCTGACGGGCGGTGGCGGACCAGAAGCTATTGTCCGCAACATTCAGCAGCACCTTGTTTACCCCAAATTGCCTGCGGCCGAACAGCACACGGGCCGCGTATTTGCTTCCTTCATCGTGACAGATAAGGGCGAGGTACAAGCGGCTAAAGTCATAAAAGGGCTCAGTGCCGCTTACGACGAAGCCGTGCTAGCCGCCATTCGGCAGTTGCCGAAGTTTGTGCCCGGCAAAAAAGATGGCAAAGCGGTGAACGTCTCGTTCACTGTGCCCCTACTATTTGTCGGGACGATACAGGTCGCCACCCCGGCTGCGAACAGGACAAAATAATCAGTCATTAGGAAGAATAAACCCCTGAGAAACCGCTCGAAAAGCTCCGGCCCGCACCGGGGCCTTTCTGCGTTGACGACGGCGGGGCTCGGGGCCAGCCCCCAGCCGCCGTTACCTTCGCAGCCGCAGCACTTGCCGCCGGGCGCGTAGCTGCGGTTTCCGAAGTTTCATCCGTAGCGGCCTGGGCCTCCCGGCGAGGGCCGCCCTTTCTATGTCCCGATTATCCGTTGCCCTGCGCGCCCTGCGCAGCCTGGCTCGCACGCCTTCCCTGCTCAACCACGTAATAGCCGGCGACGTGGCCCAATGGCAGCGCCGCGCCCAATCCCACGCCGGCCGCGGCCTTTCTGAAAAAGGCCTGCCCCTGGTGCCACTAGCTCATTTCCTGAGCCCGGCCGATACCACCGTGCGCCCCTTCGCCTTCCGCGAGGGCGGCTCGCTGCCGACGGATTTGCTGCTGCTACGTGCCCTGGCCCGCCGCGTGCCCGGCTGCCGCTACCTCGAAATTGGCACCTGGCGGGGCGAGAGTGCCGCCAACGTGGCCGAAGTCGCTGCCGAGGTCTTTACGCTGAATCTGTCTGAGGCCGAAATCCGCGCCTTGGGCCTGCCCGAGCGCTACATTGAGTTACACGGTTTCTTCTCCAAACCGCTGTCCAACGTGCGCCACCTGCACGGCAACTCGGCCACCTACGACTTTGCCGCCCTGGGCGGGCCGTTTGATGTCATCTTCATCGACGGCGACCACCGCTACGAGGCCGTGCGCACCGACACCGCCCGCGTGTTCGAGCACCTGGTGGGACCAACAACTACCGTGGTGTGGCACGATGCCAGCCGCCAGCCCGGCGAACCCCGCTGGGAAGTGCTGGCCGGCCTGCTCGACGGCCTGCCCGCTACGGCTACTGGCCAACTGGTGCAGGTCGAAAACACGCTCTGCGCGCTGTATTCGCCCACGCCGCTGCCCACCCAGGCCCCCGACCCGCTGGCCGACCCAACGACTTGGTTCGAAGTGACGCTGAAACCGCTGACGCCCTGACCGGCGTAGGGCCCGAAGCTGCCGTATTATTTTCTGGGTTTTCAATTGACTGCCTGCGGTAGGGCCGGCCGGAAGGCCTTACCTTTGAGGCTACTATTGCCCGTTTAGTCTCCTCTTCATCCGTGTTGTTCAAAGCTTCTTCCGGCGCGTTTGCCGCCACCCTGGGTTTGCTGGCCGTGCTGGCCGCGCCCGCCTGCAAAACCAACCCCACCGAGGGTGAAAAAGGTGGTACCGGCACCACCGACAGCGTAGCCGCCCCAGCCGCCCCCGTCGTCGATACCCTCAAGCTGAAGATGGAAGCCATGCGCCGCGACTCGCTCAAGGCCGATTCCATTGCTAAAAAGACCGGGCAGCTGCCGGGTGCCCTCCTGCCGGGCCACCGCATCGTCGCCTTCTATGGCAACATTCGCTCGAAGGGCATGGGCATTCTGGGCCGCGAGCCCAAAGAGCAGATGTTCCGCAAGTTCGAAGGCGTACTGAAAGAGTGGCAGGCCGCCGACCCCAGCCTGCCAGTGCAGGCCGCCTTGCACAACGTTACCATCACGGCCCAGGGCACCGCCGGCAAAGACGGCAAGTGGCGCCTGATGAACTCTAAATCCACCATTGAGGAAGTTCTTTCCTGGGCCAAGGAGCACAAGTGCATCCTGTTTCTGGATGTGCAGCCCGGCCACAGCACCCTGCAGGCCGAGCTGCCCAAGCTGGAGCAGTACCTCAAAGACCCCATCGTTCACCTCGGTATCGACCCCGAATTTTCGCTGGCCACCATGCCCGGCGTGCGCCCCAACCAGCGCATTGGCACCCTCGACGCGAAGGACGTGAACTTCACCATCAACTTCCTGGCCCGCATCGTGAGCGAAAACCACCTGCCTCCCAAGGTGCTCACCGTCCACCGCTTCACCCGCAAGATGCTCACCAACTACAAAAACATCAAGCTTGACCCCCGCGTGCAGGTGGTGATGCACATGGATGGCCACGGCGACCCGGTGCTGAAGAAGGACTCCTACCACGACTACATCGTGAAAGAGCCCGTGCAGTACACCGGTTTCAAGTTGTTTTACGAGTACGACGCCCGCCCCAAGCCCCACCACATCATGACGCCCAGCGAGGTTATCGCCCTCACGCCTTCGCCGCTGTATATTCAGTACCAGTAGGCGGTGAGTGAGTTCTGGCAAGCCTTTACCGGGCCAGGCGTTCACCTCACCCCCTGACCCCCTCTCCAAAAAAGAGGGGGCACCGGAGATGCTGC
>JANXMN010000222.1 GCA_025354605.1 Hymenobacter sp. | reverse complement strand
CGGCGTGAAAATCTGTTCGCGCGCAAAAACTACTTCTATCCTGACCTGCCTAAGGGCTATCAGATTACGCAGGACAAAACCCCGATTTGCCATGATGGCCACGTTGAAGTGCGCCTCAGTGACGGGTCGACGAAGAAAATCGGTGTCACCCGCATTCACATGGAGGAAGACGCGGGTAAGAGTATGCACCTGGTCGGCGAAACCGAAACCCTCGTGGACTTGAACCGCGCCGGCGTGCCGCTGATTGAAATTGTTAGCGAGCCCGACATCCGTACTGGTGAGGAAGCCTACGCCTACCTCATCGAAATTAAGAAGCTGGTGGAATACCTCGGCATCTGCGATGGCAACATGGAAGAAGGCTCGCTGCGCTGCGACGCCAATATCTCGGTGATGCTGAAAGGGGCCGACAAGTTTGGGGTGAAGGTGGAGGTGAAGAACATGAACTCCTTCCGCAACGTGCAGCGCGCCATTGCCTACGAAGTGGAGCGTCAGATTGCCATCATCGAGGCCGGCGGCGAAGTCGACAGCGAAACCCGGGGCTTCGACGCGGCCACCGGCACCACCAACGGCCAGCGCAGCAAGGAAACCCTCAACGACTACCGCTACTTCCCGGAGCCCGACCTGCCGCCGCTGGTGATTTCGGACGAGTGGTTGCACCGAGTGGCCGCCGAACTGCCGGCCCTGCCGCAGCAGCTTTACGCCCGCTTCGTGGGCGAACTGGGTCTGAACGACTACGATGCCTCAGTGCTTATCGACCAGAAGGACGTGGCCTTGTACTTCGACGACCTCGCCCGCCTCACGCCCAATGCCAAAGCCGCCGCCAACTGGGTAATGGGGCCGGTAAAATCCTACCTGAACGAGCGCGCCCTGACGATGGCCGACTTTCCGCTTGATGCCGCCCAGTTGGCCGGTATCATCGAGCTGATTGATGCGGGCAAGTTGAACTACTCGGTGGCCTCGAAGCAGCTGTTTCCGCATTTGCTCGACCATCCGACAGCCAACACTACGGGCGCGGCCGAAAGCCTGGGCCTGCTGCAAAGCACCGACAGTGGCGAGCTCGAAGGGCTAGTGCAGCAGGTGCTGGCGGCCAACCCGGCCAAGGTGGCCGAGTACCGGGCCGGCAAGAAGTCGCTCACCGGCATGTTCATGGGGGAGCTCATGAAGCTGACCGGGGGCAAGGCCGACCCTAAGCTGGCCAACCAGTTGTTGCGTACTGCCCTCGATGCGTAAGGTGGCACCCATCAGCGCGTCAGCCTGCCCAGGATAAACGGAACAATAACCTTATTTCATGACGTTGGAGAGTCTTCCGCGCCGCAGTAAATGCCTACATGAATTTAACCATGATAAAATCAGTTTTTCTGGCTGCCACCGTGCTGGGCCTGGCCAATGCCTGCCAGAACGCCGCCGCTGCCGATGGCTATGAAATTGCCGGCCAGTTGAAGAATGCGCCCGCTGGTACCGTGCTGCACCTTTCTGAGCTCAACTCCAACCAGTTTGTGGAGAAAGCACAGGTGAAAACCGATGCCAGCGGTAGCTTCAGCCTGAAGGGCCTGGCACCCACGCCCGGCATCTACCAGTTAAAAGTAGACGAGGTCAACCAGGTACTCGTGCTGCTCGACAACAAAACCCACCTCCAGCTCAGCGGCGACGCGAAGAGCCTGCCGGCCACTTACGCCGTGAAGGGCAGCGCCGATGCCGAGATGCTGCGCCAGCTGATTCGCGTGATGGATGGCAGCAAAGCCCGGCTTGAGGATTTGGGCAAGCGCTACAACGCGGCCGGCCAGGCTGGTAAAGCCGTCGAGATGAAGGCCATCGAAAAGGAGTACCTCAGCGCACAGGCCGCTAATAACGCCCGCGTGAAATCCGTGATTCGCCGCAACATCAACACCGTGGCCAGCGGCTTCGCCGTCGGCGCCTTCCTCAATCCCGACGAGGAGTTTGCCTTTGCCGATTCGGTCGCCACCATTCAGCGGAAAGCCAATCCCAACTCGCCCTTCACCAAGGAGTTGACGGCCCGCCTGGAGCCGATGCGCACCACTGCCCAGGGGGCGATGGCACCCGAAATTAACCTGCCCACTCCCGAAGGAAAAACCCTGGCCCTAAGCAGCCTGCGCGGTCAATACGTACTGCTCGACTTCTGGGCCAGCTGGTGCGGCCCCTGCCGCCAGGAAAATCCCAACGTGGTGCGCGCCTACCAGCTGTTTAAGAATAAGGGCTTCACCATCTATTCCGTATCGCTCGACCAGGACAAGGCGAAGTGGCTCAAAGCCATCGAGTCGGACGGCCTGGCCTGGCACCACGTGTCGGACCTAGCTGGCTGGAACAGTGTTGGCGGGGCTTCTTACGGCGTAAAATCCATACCGCAATCCTATCTGATTGACCCGAAAGGCCGCATTATTGCCAAAAACCTGCGTGGTGAGGCCCTGGCCGCCAAGCTGGCCGAGGTACTCAAGTAAAACACTTGGCAGGGCAATGGCAGGAGCAGTGTGACTAATTACCTACTTGCTGAATCTATTCCCAATGAAATTTCTCACAATTGTTCTCTTAACTGTTTTTGTTTTCGTAGTGGGCGCAGTTGGGTCTACCCGTCCCAATTTTTACAAAAATGGTTTTGCTCAAGAGTTTTCCAGCTGTGCTGTGCTGCTCACTAATGGCGATATAATTCATGGTCATTTAATTTATTACCATGAATTAGATATGGTGGTAGTTTCGGATAGCACGCATAAGCAATGGGCGTTTCCGGCAAATAAAGTTAGGGCGTTTGCAGTTGAAGGTTTATTGCCGCTAGCTAGCGAATTGATTGCAATGAATCCACGACCAAAGACTGCTGAAGAATACATGTTTTCAACTCCGAGCATAATTGGCCGTAATGTTGTCTGGCCACGTGCAGGGAGATACCCTGTTGTGGCTAAAGCTCCGGAACCGTTGCTCAAGCCTTATCAACACTTCCTTTGGGAAAACGCGCTGAATATCCGTGTTTTCCAGACCTTCCTATGGAACGATGACCACGAGGGAAATCGCCTAAGACCAGCTTTTTTTGAAAAGTTATCGGATGGTCCAAATCTGCTTTTACGTCGGCAAGAGTTGGTAAGTGAGCTATTGGAAAAAGATAGTAAAGGGATAAACAGAATGATGGTCATCAACGACCGATTCTATATATCAGACTCAAGCGGTAATGTTGTCAGACTCCGCCAGCCTAAAAAAGCGTTGTTATCTATATACAAGCCCTGCGCATCTGCGCTTCAGACATTTGCTAACCGAAACCACCTGTCATTTGATAATCAAACCGACTTATATAAGATAGTTACTTTCGCGAATTCGCAGCTACACTAATAAATTTCTATTGGCCTCAACTACAAGCGGAAGCTGATATTTAGCGTAAAAACATGCGTTGCAGCCCCGGCCACAGCCGTTTTTTCAGGCTAACATCGTACTCTACCAAATCAATGGTAGCCGAGGCCAGATAGGACAGCCCGATGCCGGGAAACTGCACTGGCTCGTAAATCTGGGTGTTGCGGATAGTCACGTCGAGGAGGTTTTTGCCAAAGGCGACAATGTGCGTGGCCGCGATTTGCTGACGCAGGCTCACCAGCGCTACGGGCAGCTCCGACTCCACATTCACCAGCAATACATCTCCCATCACCAGCCCGAGGGCTTGGAGCATCTTGTTGAGAAAGACATTGCGGTGCAGCTTCACAAACTCCTCGCGCGGCAAGCGGCATAGCAGCACCACGCCGTCGCGCACGCTGCCAGCTACTGCGAAGGGGGTAAGCAGCACCGGCGGCACGTTCGCTGGCCCGGGAGTCGCTGCCGGTCCGGGTGCGGCTACTTTTTCGGGCTCGGGGGCGGCCACGGGCGGCGACAAAATTTTGCTGGTCAGACGTTCCAGGCCGGCCGACGGCTTAACAAAGCCGGTGCTGGGCATGATGCTGGGGCGGCTGGGCCGTGGAGCCTCATTATCAGCCTCGGCCCGGGCTTCGAATGGTTTGACTGCCGGGGTAACCGCTAGCATGGCCGGCACCTGGACGGTGGCTTGCCCCAGCGGTTCCAGGTTCGCGGCGGCCATTTCGGCGGGCACGTAAAGCGTGACGTCCGTGTAGAAGTTTTGCAGAAAAGCCAGCTTTTCAGTCGACATAAGCAGGGCGCAAAATCAGATGAAGCGGAGTAAGGATGGAGGTTTTAGGCCGGGTCCTCAATCGCGAATAAAGCCTTCAGCTCCTGGGCCTCGGCGGGCTTCATGCGGCCAGCCAGCACCAGCCGCAGCTGTCGGCGGCGCAGGGCTCCCTCGTAAAGTTTAATTTCGGTTTCGGTGCTGGGCACGGCATCGGCCACGTCGATGGGGCGGCCCGACTGGTCAACGGCCACGAAGGTGAAAAAGGCCTCGTTGGTTTTCATCTTCGTGCCACTCGGGATGTCCTCGGCCCACACGTCGATGTGCACCTCCATGCTGGAGTTGAAGGCCCGGGTCACCTGGGCCTGGAGCGTTACCACGTTGCCCAGCCGGATGCTGTCGCGGAACGACACGTTGTCGACCGAGGCCGTGACCACAATGCGGTTCGAATGCTTTTGGGCGGCAATGGCGGCGGCAATGTCCATCAGGTGCATCATGCGGCCGCCCATCAGGTTGTTGAGCGTGTTGGTATCGTTGGGCAGTACCAGCTCAGTCATAATAACGAACGAGTCGGAAACGGGTTTTTGCTTGCGCATAAAAACGAAGTAGTAATGAAGAAGCCAGCAGTATGGGGAGCTGAATGGGAGCTCCGGCCGGCTCGCAAAGGTAAGGCGGCCGGCGGCCAGAGGTAGCTGACACGCAGCAAAAAGCCCCGCTCGAATCCGGGCTTGTCCTTACCCAAATCTTTTTCCGACTTCTTCGAGGTGACGCTAAGGCCTTTTTTGGACTGGCTGACCTAGCTTGAAAAGCGGTAAACCAGATAGGCAACCGTGCAAAAACGCCCTTCCCGCCACATGGCCGGAAGGGCGTTTGAGTTTTGGGTAAGGACAAGCTCGAATCCGGGCGGGGCTTTTAGTTCAGCAATCTGCCGGGAACTTAGTTCACCGTAAGCTTGCTGCTGAAGGTTTCGCCGTTGAGCGAAATACGAACAACGTAAACCCCGGCGGGCAATACGCGCCCAGCCACCTGCACCGGTAAGGCCAACTGGCCGGCCCCGTAGGTTTTGGCCGGCGAGCTGAATACTTCGCGGCCCAGCACGTCGGTTAGGTGCAACTGCACCTCCGTCGGAGCCGTCAGGGCTAGGTGCACGGCCGTTTCGTTGGTGAACGGGTTCGGGAATACGCTGATGCCGCGGCTGGCCAGGGCATTGGCCTTCGTCGCCAGCGGGATGCTCACGCGCAGGTTATCCAGGTAGAAGTTGTTGCCCTGGGTAGTGCCATTCACCATCTGAAAGCGAATTTTGAACAGGCCACTGCCTTGGTAGGCAGCCGGAATCGCTACCGTCAGGTCGGCCCAGTCGGCAGCGCTGGCGGGCACGAAGCCATCGATAGGCGTCGCTCCCTGCGTGCTGAGCTGCGCGGGGGTGAACACCGTCGGCGTCGACCAGCTTACGCCACAGTCGCGGCTGAACGAGACGCGCAGCGCATCGTCGGAAGTCGCCGTCCGGGCGGCGTAGGCCCGGGCAAAGCGCACCACGGTCGAGCTGGAGGTGCCGCTCAGGTTAATGTTGGGCGTGATGAGCGTGGTCGTGGTGCCGGCCGGGTAGAAACGGTCATTTACCGTGACGTAAGCCGACCCGTCGGCTGCCGGGAATGCCGCCTGCCGCTGCCAGCGAATTGAAGTGGAAACGGCCCCAGTGCTGCTACCGGCCGAGGTTTCGTAGTTACGCAGCGTGGGAGCGGTGAACAGGTTGGGGAAGTTGGGGTCTTCGAAGGACTGGACCAGCGGCGCGGTTTCGCCGC
>JANXMN010000354.1 GCA_025354605.1 Hymenobacter sp. | reverse complement strand
GGCCGTGGTCCAAGTAATCGGCGGCTGGCCTTCGTCGCGCACGTCTAGCTTGTACACGATACCTACCGTGCCCGCTGGCACATCTACTTCAAATACCTTGCGGCTTGAGTGCATGCAGTTCGAGCAGTGAATAGTAGCGGTGCTGAACGGCAGTGCGTCCTGCGTCGTGTAGCGGCACTTGATTTCGCGTCCGTCTTCGTGCCAGTTCTTAAAATCCGCTTGGGCCTGCCCGTTCACGTAGGTGCCCCGGAAGTTGAGCCGTCCGTTTTCAAACCAGCCCGTGCAGATGCCGGCCATTACATCGGGGCTCTCGCTGAGTAGCTTGCCCTCGCCCTGCTTTTTCCAGGACGGATGGAAATAGTCCCGCACCGTGCCCACGCTCTTGCCTTCGGGCGTGCGATGAGCAATGCGGGCGTAGGCCACTTCTTCTAGCGTTTCCGTACGCACCCAATCCCGGTCGAAATAAACCGTGTCGGCCGGTGGGAGGGAGATGGCCGCCGGTTTGGGCCGCTGAGCCAGTGCCGTTAGGTTCGCAAAGGTAAAGCCAATCAGAAATAGGTAGATTTTAGTCATAAGCGCAAGGTTGTTTTAGGTATTGACCGCCGTAGTGAATACAGCCGCCGCTATTCAAACGACATGTTTTCCGACAGGTAAGCGCGTGATACGTACCCCTCCAGCTCGCCTTCTTCCGTCATGACGCTCACCTTAGCCCATTTCTCATTGGTCAACTCTTGCACCGTCACTTGGTCGTTGCGGTTCAGCACCCGCGCCACCTCCGCATCGGCTGAGGGCTCGGCCCGCAGGTTTAGCGTCGAAGCCGCGATGTAGTAGTCACCCGCCACCTCCAGCTTCGTCGCAGGCGGAGTCGATTTGGTGGGCGTAGTGTAGCTGCTCCCACGCGAATAGCTTCTCCCGGACGACGTGCGCGGCCTGCTGTAGCGAGCTTTTGGGGCCGAGTATGAAGCACACACGCCACACGTGCCGCCGCCCCCGGCGCAATGCGCACAATGGCTGCAATTCGAGCACGACCTACAGTAAGCATCCCCCGAGCACCGTCCCAAAACGGCCAGCGGACGGAAGGAGACTGTTTTAGCCCGGTGTCCCGCCGCCGGCTTTTTAGGATTGCCGTCGTGAGCGGAAGCCACCAGCGAGAAGGTGAGCAAGAGCAGTAGCAAAGATTTCATTTGGTAGATGGTTAGGTGAATGTTCAAATTTAGAGGTGGCGTCCTCATATTCAGGCAGGAAGTTGAACCCATAGAGCCAAGTGCCTACACGGCCACTAAAACGGCCTCTTCCACCGGCGACAGCATCGCTTCGTAATTGGCATTCAGTGCCGGGTACAGCAACAGCAGCGCCGCAATTCGCCGCGCAATGTGGGTGAACTCCATTACCTCGTGCAGATGCAGTGAGCGCCCCAATACATCGTAACTGCGGTAGCTGAGCCACTTTTTCAGCACCTGGTAGCCTCCAAGGGTGTAGCCCCACACGCCCACCGGCAAACTGGCCCAGAACACGTCCTCATTCAGGTGCACGTCCACTACTTCGGTGCCCCATTCCGCGGCCCGGTATTCCGCCGCCACGCGCGGCGCGCTCAGCAGGCCAGGCCCCGGCATCACCTGCCCCGTGTGTCCGGCGCGGCCCCAGCGGGCTCTCACCTCAAAATGTCCTTGGTTGGCATCCAGCGCCAGCCCGGCATCGCGGTGCCGAAGCGCAGCTACTGCTGCCAACTCCGTTTCCACCGTGCCTTGC
>JANXMN010000200.1 GCA_025354605.1 Hymenobacter sp. | reverse complement strand
ACTATTACAACCACGAGCGTCGCCACTCCAGCATCGGCTATCAGAAGCCTTATCAAGTTCACCAACAGCAACTTAACAACATCACCCAATTCTCTCCTGCTTAACTAGACCACCCCACAGTTCCGCGTAGCTCACCTGCTTCCACAGTTTTGGCGTGAATGATGTCCCCTACAAGACGTGTTTTGGCATCGTCTTCTAACTCTGTTACGGATTCTTTCGGGGCAGCGGCTAGTACTGATTGTTGAGCTACTGGCTCATCGTGTGAACACGCGGTGAGCAGACTAAAACTCAGAAGGCCCAAGCTTAAAGCAACCAGACGACGTGCCGGGCCCCGAGGAGTTCCCTTCTGGGAGCGCCTGTTAGCAGAATGTGACATGGAAAAGAGGTTAGTGGGAAAAAGTTTTGCTTTAAATATGGATGCTACTCGCGCAACACTGACCAGCGTTTGTTGAAGCTACTCTATATTTGCGTGGTGAGCAACGTGGGGTAGACACGGCGCTCCGTTTTGAAAAACCTTCATCCGCAATGATGAGGGTTTTTCTTTGTCCGTTCAGCAGGGAGCGCAACTGGCTGGAGAAGCGACGTTATTCTTTGGCGAACTGGCTGGTGCCACTTAGGCCGTTGGCCGTCAGATGCGCCACGTACAAGCCCGCCGCCAACTGGCTCACGTCGATGCGCTGGCCGTTGCGCACGGCGGCCCGCAGCACCGTTCGGCCGCGCACGTCGCTGATGAGCAACTGGGCTTCGCCGGTAGTCCTTGCGGCGGGCAGCTCCACGCGCAGCTCGCGGGCCGTGGGGTTGGGATAGAGCGCCAGGGCCAGGCGCTGGGCCGGGCGGGCCGCCGTGGCCGTAGCCGGGGCGTAGAGCCAGGTGTAGCCGGCCGGAAACTCGCGCCGCCAAAACCACTCGGCGTGCTGCCCGTCGGCGCGGGTATTGAAGTTCAGGTTGGCGGCCGGCACGCCGCCGCGCTGCAACGAGTCGCGCAGGGCCTGCATCTGGGGCACCATCGTGGCGCTTTCGGTGGTGCCGCTCACGAAGTAGAAGCGGGTGGCCGGGTTGGCCGGGTGCTGGTGCACGTAGGCGGCCAGCGGCGCGTTGGCAAACCAGTAGGCCGGCGAAAACGCGGCCACTTTGCCAAACACCGTGGGCTCGCGCAGGGCGGCGTAGGTGGCAATGAGCGCGCCCATGCTGGAGCCGCCGATGCCGGTGTTGGTGCGGTCGGGCAGGGTGCGGTAGTTGGCGTCGATGTAGGGCTTGAGGGTTTGCACCAGGAAATCGACGTAGAGGTCGCCCTGGCCGCCGCCGTACTGCGGGTTGTTCCAGGGTGAGTATTCGTCGAGGCGGTTGGGGCCGTTGTCCACGGCCACCACGATGCAACCGGCGGGGTCCTGGCCGTTGGCGGCGAGCAGGTTCAGGGCCTCATCCACGCCCCACTCGCCGGCGAAGGAAGTGGCGGCGTCGAACACGTTCTGGCCATCCTGCAGGTAGAGCACGGGGTAGCGGCGGGTGCTGCTGGCGTAGCCGGGCGGCAGGTACAGCCACACGCGCCGGGTGCGGCCCAGCTGCGGCATGGCGAAGGCCGTCGAAAGCACGCGCACGTTGGCCGCCGCCGTGGAGGGGCCACCGCTGGGGGACGGGCCCAGGTCTTCCCAGTTCAGCACCTGGCAGGTGACGGTGGCCGGGCCACTGCCGAACGTGTAGCTGCGGTTGGGCACCGAGCCGTTGGAGGCATTGGTTTCGACGGCCGCCCACGCGCCCCGCGTAAACTTGTACTCGATGGTGCCGACGGCGGCGGGCAGGGTTATTTCGTAGCTGCCGTCGGCATTGTGGGTGAGCGCGTAAGCCGCGTTGCCGGGGCTCCAGTTGTTGAAGCTGCCCGCGATGTAGAGCGTAGCGTTGGCCGGCGTGTTGGCCGGCGTGGCCGTAATTTTGAAGGTGACCTGGGCCTGGGCGGTGAGGCCGAACAGGACGAGCAGCAGCAGCGAAAAAAGCTTGCGCATAATGTAATGGGTGGGATAGGTGGAGGGGGATAGAAAATCAGGCCCGAAGATACGGCCGGCCTGATGGAGCCACAGGTACGGGCGGGCGGCAAGGCCCCTCGACTGGCGAAACCACAGAAACGGTGGGCCAGGGCTTCGTACTTTTGAAACAACCAGAACCCAACCACGTCATGGCTCAGCCCGCTTTTCAGCCCGAATCCGCCGCCTACGTTTCGCCCGAAGACTACCTGCGCCTGGAGCGTGAGGCCGATTTTAAGCACGAGTACTACCAGGGCGAGGTACGCTCCATGGCCGGCGCGGGCTATGCGCACAATTTGATTTGTGCGAACCTGACTGGTGAACTCTATACCCAACTGCGCGGCAAGGGCTGCTCGGTGGTAGGCAGCGACCAGCGGCTGCAAATCATGAGTGGCAGCGCCTTCGTGTACCCCGACCTGACGGTGATATGTGGCCCGCCGAAATTCAACGAGGAAAAAAATCCCGATACCCTACTAAACCCCACGCTGGTGGTGGAAGTCCTCTCCCCCACCACCAGCCAGTACGACCGCAGCGAGAAATTCATGCTCTACCGCCAGGTGCCCAGCCTGCGCCAGTATCTAACGCTGGATGCGCAGTCTATCCACGCCGAGCTGCACACGCGCGACGAGCTGGACCGCTGGGTGCTCACCGAAACCCGCAACCTCACGACCGTCCTGGATTTGAGCAGCATCGCCTGCCAGGTGCCGCTGGCCGAAGTGTACGCAAATACCGATTTGACGGATTTCAACAGTTGAAATCCGTTAAATCAGTGGTCACAGCTTCACGCACACGTTCTGCGCCTCGGTGAAAAACCGCAGCGCCTCCAGGCCACCCTCGCGGCCCACACCGGAGTTTTTCATCCCGCCGAAGGGCGTGCGCAGGTCGCGGTGCAGCCAGGTGTTCACCCACACGATGCCAGCGTGCAACTGGTGGGCCACGCGGTGGGCCCGCTGCAAATCGCGGGTCCAGATGGTAGCCGACAGGCCATATTCGGTGCTGTTGGCCATGCGCAGGGCTTCCTCGTCGGTATCGAAGGGGGTGAGGGTGACGACCGGGCCGAAGATTTCCTCCTGGTTCACGCGGCAGTCGAAGGGCAGGTTTTCAAACACGGTGGGCTCCAGGAAGTAGCCCCCGGCGCAGCGGCCGGGCACTCTGGCGCGGTGGCCGCCGGCCAGCAGGGTGCCGCCCTCGGCGTGGGCCAGTTCGATGTAGGCCAGCACTTTCTGCAAATGCGCATCGCTCACCAGCGCGCCCTGTCTGGTATCGGGTTCAAGCGGGTCACCGATTTTCTGGTCCGCCAGCTGCTTTAGAAACTCGGCTTTAAAGGCTTCATAGATGGGGCGCTCGATGAATAGGCGCGAGCCGCACAGGCAAATCTGGCCCTGGTTGGCGAAGCTGCTGCGGATGCTGGTGGCCACGGCGGCGGCCAGGTCGCAGTCGGCGAAAACCAGGTTAGGGTTTTTGCCGCCCAACTCCAAGCTCAGCTTTTTGAACAGGGGCGCGGCGGTGGCGGCCAAGTGCCGCCCAGTGGCCGTGCCCCCCGTGAAGCTGATGGCCCTGATGCCCGGGTGCTCGACCAGGGCCTGCCCGCAGCTCGGCCCAGTGCCGTGGATGATATTGAGCACGCCCGCCGGCAGCCCGGCCTCCATGCACAGCTCGCTCAGCAGAAAAGCCGTGGCCGGGGTAATTTCCGAAGGCTTGGCCACCACGCAGCAGCCCACGGCCAGGGCCGGCGCAATCTTCCAGCTGAAGAGGTAGAGGGGCAGGTTCCAGGGCGAGATGCAGCCCACCACGCCCACCGGGTGGCGCACGGTATAGTTCACCGCGATGCCCTCCTGCACGTGGGCCTCGGTGGCGAAGTGCCCGGCGGCAGTGCCAAAGAAGTGGAAGTTGCTGGCCGCCCGCGGAATGTCCATCACGCGGGCCAGGGCCAAGGGCTTGCCGTTGTCCTGGCTTTCGGCGCGGGCCAGGCGCTCGGTGTCGCGGTCAATCAGCTCGGCGATGCGCACGAGCAGGCGGCCGCGCTCCTCGGCGGGCAGGGCGCGCCAGGCGGGCAGGGCGGCTTCGGCGGCGGCTACGGCGGCGGCCACGTCGGCCGGGCCAGAGTCGGGAATTTGGCCGTAAACCTGGCCGGTAGCGGGCTCAACGTTGTCGAGGTAGCGGCCGGCGAGGGGCGGCACGAGCTGACCGTTGAGGTAATTCTGGAGGCGGAACATGGGACAAAAATACGGCGCGAATCAACGGGTCCGGGCCACGGCCTGATGCTGCATCAGGGTCGGAGCGGGTAGGTGTTCTTCACCATCTTGCGCCCGGCCCCGGTTCCCACCGGGTAGTACACGTCGGTATTGACGGGACGCAGCAGAAAGTCGTCGGCCACCAGGTCTCGGTTCTGGTATAGCACTTCGAGGCGGGTAGTGCCGGGTCGCACCCAGAACGGCACCACCATGCGCACCCATTCGCCCTGGATTTCAGTGGATTTCCGGCCGTCAATAACTGCTTCGTCGGTCTGGCCGTGGGCATCGTAGGTGCGTACGCGCATGTTGCCAAAGCCGTAATCGCTTTTGCCATACACCCACACCGCGGCTTCATAGCGGCCGGTGTCGGCTGGGGCAGGCACTGGGCCGTCGTAAAACGTCGTGAAACCGTCTTCCACCTCGTGCAGGGCCCCGGACCCGAGGCGGCCCCGACGGTCGGGGGCTTGCTCGAAGGACCGCAGCACTACGCCGGCCGAAGTAGTAACGCGCAGCCCCCCGGCGCGCATCCGCAGGTGAGGCAGCAGGGAATCGGCCCGCGTCTGCTCGCGCAGCAGGGCCGTTTCGCGTAGCGCCGCCAACGGCAATTCGTACAACGACAGCTCGGGCGTCTGGCGCAGCAAGTGGGCCCGACGGATGAGGCGCTGTTCGCCTTCAGTGAGAATATCAGGCGTGACAAGCAGCAGCAGAGGTTTCTCATTAGGCAGGTGGTCGAGCAGTTCTTTCTGCACCAAGTCGCTGCTGAGCAGTTGAATATGCTGCATGGCGTAGCCGATTGATGCGCGCGACACGTAGGTGGCCAGTAACGGCAATCCAGTAACAATCGCCGCCTTATCGGCTTGGTAAATGGCCTGGCTACTACCGCTAAGGTCCAGCTTGTCGGTGCCCATATTGTAGTAGGGCACGGGCATGATTGCCTGAAAATCAGAAACCGAGCGCTTGCTCCAGCTTAGGGCTGCGGGTACGCCGTTGCCTGCATCCATCAAATCGAGCGCCCCAATGCCTTCCGCGACCTGCCCAGCCTTATGGGCTACCTGCAGCCAGGCTTCAGCACCCCAACATAGTAGAAGGGGCACGCCCAGCCAAGCCACGGCCGCTAGCTGGCGGCGGCGCAGCCAGCGCCAACTGCGGTACAGCACGTAGGCCACGTAAGTAGTGGCCACGTAGTAGAAAGGCCAACTGAAGCGCCCCAGGGCCCGAAACTGCTTGACCGGGCCAGAATGGTCGGTCACCCAGTCGAACCATGGCCAGATGAACGGGATACCGCAGGCTAGCAGCAGCAGCAGCGAGGCCGCCCACAGGCCGCTAAGCAGGTGCGGCGGCAGCTTGCTCCCCACCAGCCGCCGCCGCCGCACGGCCCGCCACACGCCTGCCAGCGCTGATACCAAGAGGGTAAAGGTGGCCACCAGCCCCACGTAGTCAAGGCCTTCCTCGTTGTCGGGCTCATGCGGCCAGTGCTGCTGCCACCAGTCATATACCGGCCCCATCATGGGCAGAAACACGGTGCGGACGGTAGCCACGTACACCTTCAAGCCAAAAGGGTTGGGCGGCCGGTCGGCCACATGGTCGGTGGCCCAGAGGTAGCCACGGAACAGCAGCAGGGGCAATAGGGCGGCCAGCACCATGCGGCCCAGCCAGGGGCGCAGGCGGGGCTGCTGCCAAGCCAGCACCAGCACGTGAGCCAGCAGGAAAAATGCCCCGCAGGCCAGGAAGTACAGCATCACGCCGCCCATCAGCAGGCTGCCCAGCCCGAACAGCCCATACCAGCGCCACTGCCGAGGGGCTTCCTGCATGCGAATAATGCAGTACCAGAGCAGGGGCACGAAACAAGTATAGCTCAGGGAGATGTGGCCATCGAGGCGCAGCAGCTGCGGCGACATAAACCCGATGAGCAGGCTCATGCCGGCCGCGTAGAGCACTGGCAGCCGGCTGCGCCGCAGAATGGCGTAGAGCACCACCGGCGTGAAGGCAATGGAAGCCAGCGGCAGCAGGTTGGTGATGGCGACCGTGTGCCGGCCGGCCGGCACACCCAGCGCCTGCAGCCCGCGCATGAGCAGGGCCACCAATGGCTGCAGGTTGGGGAAGTTGAAGTTCTCGCCGTACGGGTAGTTCATTCCCGTGAACCGGTCCCCGTGGTCGTGCAGGGTGTAGAAAGCCGTTGCGAAATAGCTCTGCAGGGCATCGCCGCCAGCCTTGAAAAAGTAGCTGTCTGGAGCAACGAAAATAGGCCAGAAGAAAAACGCCGTCAGGGCCGCTGCCGCCAGCGCTACCCCACCCATGCCAAGCCAATGCGAATGACGAACAGATGTACTCATGGAGGAAAAAGGTGCCGGCCGGGCTGCCAGCCCAGCTAGACTGGTATTGAATTGAATGCGCGAGGGAAAACAACTGGCCAGCAGCCGGCGCCGCAGAAATCGGCCGGAGCCAGCCACTGCTCCGGGCATTCAAAACTACGGCGTAAACCCCAAGCCCCGGCGGGCCGGGCATGCGGCGCCGGGCTGGTCGCTACCACCCCATGGATGTGCTGCCACCATTCGGGCGCAGGTGGCCGGAGGGCGGCCCGTGGGTAGTAGCTTTGCGCTGGTGCGCCGCTCAGGCCGCACGTTGCCGGTATTTATGAGCAGTCCTTTCCTTTCCTTCATTATTCCGGCCTACAACGAAGCCTCCCGGCTGGGCAGTACCATCGAGCAGGTGCTGGCCTACCTCGAAGGCCTGCCTTACAGCAGCGAGGTCATTGTGGTCGACGACGGCTCGACTGATGCCACCACCGAGGTGGCCAAAGCGCTATTTGCCGCGCACCCGGGGCCGGTGGCTACCCGCGTGCTCGGCTACGCGCCCAACCGGGGCAAGGGCTACGCCGTGCGGCAGGGCCTGCTGGCAGCCACGGGCACCATTGCCGTGTTCTCAGATGCCGACCTGTCGACGCCCATCGATGAGCTGCCCCGGCTAGTGGACCCGATTCGGGCCGGCGAGGCAGATGTCGTCTTCGGCTCCCGCGCCCTCGACCGCAGCCTGATTGGCGTGCACCAGCCCTGGCTGCGCGAGCAGAGTGGGCGGGTGTTCAACTTCATTATGCAACTGGCCACCGGCCTGCCCTACGCTGATACGCAGTGCGGCTTCAAGGCTTTTCGGCTGGCTGTGTGCCGGCCCATCGCGGCTGGGGCCACCCTCGACCGCTTTGGGTTCGACGTGGAACTGCTGCTGCTGGCGCACAAGGCCGGGCTGCGCCTGCGCGAGCAGCCCGTACACTGGAACGATGCTGCCGGTAGCAAAGTCGGGCTGCTGAACGGACTCGATGGATTCCGCGAGCTGCGGCAGCTGCGGCAGCGCATGCGTCGGGGGGCCTACCGCGAGGCGCTGGCTCAGACCCGGGCGCTGGCAGCAGCCCCAATGCCCCCTGTCGGCAGCTAGCGTTGCAAAAACCCGGGTTCGTCCTTGTTCTCACTTTGAGTCTATGCTTGATTTTTCACGCACTTCGCCGGCACAACGCTGGTTAGTTCCGACATTTTTCGGCGTAGTTCTGTTGTTGGGGCTCCTGTTGGTAGGCAGCTATGGCATCTCCATCGATGAGAACCAGCAGCGCGATATTGGCATGATTTCACTTAAGCATGTAGGCCAGCGCGTGGCCCCAGCCTGGGTGGCAGCCGACCACGATTTCGACAAGTATAATACCCCGCTGGCCGAGTTTCAGGACCGCGACTATGGCGTGGCCTTCGAAACGCCGGTAAGCCTGTTGGAGCGCTTGCTGAAAATCGGCTACGAAGGCGACAAATTTCGGTTTCGCCACTTGTGCACGTTTCTGGTGTGCTTTGCCGGGCTGCTAGCGCTTTATCAGTTGGCGGCGCGGCGCTTTGGCGACTGGCGCTACGGGCTGCTGGCAGCGTTGTGGCTGCTGCTCTCGCCGCGCCTGTTTGCCGAGTCGTTTTATAATGACAAGGATGCCGTATTCATGGCGCTGTTTGCCATTGCTACCAACACGGGCGTGCGCCTTTTACTGCGGCCTACGGCCGGCCAGGCACTCTGGCACGCGCTGGCCTGCGCTATCACCATCGACGTGCGCATCATGGGCATTCTGCTGCCCGTGGCTACGCTGGGCCTGCTGGGCTGGCGCGGGCTACGTGGGGAGGTACGCTGGGGCCGGATTGTGGGCCTGACTGGACTGTACGGCGTGGTGCTGGCCGGGCTGGTGGTGGTGCTGTGGCCCTACCTGTGGCCCGCTCCACTGCACAACTTCATCGAAGCATACAACCACATGAAGCAATTCCGCTGGGGGGGCGTGGTACTGTACCGGGGCGAGTTTGTGCTGGCCACTTCTCTGCCCTGGCACTACCCACTGGTGTGGATGGGCATTACCACGCCACTGCTCTACCTCGGGGCCGGCCTGCTGGGTATGGGACTAGTGGGCCGGCAACTGGCCCGGCTGCACTGGCGACTGTGGCGCGACGAAGGCGGCTTGCAGGATGTCTTGTTCCTGTCGCTGTTTGTGGGGCCGCTGGCGGCCGTTATCGTGCTGCACTCGGTGCTGTACGACGGCTGGCGGCAGCTCTATTTCGTGTACCCGGCATTTCTGCTGCTGGGCCTGCGGGGCTGGGTGGCGGCGGCGGCGTGGCGGCCCCGCTGGGCGGGCTGGCCCCGCGCGCTTCGCGTCCTCACGGCCCTTAGCCTACTGATGACAACCGCTCAGATGGTGCGCGACCATCCCCTGCAGAACCTGTACTTCAACCTGTTGGCCGGCCCCAACGTGGCCGAGCGGTTCGAGATGGATTACTGGGGGCTGGGCTACCGCCAGGATTTAGAGTACATCATTACCCACGAAACCCGGCCCGTGGTGAAACTGTACGCCCCAGGACCGAGCCCGGCCGACTTTAATCGCTACACCCTGAGCCCGTTGGATCGCGAACGCCTGCAGTTTGTCGATAACCCGGAGAGCGCCGACTACTTCCTCACCAACTACCGCTGGCACCCCGAGCCCTACCCTTACGAGCACGAAGTGTACCAGTTGCGGGCCGACGGCCGCCGCGTGCACTCGATATTTCTGCTGCACTGGTAAGCCAATGCCGCCCCGGCATTGGCCAAAAGCCCCTAACTTTGCACTTATCTGTTTTCCGTAATTTTTCTCTTTTCAATTCATGGCTAATTATTCCTCTCTAGCTGTCGGTCTGCTGCTGACGGCCACTTTCAGCGCCTGTTCCAGCGACCAGAATGCCGACCTGCCCGCGGGCATGGTCACCCGCAACAGTTTCGAAAGCGTGCAGGGCTGGGGCGGTGCCAATGAGGTGAGCATCACTTCGGCCAAAGCCCACTCGGGCAAATACGCGATATGGGTGAACCCGCAGGTGGAGTACAGCTACACCTACAGCAGCACCCTGAACCAGATGACGCCCGCCAAGCCCAAGCGCCTCACGCTGGAGGGCTGGGCCTGGGTGCCCGACAAGCAGTCGACGGCCTCCGTGGTGTTGGAAATCAAGCATTCGCCCACCAACGGCAGCACGGTGTACTACGGCGGCCTGGATTTGAGCAGCTCGGTGGGCGGCTACAAGGACTGGAAGAAAGTGAGCAAGACGTTTGTCCTGCCCGACTCGATTGCTTCTGGCAACGCGCTGAAAATATACATGTGGCGGGGCAGCAACCAGACTCCGGTGTACCTTGATGACGTTTCCATCAGCCTTGAGAATTAGCTGCTGGCCTGGCCTGGTGGCTGGCCTGCTGGTGCTGCTGGCCGGCTGCTCGAGGTCCGACGAGGCCGGTCATTGGGTAGGCGACGTGGTGACGGCGAACGACTACGAAGCCACACTGGGCTGGGTCCAGGGTGCCACTTCGCTCACCCGCGACCACGCCCACTCGGGCCGCTATGCTGACCACGTGGATGCCACCCACGAGTGGGGCATAACGTTTCAGGCCCCCGTGAGCCAGGTGAGCGTGCACGCGCTACGGGGCGTGGCGGTAGAGGCCTGGGCCTTCGCCCACGACCTGAACCCCAACCGCTCGGCGGTGCTGCAGGTGGAAGTGTGGGCCCACGGCCCCGGCCAGGATACCAAGCCCCTGTTCAGCAGCGCCCTGCCCCTGAACACTCAGCTCACCGACTCGGTCGTCTGGACCCCGGTTCACCAGGAGTTTTCTCTGCCCACCGGGCTGCCCTTCGAGGCCAACCTTCGTATTTTTTTGTGGCGCGCGGGCAGCACCAAGCCAGTGTACCTCGACGACCTGCGGGTGAAAGCCCTGGAATAACCTGCCTGTGGCCCTGCTGATGCGCACTTCTTCGTTTTTGTACCGCTGGCGGCCAAGGTCGTGGGCGGGGCTGTGGCTGCTGGGCTGCTGGCTGGCGGGCTGGGCCGAGTTGGAGCTGCTCACCCTGCATCGCAACGAGTACGGCCCGTTCTGGAGCCCGGTGGCGCTGCTGGGGGCAGGTTTCGCGCTTTGCGGCTGCGCTGTGGCCTATTGGCTGCACCGTCCGCTGCACACGCTGGCACCGACCTGGGCCCTGGGCCGCGTGCCGGTGGCAGGGCTGCTGCTGCTGGCCGGCGCGGGCTGGGTGCTGGCGGTGCAGGCTCCGGTTATCGCCGTCCGACCCATCGGCCTACAGTATTCCGACGTCATCGTAATTCTGCAGACTTACGTGAGTCGCTTCCGCAGCGGCGAAGTAGTATACCGCTACCTTACCAACCTTCCTTACCCACTGTTTCCGAACCACCTGCCTCTGCAGTGGCTGCCCTACGTGCCTGCTGATGCCTTGGGCATCGATTACCGCTGGTGGGCCATGGGGCTGCTGCTGCTGCTTGGCTTCGGGGCCTACCAGCTGGTGCTGGTGCGACAGCCACTATCATGGGTCGAGTTCGGGCTGAAGGCTTTGCTGCCGGCTTACCTGGTGGTGCGGCTGATAGAGGCCACGCCCGACATCTACTCGCTCACCTGCGAGCCCACCATCATCTGCTACTACTGCTTGCTCGCGGCCAGCGTGCTGGGGCGGTCAGCGCTGCTGCAGGCGGCGGCTTTGGTGCTGTGCCTGCTCTCGCGCTACTCGGTTATTTTCTGGGTACCGTTTTTTTTGTGGGTGCTGTGGCGTGAGCTGGGGCGCCGCCACGCGCTGCTCGTAGCCGGGCTCGTGGCGGCGGGCGTGGTGAGCATCTACGTGCTGCCGTTTCTGCGCCACGATTGGACGATTTTCACCCATGCGCTGGCCGAATACCGCATTGCCACCATCGGCGAATGGGGCCGGCGCGACGGTGACCTTGGCCTGCCCGTGCACCTGTTTGGTGGCACCGGGCTGGCCGCGTGGTTCTACCAGTACGGTCCGACCGATTTGGATGCGCGCATCACCTTGCTGCAGCGCACCCACCTGCTGGCTTCGGCGGGCGTGGTGGGCTTGGCTGCCTGGGGCTACCACCGCCTGCGCCAGCGCCTCGATTACCGCCTGGCCTGCTTGATTGCGCTCAAACTCTATCTGGCCACCTTCTACGCCCTGCTCCAGATTCCCTACCTCTACCTCGCTTCCCTGAGTTTGTTCATTTCCCTGTTTGTGGTGTTGATGGTGGGGTTCCGGACCAGCGGAGCCGGGGAGGCAGCCGCAGCTTAGGAAAGGGCAGCTTATTTTCAGCCGGAAACCCCGCAAAAAGCCGTTTTCCAGCGCCGCCGGCCAGCAACTGGGAAGCCCCGCCCGCGCCCGCTGTTGGCGGGAATAATCGGCGGCCCCGACGCAATCTGCTCATGACTTCGCTCCGCTATTTCTTCCGCATCGCAGTGCTGAGCCTGACCCTGCTGGCGGCGGCTGTCACGCGCGCGGCCGCCCAACACCGGGTGAATTACGACGAATGGGAACTGGAATGGGCCGAGGAGTTCAATCAGTTCACCGACACGGTGGCCCTGAGTACGCACTGGCAGTTTGCTTACCCCTGGGGCCGTACCCTCAATAATTTCGGCGAAACTGAATACTACACCAGTAGGGGCGTGCGCCCCGATACGGCCGAGGGCGTTCTGAACCTGGTGGCTGACCGCCTGCCGAAGCCGCGACCTTACGGCAAAAAGCAGCTGCGCTTCAATTCGGGGATGCTACTTAGCGCCCACAACCCCGACAAACTCCGGCCCACCAACTGCGGGGGAGGCGACGGCGAGTTCAGCTACGGACTGTTTGAGGTGCGCTGCCGTCAGCCCCGCGACATGTCCTCCTTCCCCGCTTTCTGGCTGTGGGGCGGCGTGCCCGACGAGATTGACGTGTTTGAAGCCAACCGCGAAGCCATGACCAACACGTTTCACGTGGGCTGGGGCGGCTGGTGGCGCCCCAGCCGTACGGGTCCCTACGGCTGCTCGTGCTTCTACCACAACACCGACCCCGCCGCCGACCTGCACACCGAATTTCATACCTACGGCGTGGAGTGGCTGCCCAACGAGGTATACATCTATTACGACGGCGTGCCCATCCGCCATGAGACGCGGCTGGTGCCCGAAGGCTGCGGCATGCACGTAATTGTGAACCTGGCCATGCTGGAGTGGATCGCCGCCAACCACGACACGCTGGCCGTCGACTACATCCGCATCTACCGGCCCAAAGTGCTACCCCCGTCGGTAGCCGTGCTGCGCCGGGGCGGCCAGGGCCCAGAGACCGAGCTAGTGTGGCTGCCCTTCGAGCAGAAGCCTGGTCGCCTTGACCCTGCCGCCCGGCAGGGCTGGGCCGCTACTTCGCGCCACCCCCATCGCCTCGACCTGGCTCTAGTCGATAACCGCAACCCGCCTTGTGACCAGGAGTTTCCGCTGCCGCTCAACGGGCACTGGGCCCCGGCCTGGGTGGTGGTCGATAACCTGCCCATTGCGGTGGTGCGGTTCGACCGGCCCGATTCGGTGGCCTGGCACTTGGCCGACGGGCTGGGTCGGGCCGTGGCGACAGGTACCTTGGCTCCCGACCTAGCCCAGCCCTGGCAGCCGCGTTGGCCCGCCGAGCTGCCGCCCGGGGCATACACGCTACACCTGCGCCAAGGCCCGGCGCGGGCTTCGCATCCGGTGATGCTTTTCGGCCGCTCCCCCTACGACACGGCCCCTATTGCCAACTGGTGGGTGCATGTCATTCCTGCCCATTCCGAAAAATAAGCCGCCGTTGGTGAGTCGGCCGTGCTCTTGTTGCCACGACGCCTCCCGCACTTCCATTGCCGGCCCTGTCGGCCTCTACTTTTCCTTATGAAGCCCCGCTTTCCGCATCCCTACTCCCTGCTGGCCCTGCTGCTGCTGTTTGTGCTCATGGTGCAGGCGCGGCTGTGGGCCCCGTACTGGGACACGCACAACGTGCAGGCCATCCTCACCTGGGATGCCATGGGCTACTACATCTACCTGCCGGCGCACTTCATCTACCACGACCTGCGGCACATGGCTTTTGCCGCCGACATCATGCGCGAGTACCACCCGAGCGGCTCGTTCTACCAGGCGGGGCAGGTGCCAGGTGGGCCGGCGGGCGAAGTCGTGACCAAATACACCTGCGGCCTGGCCCTGCTCTGGACGCCTTTTTTCTGGTTGGGCCACTGGGTGGCTGGCTGGCTGGGCTACAAGCAGGACGGCTTTTCGGCACCTTATCAGGTGGCCATTGCGTTTGCGGGGCTGCTGTATGGCCTGCTGGGGCTGGGGCTGTTGCGCCGGGTGCTGCTGCGCTATTTCACCGATGTGGTAACCACGCTGGTGCTGGTGCTGCTGGTGCTGGGCTCCAACTACTTCCAGTACGCGGTGTTCGACGGGGCCATGGCCCACACCTATCTCTTCAGCGGCTACGCGCTGCTGCTGTGGCTGACGGTGCGCTGGCACGCCCGGCCCACGCGGCTGGGGGCTTTGAGCATCGGGCTCACGCTGGGCCTGCTGGTGCTCATCCGGCCCTCGGAGGCGGTGGCCGTGGTGGTGCCGCTGCTGTGGGGCGTGGGCTCGCTGGCGGCGGCCCGCGCCAAGGGGCAATTACTGCTGAAGCGCTGGCCCGACGTGCTGCTGCTGGCCCTGGGAGGCCTGCTGGGCGTGCTGCCCCAAGCCTTGTACTGGCACTGGGCCACCGGCCACTTCCTTTTTTACAGCTACGGCGACCAGCACTTCAGCTTCCTGAAGCCACACCTGTGGAGCGTGCTCTTCAGCTTTCGCAAGGGCTGGCTGCTGTATTCGCCGCTGCTGCTGCTGCCGCTGGCGGGGCTGGTGCCTCTGTGGCGCAGCCACCGGGGCGTGGCCGTGCCGGTGCTGGCCTACTTCCTGCTCAACTTGTGGGTGGTGTCGGCCTGGGACATCTGGTGGTACGGCGGCAGCATCGGGCAGCGGGCGCTGGTGCAGAGCTACGCCGCGCTGGCCCTGCCCTGGGCCGCTGCCGTGGCCTGGCTGCTGCAGCCCGGCCGCCGGCCGGCCCTGCGCGTGGCCGCCGTGGTGCTGGCCGTGCTGCTCGTCGACCTGAACCTGTTTCAGCACTGGCAGTACATGCGCTCCATCATCAACCCCGAGGAGATGAACCGGCGCTACTATTTCGCCGTGTTCAACAACACCATGCCTACCCAGGCCGACTACAACATGCTCGACGTGAAAACCCACCTGCCCCGGGCCGAGCGCTACTACCGCCCCCAGCCGCTGGGCAAGCTCGACTTCGAAAGTCAGCCCGCCGACCCCGCCACCGGCATCACGGCCAGCCTGGGCTACTACAGCCGCCAGTCGTTCCGGGCCGATGCCGCCCACGCCTACGGCCCCGCCCTTACCCTGACACTGGCTGCGGCCGGCCTGCGACCCGGGCAGTACGTGCGGGCCTCATGCCAAGTGTATTCCGACTGGGGTGCGTGGGGCAATAAACTGGTCATCAGTACCGAACGCGCCGGAAAAGCCCGCCTCTGGGAAGCCGTCCGGCTGCAGAACAACCTGAGCGTGAACCGCACCTGGAATCGGGTGTATTTCGACGTGCCCCTGCCGGCCGATGCCCAGCCCAACGACGTGGTAAAGGTGTATGTGTTGAGCGAAAACGCTTCTGACTGCTACATCGACGACGTGCAGGCCGACCTCATGAAGCCGGATGCGGAGTGGTAGAACGCCTTCGGCTTAATGAAGAATGAGGAATGAGGAATGAAGAATTGGAGAGAGGCCGCACAGAGCCAAAATTCCTCATTCCTCATTCCTCATTCTTCATTAAGCCGCAGGCGTTACTGCCCCAACAGCCCGTACTTCAAAATGCAGTAGATGGCGCGGAAGCCGTCGCGCCAGCCGATTTTCTTGCCCTCGGCGTAGGTGCGGCCGTAGTAGCTAATGCCCACTTCGTAGATGCGCACGTCCTTCACGCGGGCCACCTTGGCCGTTACTTCGGGCTCGAAGCCAAAGCGGTTTTCCACCAATGTCAGGTCCTGAATGATGTCGCGCCGGAACAGCTTGTAGCAGGTTTCCATGTCGGTCAGGTTCAGGTCCGTCACCATATTCGAGAGAAAGGTGAGTATGTTGTTGCCGATGCTGTGCCAAAAAAACAGGATACGGTGCGGGTTGCCACCCAGGAAGCGCGAGCCGAACACTACATCGGCAAAGCCCTTGAGAATGGGCTTAATAAGCAGATTATACTCTTCGGGGTCGTACTCGAGGTCGGCATCCTGAATGATGACATAGTCGCCGGTGGCCTCGCGGATGCCCGTGTGCAGGGCCGCGCCCTTGCCTTGGTTCACGGCGTGCTCCAGCAGGCGCAGGCCCATTTCGGGGTAGCGCGCAGCGTAGGCTCTGATGGTGTCAGCCGAGGCATCGGTCGAGCAGTCGTTGACGAGGATAATCTCCTTCCCGATATTGTTCACCAGCACCAGCTCGCGCAGCAAATCCAGAATCTGGTGAATGGTGCGGGCTTCGTTGTAAACGGGGATGACGATGGAAAGCGTGTCGAATTTAACCACTGGAAGAGATTTAGGCGCGGCGGGTAAGCCACAAAGATAGCGGCGGCCATTTCCGAAAAACCACAACGCCCCGTCCGCGGCGGCGGCCGGGGCGCAGAGTGCGTTGGCAAACCGAGCTACTCCAGCACCACGCGCCGCGTGAACACCTGCCCGCCGGCCACTACGCGCAGCGTGTAAAGGCCCGGTGCCAGGCCAGCCGTGGCCAGGGTGTGCTCGGTGGCCGGGCGCAGGGCTTCGCGCCGCACCGCCTGGCCCAACGCGTCGAACAAGGTAAGCTCGCCGGCCAGGGGCTGGCTGCGACGCAGCGTGAGCCGGCCGCCGGCGCTGGGGTTGGGGTACACCTGCAGGACTTCGGGGTCGGCGGCAGCCGCGGTGGCGCTCACGGTGGTGGCCGTGGCACAGATGCTGAACGCCCCGAGCGGGTCGCTGAACTGGAAGGTGTGCACCCGCACCCAATACTGGGTGCCGGGCGTGAGGGCTGTGAGGTCGAGCACGGGGGCGGCTACATTCGACTGGCTGCCCACGCAGCGCAGGCTCACGAAGGGGCCGGCGCAGGAGGCCGCCCGCAAGCCCTGCACGATACTGGCCGAAGCCCCCGCCACGGCAATGCGCACGGCCGTGCTGGTGGGGCCGGTGGCCGCCGTGGTGAAGCTGAACCACACATCGCGCGGCGAAATATTGGCCCCCATGCACGCCCCGGCCGATACCGAGGGATTGGTGGTGACGGTGGCGGCGGCGTTGGTGGCGCTCAGGAGCGTGCAGGCCGTGGGGTTCACCGCCAGTACCGTGGCAGCACAGGGGTCGTCGTTGGCCGGCACGGTGGAGAAGCCGACGGGTCCGGCCAGGGCGCTGCTTCCGGCGGTGCCGCCGCAGGCCTGCCGCACATAGAACTGGTAGGCCGTGCCGGGTGCGAGGCCGCTGAGCACCAGTGGCGAGCTGGCGGGCGTCACGGTAGTGCCGCCGGCAGCCGGGTCAAAACCCGCCGGGCCGTACACCACCGTGATGGCCCCGCCCCCACCGTTGCCCGCGAAGCTGAGCGTGGCCCCCGTGGCGGTGGGGCTGCCGGCGCTCAGGCCGCTGGGCGGGGCGCAGGCACCGGGTGCCACAATGGTTACGACGAAGTCCTTGGTGTCGGCCAGGCCGAACGAGGTGCAGGCGTCGGTGGCACCGTTGGCGTTGCCCACGCGGCGGCTGCGCACGCGCAGGATGGTGGCCCCGAGTACGGCAGTGGCCGGCACGGCCACGCTCACTACCGAAGCCATGTTGGTCGTAGACGACACGGCCACCTGCATCCACTCGCCGGCGTCGAAGGTCAGGCTGTGGTCGTAATCAATCCAGGCCGAGACGATGTCAGTGGTGCCGGTGGTCACGCTCAGTTGGTAGCTTTGGCCGCGCTCGATACTGCCGGTAGTGCTGCCGCTGGCCGGATAGCTGGTATAGGCTTGCGGGGGCGTGCCCGCGCTAGCGCAGGTCAGGCCGCTGGCGTTGAGGGTGGTGCCCACAATGTTCACGGCCAGGATGTTGTCCGGGCCACAGGCCCCGCCCAGGCTCGTTACGCAGTAACCCGCGGCGGTGGTGAATGTAGCGCTGGCGGTGGACGAAACTTGTCCGCCACAGGTACTGGCCACCGTTACGTAATAGGCCGTACCGGACAACAGGCCACTCAGCGCAACGGGCGAGGCCGTGGGCACGGGGGCTACGGTTTGCACGGCCCCACCGGTCGCCTGGTAAGTAACTACGTAGCCGGTGGCCGCTGCCGGCCCCTGAAAGGCCACGCTGGCCGTGGTGCCGGTAACACTGTTCACCGCCACATTAAAGGGAGGCCCGCAGCCTCCGCCAGTACTGGGCACGAAAGCATAATTCTGGCCCGCGGCCGGCATAGTGGCAATATTGGTGGTAGCGCTATTGCTGCTAGCCACGGGTGCGGCCGAGGCGTTGTTGAGGCTGAGAAACTGCGAGGGATTGGTGCCGGGTACCATTCCCGCCAGCCCAATGGACGCGCCCAGGCTGGGGCCGGCCGTGGGTGCCGCCGCAATGGGCTGGTACACGTACTCGATGCGGTTGCTGCCCTCGTAGAGCTTCACCTGAAATGAGAGGCTAGGGCTGGGCGCCTGGTAGCTCCACTTCCAGTTCAGCCACTCGAAGGTAAAAACCCGGTTGGGGGCGGTGCCGGTGGTGAGATAGGAGGCGCGCGAAGTGCTGGCATCGCCCGACAGGTCGTCCCAGAGCGGGGCCAGCAGGGGCTTTTCGCTGGCGGCGGCCGTACCGTCGAGGGCGTTGCCCACATTGTAGGTAGCGTTCGGGTTGAAGGAGAGAAAGCCGTTGGAGCAGGCTTTCACGCCGGTGTAAGCCACACCGTCGAACACGAAGTTGAAGCCGAACGGCAGCAGCGTAGCGCCCGAGGTAGCGTCGTCGACGCGCAGGGTGGGCACGTTGGTAGCCACCGCCGGCAGGGGTGTGAACGTGCCGGCCGAGGCCGCGAACGTATAGGTACTCACCTGCGCCTGGGCCGGGCCAGCTAGGGCCGCGCCCGCCAGCAGCAACAGCAACAGCAGCCAGCGGCGGCTAATGAAAGTAATGATTCGCATAAAAAATGAGGAGGGGAATGAAGGAGAAAGTCACACCTGAGCAAAGCTATTTATTTCTCTCATAGCAATTCTGTCCGGCCACTCTGTCGGCCAGTACGCGGACATAGCGTGCAGCCCTTGCCGCTCACGCGCGCTCCTGCAGCACGCGCAGCAGTGCTGAAACTGCGAAGCCCCAGCCACCAGCCTGAGCCTGGTCCGAACGAGTCAGTGCTTCGAAAATAATTAGTCATGCATAACATTTTTCCTTTGATATCCCAATATATTCTTTGAAATTGCCGACCTGTTCGGACGGTGTTTTTTTGCAAATATTTTAGTGAGCTGGCCACTTACCAAAAAATTTGTTACAAAATGTAGCGCCGGGCAACCAATCTCTCATTTATCTCACTCCAAATCCCGCCCATGAAGACAACCCTATTCCTTTCCGGCCTCGTGCTGGCCACAGCTGTTACTGCCCAGGCGCAGGCACTGCCCGACCGCTACCGCAGCGACATCACCAGCGCGGTGACCACGACTACCGGGGTGGTGTTCAGCACCAACATTCCCCAAGTGAGTACCACCAACGTGCTCGGGTTTCAACTGGCCAATGAGCAGACCTACGGGGCCGTGCACACGACGCTGCGCATGGACATTTACCAGCCCCAGGACGATACGCTTTCCAGACGGCCGGTCATCATTTTCTGTTTCGGCGGCGGCTTCGTGAACGGCAAGCGCACCGACGCCGACATGGTGGCCCTGGCCCGCTCCTTTGCCCAGCGCGGTTTCGTGACGGCCAGCATCGACTACCGCCTGGGCATGAACCTGACGGACCCCGAAAAGGCCAAGCGCGCCGTATACCGCGCCTTGCAGGACGGCCGCTCGGCGGTGCGCTTCTTCCGCAACAACGCCCGCGCCTACCGCGTCGACCCCAATCAGGTTTTTATCTCGGGCCACAGCGCCGGAGCCTTCATCGCCTGCAACAATGCCTACGTCGACCGTGAGGCCGAGCGGCCCGCCTCCACTTTCGCCGCGAACGGCTTGGCCGATTTGGGCACGCTCGATGCCATCGGCGACAACCGCACCGACGCCCGCGGCCAGGCCGTGAGCGGCAAGGCCAACGCCGTGCTCAGCTTCGCCGGGGCCGTCGTCGACCCCAACCACATCGAAGGGCCTAACGACGTGCCCGTGGCCCTGTTCCACAGCGTGAATGACCCCGTGGTACCCTACTACACCGGCAAGCCGTTCGCGTTTCTCGACATCGTGCCCGGCTTCAACCTGCCCGTGGTGTACGGCAGCAGCCCCATCAACGCCCGCGCCAACACCGTGGGCGCGCCGCACCTGTTCTATACTTATTACACCCGCGGGCACGACGTGCACTTCAGTCGGCTCACCTTTCCGCAGTTCATTTACTCCGACATCGCGCCCCGAGGCGGCGACTTCTTCTATAACTACCGCCTCAAGCCCGCCACGGCCAGCCTGAATGGCCCGACCACGGTGTGCGGCAGCGCCCTCACCCAAACCTACGGCGTGGGTGCCGGCTACGGCTACTGCGACTGGCAGGCTACTGGCGGTACCATCGTGGCCCGCAATGCGGCGGCCAACAGCGTGACCGTGGCCTGGAGCGCCAGCGCCGCCACCCGCCGCCTCACGGCCACGCCCTACAGTCGCCAGCTGGCCCGGGGCCTACCAGTGAGCCTGACTGTGAGCCTGGGCAGCTGCCGCAACCTGCTAGCCAATAACTCGCTGGCAGACGACACCGCAGCACCGGCCGCCGCAGTCTTTGGGGTTTACCCGAACCCCACCACTGGCATCCTGCACGTGCAGCTGGACAGCAAGCTGCGCGGTGCGGCTTCCATCCGACTGCTCGATAAATTTGGCGTCGTGCGCGCCAGCGCCGAGCTGACCGACGCGGCCGCCACGCCCGAGCAGCCGTTCGACCTCAATGCCCTACCCGCCGGCGTGTACTACGTGCAGGTGACTACCACCCAGCAAGTGCTGACGCAGCGCGTAGTGAAAGAGTAGCGCTGCCTGGCTGATTCAGCAGCAGCAAGCAGTCAGACAAACATGGTTTGATTTAATGATTCACTCGCCGTTGGCCGGGCGTCTGTTCACGGATAACTGACTACTCAAAAAAGAGCCGATGCGGTGTGCATCGGCTCTTTTTATTTTTCGGCCCCTTCTTCACTATGCCTCCACGCCCACCGTGCGCCGGATGCCCAGTTTCTTCATGCGGGCCTCCAGGGTTTTCGGATTGATATCCAGCAATATCGCGGCACCTTGTGCCCCGCTCACCCGCCCGCCGGTGCGGCCCAGGGCTGTCAGAATATGGTCGCGTTCCTGCTCTTTCAGGGTCTTCAGTGGCGTAGCAGCGGCGGGTGAGGTATGGGGGCTGCCAATTGTGCCGGCAGGCAGCGACGGGGCGGCGGCGAAACCGGCAAATTCCAGAAACGTGCTCTGACTAACAATGATGGCCTGTTCGAGCACGTGCTCCAGCTCGCGGATGTTGCCCGGCCAGGCGTAGGCCTGCAGGGCAGCCAAATCGGCCGGGCGCACCTGGCGGACGGGCTTGCCTAGGCGCTTGCTCAAGCGCTGGAGGAAGTGCCGCAACAGCGGTTCAATGTCGTCGCGGCGCTCGCGCAGGGGGGCCAGCTCGATGGGGAATACATTGAGGCGGTAGTAGAGGTCGGCGCGAAAGCGGCCGGCGGCCACTTCGTCGGCCAGCACGCGGTTAGTCGCGGCAATTACGCGCGCGTCGGAGTGCAGCACCTTGGTGCCGCCCAGGCGCTCGAACTCGCGCTCCTGCAGCACGCGCAGCAGCTTGGCCTGCAGGTCGAGGGGCAGCTCCCCGATTTCGTCGAGGAAGATGGTGCCGCCGTTGGCCAACTCGAACTTGCCCACCCGGCGCTCCACCGCCCCGGTGAATGCACCTTTCTCGTGGCCAAACAGCTCGCTCTCAATCAGGCTGGCGGGCAGGGCGGCGCAGTTGAGCTTGATGAGCGGCCGGGCGTGGCGGGGCGAAGCGTTGTGCAGCTCGCGGGCCACCAGCTCCTTGCCGGTGCCGGTTTCGCCCGAAATCAGCACCGTCGTATCGGTCGGGGCTACCAGGCCGATGCGGCGTTCGACCAGCTGCAGGGCGGGGCTGTTACCGATAAAGGCCCCGGCATCGGCCCCAAACCGGGCCGAGGTATTGATTTCGTCGACCAGGTAGGTGCGCTCCTGCTCCACCTGGGCCTTCAATTCCTCAATCTGCTCGAAGGCGAAGAGGTTTTCCAGCGCCAGCGCAATCTGGGGGGTGAGGGCAACCACCGTGGCCAGGTCTTCGGGGCGGAAGCCGCTGGGGCTGGGCGAGGCCAGAATAAGTACCGCCGCGCCATCGGCGCGCTGCCAGATAGGTGCGATGAGCATGGCCCGCGTGCCGTAGTCGTCGTACACGCGCCGCATGAGCGGGTAGCGCCGGGCCAACTCCCGAAACTCGTCGGACGCGTACAGGCCGGGCACCTCCAGCAACTCGTTCATCTGCTGGTACATGGTGGCGGTATCGAGCTGGCCGAGGCCGTGGCGGCGCTGCGGGTTGAGGGCCAGCAGGGGGCCTTGGCGGTTTTGCTCGTCGTGCGAGAACTCGGCGAAGCCCTCGAAGGGCTCTTGCCGCCCGGCCCGCTGCACCCGGATGCCAAAGTAGTCGAAGGGCACCACCCGGCGCAGTTCTTCGGCTACGGCCCGGAACAAAGGCTCGCGCTGCTTGATACTGAGTAGGGCGTTGGTGATGTTGAGCTGCAGGGTGCGCTCCTGCTCACGGCGGGCCACTTCCTCGTAGGCGAGGGTATTGGCTACCGCCACGGCGATGAGGGAACCCAGCTTGCCCAATAGCTTTTCATCGGCGGGGGTGAAGTGCGGGGTGCGGCGCGAAGCCAGCGTAAGAAAACCCGTGAGGCGGCCACCAGTGTGCAGCGGCACGGCCGTGAGATGGGTCACACCCAGCTGCTCGAACTTGTTGAATGGCGCGTAGTTGGGGTAATCGGCCAGGTACTGCCGGGGCGTGAATTGCTGCACGCGCGGGTCGGCCACCAGCCGCTCGATGGGCGAGCCGGCAATGGGCGTGAACTGGTCGAGGCCGGGGGGCGGGGGTGGAGCCTCGTCGGTACCGTAGTAGTCGCGCAGAAACAGCCGTTTATGCAGCAGCTGCGAGTCGAAAACGTTGATGGCGATGAAGTCGAACGGAAAGATGAGCCGCAGCTTAGTGGTCACGACTTTGAACAGTTGGTCTTTGTCGCGGGTGGTGGCAATGGCTTCGTTGAGATGCAGCAGCACCGTTTCGTCCTGGTCGGGCATGGGGCGGGGTTTAGGCTTTTTCAGCAATTGTCCATCATGCCGGACGAAGCGGAGCAGGTAATCAAAGTGGAACGATTCGTTACCTGATACCAGGCAAAGCGGGCTCAGCTTGTGAGATGTATTCCTGAAATAGCAGGAGTTCGAAACGAGCAATTCCTATTATTTAAGGAATACTATCATCTCGGGTATATGTTTTAAAGCAGCTGAATTATATCTTAAATAATTTATTTATCACTGGTATACAGTGTATTACAGAAACAATTACAAGCCTTCACGCAGCCTATGGCACGGCAATGGGACAGGCGGGGCATTCCATTGCCAATTCGGTTTATGTTTTCCAACTCCTCTCACTTTCGTTTTGCGGGCCTGATACTCCTGGGTAGCGCCCTGCTGGCCCGGCCGGCGCTGGCGCAGAACCAGCCCGGTGTACCGGCCGCCGCGCAGTCTATTGGCTTGGCCAGCGACTCGCTGACGCTGGGCGCGACGCTGCAAGCCGTGCTCGACGCCAACCCCAGCATCACCAACCTCACCGAGTTGGCTAACGCGGCTGGCAGCCGCCTTAGTCAGTCGCAGGCCGGCTTCCTGCCCCAGATTACCGGCACGGCCACGTACACGCGCCTCGACCCGGTGTCGAAGGTGGCCTTTGGCAGTGGACCGGAATTTTCGTTCGTGCCCAACAACAACTTCGACGCGCACATTACGGCGCAGTACGAGCTATACGACTTCGGCAAACGGGCGGCCTCGACGGAGGTGACGCGCTCACAAGTGACAACGGCGCAGGACAACATTATGGTGGCCCGGCGCGACCTTTCCTTCAACGCGGCCCAGGTGTATTATAACATCCTGTTCATGCGCGAGAGCATCCGGGTGCAAGACCAGCAGATTGCCTCCTTGCAAGCCCACCGCAACGAAATGCAGAAGCGCGTGGAAGGCGGCGTGAGCACCCGGTTCGACGTGACGACCACCGATGTGCGCATCACCCAGGCCCAGAACACCAAGCTCGACCTGCAAAACCAGTTGCGTAATCAGCAGGTGCAACTGGCCCGCCTGCTGCACAAGCCCGCCCAGGCCGACATTCCGGTGAAGGGCCGCCTGACCTACGACCCGCAGCCCGTGAACATCGAGGCCGAAGTGACCAAAGCCAGCAACAACCGCCCAGAGGTGAAGCTGGCCCGCGACGCCGAAAATACGGCAGCTCTCCAGGCGCGCCTCATCGAGAAAAGCAACATGCCGGTTCTAGGTGCCGGAGTGCAGGCCGGTGGCAAAAACGGCTATATCCTGCCCGGCGTTTCCATTAACGAAATTCGCTTCAATACCGTGGGGGTGGTGCAGCTCTCGGTGCCGATTTACGACGGCAACCGCAACAAAAAGCAGCGCGTGGAGGCCGAAGCCAATGCCCGCGCCGCCGTGGCCCGCACCGCCGACATGCAGGAGCAAATCCGCGCCGATGTGCGCCAGGCCGCCAACAACATGGATTTCAGCCAGGCCCGCTACGACAATGCCCAGCAACAAGTAGCCCAGGCCACCCTGGCCCTCGGCAAAGCCCGCGACCGCTACCGCTACGGCGTGGGCCAGAACCTCGACGTGCTTGACGCCGAAACCCAGCTCGCCCAGGCCCGCCTGGCCCTAGCGCAGGCCGTGTACAGCTACACCCTGGGCCAGTTTCAGCTGCGCCGCGCCACCGGCGAGCAGATTTGGCAGTAACGCTGGCGCTTAATGAGGAATGAAGAATTCTCTTTCGCTCCTGTTACCAATTCCTCATTCTTCATTCCTCATTCCTCATTCTTCATTAAAATAATGACCATCCTCTGTCCGCTCGATTTCTCGGCTGCCTCGGCCGGCCTGGTGGCCTACGCGGCGGCCCTGGCCGTGGCGTACGGGGCCGAGCTGCGGCTGCTGCACGTGT
>JANXMN010000177.1 GCA_025354605.1 Hymenobacter sp. | reverse complement strand
CGCGCAACACGCTGGCCTTGGACTTTCTGGCTTTCGGCGAGCTGTTCCAGAACAATCACCACAAGCTGCCTATGCGCGTCAACTTCGGTGTGAAGTGGTGGGAGTTCGACCCCACCTACGTCGCCATCTGGGGCCTCGATAAAGTGGGCATCATCAAGGTGAAGCGCAAAAACATGAACCTGAACACGATGTCTAAACTAGCCAAGCCCAAACGCGAAGCCATGGCGGCGTAATTGCCGCTTGGAAATATTCAAAAGCCCTGGCCCCGCGTCAGGGCTTTTTTATGCCCAGGCCTAGCTAATGCCCTGAACAAACGCTACCTTTGCACTCCCAATTTCGGGAAACCCTCACCCGATGCACGAGCTGCATCACACAACCCCACCGGTTTATGGCAGTTAAAATCCGCCTCGCCCGTCGTGGCCGCAAAAAGGCTTCGACTTACGACATCGTAGTAGCTGACGCCCGCGCTCCCCGCGACGGCCGTTTCATCGAGAAGCTCGGCACTTACAACCCCCACACCAACCCCGCTACCATCAACTACGACGCCGACCGCGCGTTTCACTGGATGATGACCGGCGCCCAGCCCACCGACACCGTGCGGGCCATGCTTAGCTACCGCGGCGTGCTCTACCGTCGTCACCTGCAGCTTGGCGTCGACAAAGGTGCCATCACCCAGGAAGTTGCCGACCAGCGCTTCAACGACTGGAAAATTGAGAAAGACACCAAAATCGAAGGCAAGCGCACGGGCCTGGTGGACGCGAAAGCCACGGCTAAAAAAGCTGCTTTCGATGCCGAAACCAAGGTAAAAGAGGCTCGCGCCGAATCCCAGCGCCAGAAGCAGGCTGCCCTGCTGGCCGCCAACGCCCCCGCTCCAGTTGCCGAAGAGGCGACCGAAGCCGCCGAGGCTCCCGCTGCCGAAGCTTCGACCGAAGCAGCCGAGTAGTCTTCAGCCTGCTGAAAACCGAAAGCGTTTGGGAGTTGTGAGCCGACCGGCTGGCAACCCCCAAACGCTTTTTCGTTCCCCCTCTCCCGCTCCGCCATGAACCTCGACGAAACCTATCAGCTCGGCTACATTATCAAAACGCACGGCCTGCGCGGCCACGTCGCGGCCCACTTCGACGTGGACGACCAGACGGCCTACGGCAAGCTGAAAACCGTGTACCTGACCTTGCCCGCTGCCCCTACCAAACTGGTGGAGCACGCCGTGGAAAAGGTCCAGGCCCAACCCGGTGGCCGCGTGCTGTTGAAGCTGCGCGGCATCGACCGCATTGAGGAAGCCGAGTTGCTGCGCGGCGCGCAGCTGCACCTGCCCTTGGCCGCCCTGCCCGCGCTGGACGGCGACCAGTTCTACTTTCACGACGTGATTGGCTTTACCGTAGTTGATGCGCAGCTGGGGCCGCTAGGCACCGTGGAGAATTTCTACGAGCTGCCGCAGCAGGACATGCTGGCCATGCGCTACCAGGGCCACGAGGTGCTGGTGCCGGTGGTGGATGCCATCGTGACCCGTGCTGACCACGCCAAACACGAGATTTATGTGAACCTGCCCGACGGCCTGCTTGATGTCTACCTCACGCCCACGTCGCGCCAGCAGGACGAAGCCGAATAAGTAGCTGCCAGCTACCTGCTCCAAGCTGCAAGCCCTTTCCGGTGTATGCAGTTTGAGGCTAGTGGCTGGCAGCTTGCAGCTCAACTATGCGTATCGACATCCTCACTTGTCTGCCCGAGCTGCTGGTCAGCCCCTTCGCTCATTCCATCGTGAAGCGGGCGCAGGACAAGGGCCTGGCCGAAATCCACTTGCACCAGCTGCGCGACAAAGCCATTAACAAGCACGGGCAGATTGATGATGCCGTGTTTGGCGGCGGGGCCGGCATGGTGCTGCGCGTCGAGCCGATTGCGGCCTGGATTGACGCTTTGCAGGCCGAGCGCGCCTACGATGCCGTCATCTACCTCACGCCCGATGGCGAAACCCTGCGCCAGCCATTGGCGAACCGGCTGTCGCTGTTGCAGAACATCATCATGCTGTGCGGTCATTATAAAGGCATCGACGAGCGCATCCGCCAGACCTACATCACCCACGAAATCAGCGTGGGCGACTATGTGCTGAGCGGCGGCGAGCTGGGCGCGGCCATTCTGGTCGATGCGGTGGTGCGGCTGCTGCCCGGCGTGCTGGGTAATGAGGAGTCGGCCCTCTCCGACTCGTTTCAGGACGACCTGCTGGCTCCGCCGGTGTACACGCGCCCAGCCGAGTGGCGGGGGCAGGCCGTACCGGAGATTCTGCTTTCGGGCAACACGCCCAAAATTGAGGAGTGGCGGCACGAGCAGGCCCTGGCCCGCACCCAGGCCCGGCGGCCCGATTTGCTTGCCTAGCCCCCGCTCTCGTAGTGACCCTGATGCTGAAGCGACAGCCAATCAGGGCGCACGCAGCAGCTTGTTCTACAAAGCGCTTGCTATCATCAGCGTAAAGCCTTATCTTTGCGCTCCGTTTCGTAAAATACTAATTCCCGACGGCGGCGCCGTCTTTCGCAATTTTCTCAGCCATGAGCGTACTACTTGACTTTATCCAGGCCGAATCGCAGGAGCGCCGCGCCAGCTTCCCTCTCTTCGCCGC
>JANXMN010000117.1 GCA_025354605.1 Hymenobacter sp. | reverse complement strand
CCGCTGGGCACCGCCTACGTGCGGGTGCCCGAAAACACACGTTTCACGGTTTATTTCAACTCCGACCCGCGCAAAAAATTTCAGCTGAACTGGAACGCTGGCTTCCAGCGCTACGGCCTCGACGAGCGCCTGGCCCGCCCGCGCCGCGACGGCCTCAGCTTGGGCCTGTACCCACGCTTCCGCGTGAGCGACCATCTCACCTTCCGCTACAGCCTCGACTGGAGCCTGCGCCGCAACCAGATTGGCTACGTGAACGGCGGCCTCGACGCCGGCGAAAGCCTCGACCAGCCCTTCGTAGGCCAGACCCTGCTGGGCCGGCGCGACGTGGCCACGGCCACCAACGTCGCTTCCATCATCTACACCTTCACCAACCGCATGGCCTTCACGCTGCGCCTGCGCCAATACACCAGCAACGTGCGCTACCGCGATTTTGCCACTCTGGGGCGGCAAGGTGAGGAAACGCCTGCCGCCTACCAGCGCAACCGCGACAACACCTACAACGCCTTCAACATCGACGCGGCCTACACTTGGTGGTTCGCGCCCGGCTCCCAAATCAGCGTGGTTTGGAAAAACGCGGGCACCACCTACCTGCAGGCCAACGAGGCCACCCCGCAGTTCTTCGACAATTTCAACAACACCATCAACACTTCGCACAATAACTCGGTGTCGGTGAAAGTGCTGTACTACCTCGATTACCTGGCCCTGCGGCGCGGGCGCTAAGCACCTAGCTGCCTTGCCCGAACCCGGCGGTGGGCCGCCTGCCAAACGCAACAAGCCCCCCGGCCAAGTGGCCGGGGAGCTTGTTGTTTTCATAGCTCAGGAGAGAAAGTTATTTGGCTACTTCGAGGCGCTGGGTGCGGGTTTCGCCTTGGCTCACCAGGCGGCACATGTAGAGGCCCGTGGGCCAGTTGCCCGAGTCCACCGGCAGCTCGTAGTCGCGGCCGCCTTCGGCGGTGCCTTCGAACAGCGTGGCTACCAGGCGGCCCATCTGGTCGTACACGTGCACCTGGGCGGGGGCCGTGGCCACCGTGCGGAAGTGCACCGAAGTGCTGCTCACGAAGGGGTTGGGTGCGGCTTCCAGGTTGGCAATCTGGCTGCTGGCAGCCGTAGCAGCCCGGTCTTCGTGGCCGTGGCCTTCGTGCTCGTCGTCGTCATCATCGCCGTGGCCCCCGATAACCACGCCCGTGCAGGCACCCAGGTTGTCGTGGTGCTTAGAGTTGAGCAGGTGGGCGGGCACCGCGCTGGCTGAGATGCAGATGGCGTGGCCGTTGTGGCACACCAGCACCTTGAAGTTTTTGCAGTCGTGGCCGTGGTCGTCGTCACCGCCGCAGCCGGGCTGCTTGGCGGACGAGAGGTGGTGAATGCCATTGTCATCGTCGCCGTGGTGGTCGTCGCCGTCGCCGTGGTGGTCGTCGCCGTCGTCGCCGTGGTGGTCGTCATCGCCGCAGTCTTTGCCGCAGCGCACGTCCACTACGTGCAGCGTAATCTGGGCCCGGGCGGTGCAGCCGCCGGGGGTATTGCTGGTCACGATGTACGTGTAGGTGCCGACGGCCGTGGGCGCAAACACCGGGTTGGCAATGTTGGCATTGCTCAGGCCGGCGGCCGGGCTCCAGCGGTAGGTGCTGCCGCCCGAAGCCGTGAGCGTGAGCGACTGCGCGCCGTAGCCCAGGTAGATGGTGGTGTTGGGGCCGCCGGTGTACACGTTGTTGGCCCGCGTCACGCTGATGGTGAGCGGCGTTACGGTACCGTTTACGCGCACGGTGGCTGGGGCGCTGGCGGTGTTGCCGCTCAGGTCGGTCACGGTCAGCAGCACGCGGTTATCGCCAATGTTGGCGCAGGTAAAGCTGTTCGGACTCAGGGTCATGCCGGCAATGCCGCAGGCGTCGGTGCTGCCGTTGTTTACCTGGGCGGCCGTTACTTTGGCTATGCCATTCACCAGGCTCACCGTAATGTTGCGGGTACGCACCGTGGGCGGGGTCACGTCGCGCACCTGCACTGTGAAGCTGCAGGTAGTGGCGTGGCCGGCGTTGTCGGTGGCAGTGTAGGTTACGGTGGTGTTGCCAACTGGAAACACCGAGCCGCTGGCCGGGCCGGCCGTACGCACCGTGGTTACGGGGCGGCAGCTGTGCGTACCCACCGGAACCACATATGTTACCATCGAGCCGCAGCTGGTCGCCGCGCTGGCCACGCTGATGTTGGCCCCGCAGCTCAGGTGGGGCATCTGCACGGCGGGCTCGGTTACAGTGGCCTGGGCCGTGGCGGTGCAGCCATCGGCGCTGCGCACGCTCACGGTATAGGTGCCGGCGGCCAGGCCCGTGGGGCTCTGAGCCGTGCTACTAAAGCCGGCCGGACCGCGCCAGCCAAAGCTAAAGGGGGCAGCCGCTCCGGTAGCGCTCAGCTGAATGCTGCCGTTGGCTAGTCCATTGCAGCTCACGTTCGTGCTGGCCGTGCTCAGCTGCAGGTTGCAGGTAGGGGTGGGCGCGGCCGCCACCGTGACGTAGAACTGCTGGAGTATGCTGCCGTAGCTGTTGCCGTGGTGGTAAATGTCCTCCGCAGCCAGCACCACGCGGTGGGTACCAATTTGGGCGGCCGTGGCCGTACCGTTGAGGGTGGCGGTGCCATTCCGGTTATTCACCAGCGTCAGCCAGGTAGGCAGGGCCGGGGCCAGCACTTCCAGCGAGTCGCCGTAGGGCAGGTCGGGGTCGGTGGTCGCGATGTGGTAGGTGAACGTCTGGCCCACGTTCAGCGCCAGCCCGGTGGGCTGCGTGGTGAACGACGGTGCCGAGTTAATGACGAAGTTGAGCGAGTGGCTCACCAACTGGCTGTAGGCATCGCGGGCCGTGAGGGTGGCTGTGTGCGGCCCCCAGTCGGCCAGCACGGGCGTCCAGTGCAGGGCGGTGGTGGTGGGGTTAGCGGCGGCCGAGGGCAGGGCCGGCGAACAGCTGGCCCCGGCCGGCAGGCCGGTCAGGCTCACTACTTGCACCTGGTTGGCCGGGTCGGGCGACGACGCCTGAATGGGGTAGCTCAGCACCGTGCCCGGCGTCACCTGGAAGGCGCTGCCATTGGCCGGCGTGGGCGGCACGTCGAAGCGTGGGCGCTGGCTCACTTCCACCGTCACTGAGGTCGAGGCCTGCACGCCGGCCAGGTCCTGGGCCACGAAGCTGATAACCGTAGTGCCGAGGTTGGCAGCCGTGGGCGTCCAGGCAAACGCGGTTTGCACGGGGTTGCCGCTCAAGGGCAGGGCCGGGGTGAGGCTGGTGCCCAGCGGCGCCCCGTAGGCCTGCAGGTTCACCACGTCGCCGACGTCGCTGTCGGTGGCGCGCACGCCGAAATTGAGCGTCTGGCCGGGCGCCAGCTGGTACACGAAGCCATTAGGCGGCGTAATGTTGTAGTCGAACACCGGGGCCGTCGAGGCCGAGGCAATGCTGATGAGGAAGTCGACCAGAATGCTGGTTTGCCCGTCGCTCACCTTTATCACGGCGTTGAATATATCGCCGGGGGGCCGGCCTTGGGTGTTGAACGTTACTGCGCCGGTGGTTGAGTTTACAGTCAACCCCGGAGCATTTATAAAGGGGTTGCCATTGAAGTCGGCCACCGTGGCCAGCGAGTAGGTGAGGGCGTCGCCGTCGGGGTCGCTGGCCGGCAGTTGAAACGAGGCGGCTGTCTGGCCCGTGGCCACATTCACGACCGGAGCCACCGTCGATACAGGCGAGCTGTTGCCTGAACCTGCGTTCACTTGGCTGTTCACGTACCAAGTGCCGTTTGCATTGTTGCCCAACGACGACAGTCGGCAGCAATTGGTATAAAAAGCTGTGTAATTGCCAGCCGCCGCGTAAGTGTGAGTGATAAGTGCCTCCCCGTAAAAGCTATCGCCATTCACGTCTACTGAAGTCACCGTCAGATTTACGGGTGCGGGGGCGTTGCCGTCGCCAAAATTCAGGTTGTCGGTCAGCACAACCGAGCCGATTGTCACGTTGGAGAAAGGGCCGAAGCTGCGCCGCCAGGCCTGGCTCACCTTAAACTGGACGGTAAGCTTGCTGGGGTCGGATGCCACGGTGCGCCAGGTTAGGCCGCCGTAGCGGAAGTGACTGGCCTGCGCCGGCTGGGCCGCGCCAATGCCAATAATGAGGCACAGCAGCAGCACACGAAGAACAAGGGGCCAGTTGGCCGCCCGCAGCCCCCGCGAGGGCGCGCTGGCTAAGGGGTACGTGTTGTTGCCAACAAAGTCGAGTTGTTTCATAATGTGAGAAAGAGTGAGAAAACTGAAAACATAACTATTGACTGAAAAAAGAAAACCAAATCAAATAATCATAAGATGCAATAACTTAAAATTATTCAATAAGTTTCTTTATCATATGCTAAAAGAGGCTTTATTTGAACCTTATAATTCAAATCTATAAAAACTTTCCTAGTACTCAAGAAAATGTAACCGAACGAGTATATAAAATTTTGGCATTTGGCATTTGCCTGGCGCGGTGGCCGCACCACTGCCGCGCTGACCGCCGCCAAACGCCCGCCGTGCGTTTCTTTATCCCCCCTCGCTTAATAGGGCCGGTTTGCCTATGTTGCCTGTTGCTGTTTCTGGTCTGCGCACTGTTGCCGTCACGCGCTACGTCACGCCGTTGCGCGAGGGCGGCTCGCTGCCGGCGCTGGTCGAGGCCGACGACGGCTTTTTATATGTGCTCAAGTTCCGGGGCGCGGGCCAGGGCGTGAAGGCCCTGATTGCCGAGCTGGTGGTGGGCGAGTTGGCCCGCGCCCTCGGCCTGCGCATGCCTGAGCTGGTGTTTGCCGAGCTCGACGAGTGCTTCGGCCGCACCGAGCCCGACGAGGAGATTCAGGACCTGCTGCGGGCCAGTACCGGCCGCAACCTGGCCCTGCACTACCTCTCCGGGGCCATCACCTTCGATGCCCTCGTCACCACCATCGCGCCCGACCTGGCCTCGCGCATCGTGTGGCTCGATGCCCTGACCCTGAACGTGGACCGCACCGCCCGCAACACCAACCTGTTGATGTGGCACCGCGAGCTTTGGCTGATTGACCACGGCGCGGCCCTCTACGTGCACCACGCCGGCCCCGATTGGGCGGCCCCGCGCCCGCGCCTTTTTCCCCAGATAAAAGACCACGTGCTGCTGCCCCAGGCCAGCGAGCTGGCCGCCGCCGATGCCGAGGGCCACGCCCGGCTCACGCCCGAAGTCATCCGGGCCGTGGTGGCCCTGGTGCCCGACGAGTGGCTGGCCACGGCCAACCCCGACGTGTCCGCCGAAGCCCAGCGCGCCGCCTACGCCAGCTTCCTCGAAGCCCGCCTCACGGCCTCGGCCGAATTTGTTGCTGAAGCTAATGCCGCCCGCCATGCACGTATTTGAGTACGCCGTGCTGCGGGTGGTGCCGCGCGTCGAGCGCGAGGAGTTTCTGAACGTAGGCGTGGTGCTTTACTGCCGGGGCCTGGGCTTTTTGGAGGTGCGGTGGGCCCTGGGCGAGGCCCGCCTGCGCGCTTTCGCCCCCGACCTCGACCAGGCCGAGGTGGCTGTTCGGCTCGCGGCGTTCGAGCACATCTGCCAGGGCGGGGCCGCCGGGGGCGTTATCGGGCAGCTGCCGGTGGCCGAGCGGTTCCGCTGGCTCACGGCCACGCGCAGCACCGTGCTGCAATGCTCGGCCCTGCACCCGGGCCGCACCGCCGCCGCTGCCGCCACGCTGGACGCGCTATTTGCCCGGTTAGTTGGCTAGTAAAGCCGTGTTTGCGCACAGTCCAATGCCTGGTGTCTGCCCAATGCTAGCGGCTGCGCCCCGCGGCAGACGGTGCATCAAGCCAACCAGAATCGTTGACTTATGTCACAATAACTGCCCATATTTTGATTCTGACGGATTAGTTGTTTGGTTGAGCCTTAGTTTGGCCCCGTTCGGGCCGTTAGTATCGCTCCGGCGCGCCCCGTGTTCGGCAGCCCCGTTGTTAGTTATTTGTTACGACCAGACCACTTGCCCTTGCGGCGAAACCCATCCGTTCACTCAAGCGTCCTGCCATGCAAATTGAAGTAGAAATGCCCGCGCCGCATTTGTGGCCCGACCGCTACGGCGATGAGCTGTATACCTACGCGCTACGCCGGGTGCACACCACCGACGCCGCTGAGGAACTAGTGCAGGAAACCCTCCTCAGCGCCCTGAATGCCCTCGACTCGTTTCGGGGCCAGGCCTCAGAGCGAACCTGGCTATTCGTGATACTCAAGCGCAAAATCATCGACCACTACCGGCGGGAGGCCCGCTCTCCCTTCGTCCCGCTGGAAACCGGCGGCGGGCCGGAAGCCGATTTCTTCCGGTCCGAAGATGGCCATTGGCGGGAGGAGCAGTACCCGCAGGCCTGGAACGTGCGCGCCGACGACGTGCTGGAACAGCAGGACCTGCACCAGACCATGCAGCTTTGCCAGGACAAGCTCCCGGCCCGGCACGGGGCCGTGTTCGTGCTGCGCTTCGTCGAAGAACTGTCGGCCGAAGACATTTGCCAGGAACTGAGCCTCACGGCGGCCAATTACTGGGTCATTATTCACCGCGCCAAGCTGCACTTGCGTAAATGCCTGGAAAAGCATTGGTTTGGAGTTGCAAAAGCGTCGTCGTAAAGCAGAGCATGCTGAACTGTCAACAAGTTACCCTAATGATTGAGCGCACGGCCGGCCGACCCCAGCAGGTGGGCACGCTGCTGCCCATGCGGGTGCACCTGCGCCTGTGCTACCTCTGCCGCCGCTACCAGGAGCAAACGCTGCTCATTGCCCGGGTGGCCCGCTACTCCCAGGGCCGGGGGCCCGTGCAGCTGCGCGAGGATTTTAAGGAGAAGCTGCGGGCCCAAATGCAGGCCCGCCGGGAAACTCCCCCGTCTCCAACCCCTGCCGGTTAGCTGCTTACCCCACCGCGCCGCAGGCGGCTGAGGGTTTCCTTGGCCATGCCCAGGTACGAGGCCAGCTGATTGAGCGGCACTTGGTTAAACAAGTAGGCGTGCGTCTGCATCAACTCCTCGTAGCGAGCGGCGGCCGACTTTACCTGAAGGGAAAGCGCCCGCCGGGCCAGCCACCGCCCATGTGCTTCGGCCACGCGCCGGCCGCCCTGCTCCCACAGCGGATTAGCGGCGTAGAGCCCCAATACCTGCTCGTAGGTAATGCTGACGGTGTGCAGCGGCGTGACGGCCACCAAATCGAGCTGCGCAGGGGCCTGGCTCCAGAAGCTGGCCGCGTCGGTGAGCAGCCCCTGCGGCAGCGAAAAGCCGACGGTGTGGTAGCGGCCATCGTAGCGATAGCAGTGCCGGGCCACTCCGCTCAGCACCAGATGAACCCGCTCGCAGGGCTCCCCAGCGTGCTGGAGGATGGTTTGCGGGGCGAATTGTTCTTCCCGCCCCAGCCGGAAGAGCGGGGCATAGTCGGCAGGGAGGAGCGGCAGCCCAACACGTGCGCCGAAAGCGAGCAGGCCCGCCCGGCCGGCCTCCGACAAGGCCCCGGTTCGCGGAGGGTGTTTCATCACCACCAGGGAGCCTTAGTTGCGGCCGGCCATTACGCCGCCGTCCACGTCCCACACCGCGCCCGTGACCCAGCTGGCCTGCCCCGAAAGCAGGAAGCAGATGGTTTGGGCCACTTCCGAAGGCTGCCCAACCCGGCCGATGGGGTGGAAGCTGTTGAAGCCCTGCAAGGCCTCGTGTATCTGGTCGGGGGCAATAAACGCCTCGTAAATCGGGGTTTCCACCACGGCCGGGGCCACGGCGTTGACGCGGATGCCGTAGCTGCCCAGCTCCATCGCCAGGTGTTGCGTGAGAGCATGCAGCCCGGCTTTGGCCATGGAATAGGCCGACGAAGGCGTGGCCAGCACGGCCTGGCGGGCCCACATCGAGCCGACGTTGACGATGGCCCCCGCGCGGCGGGCCATCATGGGGCGCACCACGGCTTGGGTAAGCAGGAAAGTGGCCCGGTTCAGCTCCAGGTACGCATCATAATCGGCCTCGGTGTGCTCCCAGAATGGGAGGGGCTTGAATATGCCGGCCGCGTTGACCAGGTAGTCGAACGCGGGTTGGGCGGCCAGCTCGGCGGCGAAGCCCCGCACCTGGTCGCGGTTGGTCAAGTCGAGTTCGTGGCCTGTGGCTTCGCCACCCTCGGCCTGAATGTTGGCTATGGCAGCGGCCAGCTTATTGGCTTGGCGGCCCACCAGCACCACGCGGGTGCCGGCCTGCGCCAGCTGCCGGGCCACGGCCAGGCCAATGCCGCTGCTGCCGCCCATAATCAGTGCGGTTAGAGAAGAAAGCGGAGAATTCATGCGGAGCGCGTTTGGATGGATTGAACGCACAATATTAAATTGCCTGATAATCAGCCACAAGTACGCACAAAATAGTGCGTATGCCCTGAAAAAGCGTCAATGTTGGGATTCACGCACTTAGCAGTTCACCGGGCGGCGACTATCTTCCAGCAACCACTTCATCACGCCCATGACCACCCCCAAATACGAGCTGGCCGGTGCCACCAACGAAACCTGCCCCACCCGCCACCTGCTCTCCCGGCTCGACGGCAAGTGGAAAATTCTCATTCTTTACCACCTGCTCAACGGCGAGCACCGGCCCGGCCAGCTCGAACGCCTCATCGAAGGCGTAACCCGGCAGGTGCTCACGCAGCAGCTGAAAGAGCTGGAAGGCGACGGTCTGGTGGAAAAAGCCATTTTTGCCGAAATGCCTCCGCGGGTCGAGTATCGCCTTTCCGCGTTTGGGCAGCGCCTGGAGCCTATTCTGGACCAGCTCTACGACGTGGGGCGCTACTACGTGCGCCACGTGCGGCCGCGGCCCGATTTCACCGATGCCGACTGCCGCAAGCTGGTGGGGTAGCAGTAGTCGCAGCAAAAAAATACGGTCATGCTGAGCTGCTTGGGCGAGCTCAGCATGACCGTGCCTGTTGTTTCTTATTCGGATAGCCGGTTGGGCTACAGCGCCTGCGCGACCTGCTTCACCGTCACGCGCCGGCGGTAGTCGGGGTTGAAGTAGGCGAACTTGATTTTGCCGTCTTTGCCGATGATGTAGGTGGCCGGCACGGGCAGCACGTTGGCATCGGCCCCATTCGCCTTTTTCAGGTCCAGCCCGAAACCCTGGTATTTGAGGGCCGTAGCATCGTCCACGGTAAAGGCCGTGTGGTAGGCCTTCATGATGGCAAAATCCTGGTCGTGAATAATCGGGAACGAAGCCTTGGTCTTCGTCACCGTCTGGCCGATATTTTCCTGGGTTTCCGGCGATACTACCACCACCTGCGCCCCCTTGGCCGTGAGCTGCTGGAGCGAATCCTGCAGCTGGCTCAACTGCTTGTTGCAGAAGGGGCACCACTGCCCGCGGTAGAAGTACAGCACCACGGGGCCTTTTTTGAGGAGCTGGCGCAGCTCAACCGGCCGGCCGTTGGCATCCTTGGCATTGAAAGCCGGGGCCTGGTCGCCCACGTGCAGGGCGGTGGCCACCAGGGCCGGAGCGGCAGCCGGGGCTTGCGCGTGTGCCGTCACGGACAGGCCCAGCAGCGGCAGGCTGAGAGCGGCCAAAAGAAGAGAAAGCTTCATTGAATTTAAAAAAGGTAAAAGAGAAACAGGACAGGCTACCGCTCGGCAGCCGGCAAATTAAAAAAGATTAACGCTTTATTGATGAAACACTTTCAACCGTCAAAAAGTGAGGGTAGGAGTTTGGCTTACTGCGCCGCAACGGGCTTTAAGAGCTGCGGGAACGTGCGGCGAAACTGCTCGACCCGGGGCCGCGACACGCGGGTGATGTAGCCGTTGCCGGGGTTGTGGCGGTAGTAGCCCTGGTGGTAGGCTTCGGCCGGCCAGAAACGGTCATAGGGTTTTACCTGGGACACAATCGGGGTCGGATAACGGTGCGTGGCCTCGATGCGCCGGATGGTGGCCTTGATGAGCTGCTGCTCGGCCGGGGTGCGGTAAAACGCGATGGAACGCACCGCCGTGCCCGTGTCGGGACCCTGGCGGTTGAGCTCGGTGGGATTGTGGGAGCCCAGAAAAAACACGTCGAGCAGCTGCTGGTAGCTCACAATGCCCGGGTTGTAATGCACCTCCACGGCTTCGGCG
>JANXMN010000111.1 GCA_025354605.1 Hymenobacter sp. | reverse complement strand
TGATGGTTTGCCAGCTCTGCCAGCCGCCGGTGTTGCCTACGTTGATGGAGCCGAGCAGGCCGCCGCTGCTGGTGCGCAGCTGCAGCGTGGCCCCGCCGGTGGCGCTGGCCACGCGGAAGCCCACGGTGTAGGCGCCGGCCGCGGCCACGTTCACGGCGTAGTCGAGGTAGTCGTTGGTGTCGAAGTAGTCCACGTTGAGCCCGCCGCCGGTGTCGGTGGTGGGCTCGGTGAAGGTGCCCGACTGGGCCGAAAAGCTCTCGCCCTCCAGCTTGCCCGGTATCGCCTGCGCCGTGGGGGCCTGCCCCGCGAAGCCACCGAACGTGGCCACCACCTTGGTCGGCTGCGGCGTTTGCAGGGTGGCCGACTGGTCGGCCACGTCGTCGTAGGCGAAGCCGTACGACAGGTTATCCACGCTGATACCCGGCAGGTGCCAGAAGCGGGCGTAGTAGTTCATCGGGGCCGCGCCGTAAAAGCCAGCCACGTTGTAGAAGTTCTGCTGGCCCGCCGCGCCCGCTGCCGTGCTGATGGCGTGGCGGTTGACGGCCGCCGTAATCTGGGCCTGCACCACGAGGTCGCAGTCGCCGTCGGAGTTGCGGGTGGCCAGCACGCCCTTGCCCTCGAAGGCCTCCTGCGTGGTGGGCTCGCGGGTGATGATGCCCGTGCGGCCGTTGTAGGCGCCCGACTGGCCCACTACCACGAGGCGGTTGTCGCCCCCCACGCGGCCCTTAAATACGCCGGCATTGCCCGCGTTGAAAATCAGGTCTTCGTTCTTGTACTTGGCCCAAATCGCATCGAGGTAGGGCCTGAAGTAGTTGCCGTAGGGGCCGGCCGTGGTGCCGTTGGTGCCGTCGTAGAAGGCCGCCGTCTTGCTCGGGAAGCTGATAACGCCGGTGGCGTTGTTCACCGTGCCTTGGAATTCGGTGGGCACGTTGGCCTTGTAGGCGGCCACGATGTCGGCGGCCGATTTCAGCTCGCCGGTTTTCTTGTAGTAGCCGTTGCCGTACAGCTCCAGGCCCATGGGGTAGGCGAAGGCATCGACGCGGGTGGTGTTGCCGAAGAAGCCGCCGCCGTTGTTGGTCAGCTCAATGGTTTCGTAGAGAATGCCCGTATTCGGGTCCGTCGGGCTCTGCGGGTTGGGGGCGGTGTAGCCCGAGGGCGACCCATTGGCTCCGAAAAAGTAGAAGTACAGCTGCTGCCCCCGCGAGATGTACACCCGGCACCCGGCAATGTAGGGCAGCGTGAAGGTATGGTTCGGAATGTTGCTCAGCTTCGTGAAGCAGGCCGCGTACTTCGAGTTCTGCCCCGGCCCGGTATTGCCGTTGACGGTGGGACCGGTGACGGTGTTGTAGCCGGTGCTCATGGGCAGCACCTGGCTGTTGGCGGCGTTTATCCAGACGTGGTTGTTCGAAGGGTCGATGCCGACGATGGCCACGTACAGGTCGGTGTCGGCAAAGGGCGAGGTGTTGTTGATGGTGAATGGAATGGCACCCTGGGCGTGGCTGAATCGCGGCAACAGCGCGCCCAGAGTAAGGGCCAGAAGGGACAGCAGCGTAAGTTTTTTCATAGGTGTGGGAGTTTGGGAAAAAGTGAAGCAGCGCAGGGACAAGTCCGCCGGAGCGGGCCGGCGAGAGAGGCTCGGCGGGTAGTGAGCAGCCCCGTTGACCAAGCCGCCCGGGCGGCTGGTAGAAGGGGGTGAAACCAGTAAGTCACTGCTGTTACGCAGCCGCTAAAGCAGCCTGGGTTTTTGTTTCTGGTTGCTTGTTGCTTGTTCCTGGTTGATTCTCCAGGGTGCACAAGAAGCCGGGAACCAGAAACAAAACCCGAGATTCGGCAGCCACTGCGTAACATCAACAAGTCAAAGTCCAAGGGCCGGGCAAAAAGCTAGAGTTGCGAGCGGTCCGGTGGTGCAAGCTATGTGCATTTTGTGCAGATATAAAGCCTCCATTCTACTCGTTTTTGGCCATTTTGCGCTGCGATACACGCTTACGGCACACGCGCAAAAACACCCGGCCAACTTGTTCGCCGTGCATTCTCCCGCGCCTTGTTGGGGCTGCTTCGGCTCTGCCAGCTTCCTTGGCCGCCGGCGGGGCCTGCTCATTCGTGCGGATAAAAAACAATCTGATTCCCGCAATTTTTTTTACCTAAAAACACGCGCTACTGCCAGTGTTAAAATCAACCTTGAAATTATGCCGCTGTCGTTCGCAATCCTTTGCGGAAGCGCTCCGGTCGGCAAAGCCTTGTCGGTCAGGGCGACGATAGAAGAAATGAAGCACGTTAGCCCCAAATGCGAAAGGGTTCGTTTGGTATTGGCCTGGCCACGTTGGCTCTCCCCATGCAACGAGGGCGGACCGGGTTTCACCTTTACCCTCGGCTGTCCGTAAGCTGCCCTTGCAACAGCTACGACTCTTCCAGCGCTCTATTCCCGTTCATGCACTCCTATCGAATCCTGATTGCCGGCCTTGGTGGCGTAGGCGGCTACATCGGCGGCCGGCTGGCCGCACACTACGCGCCCGGCCATCCCGAGGTCGAAGTGAGTTTCCTGGTCCGGGGAGCCAACGAGGCGGCCATTCGCGCCCACGGCCTGCTGGTGGAAGCCGCCGGCGAGCCCGACCTGCTGGCCCGCCCCACCCATCTCAGTGCCGACCCGGCCACCCTTGGCGTGGCCGACCTGGTCATCCTCTGCACCAAGGGCTACGACCTCGAAGCCACCCTGGCGCAGCTGCAGCCCAGCCTCGGGCCGGCCACCGTGCTGCTGCCCCTGCTCAATGGCGTCGACAGTGCCGCCCGAATTGCCCGCCAGCTGCCCGGCCAGCCGGTGTGGGATGGCTGCGTGTACATCGTGGCCCGGCTGGCCGCCCCCGGCCGGGTGCGCGTCACCGGGGCCGGCCGCACGCTGCTCTTCGGCGCGCCAGCGGGCCCTGCGCCCGCCATGCAAAGCGTGCAGGCGCGGCTCCAGGCTGCCGGTATCGATGCCCGGTTGGTGCCCGATATCCGCCGGGCGGTGTGGGAGAAATTCACATTCATCTCGCCGGTAGCCACGCTCACCTCGGCGTTCGACGCGCCGCTGGGCGTGGTGCTGGCCGGAACCGAGTCGCGCCCGCTGGTGGATGCGCTGCTAGCCGAAGTGCAGCAGCTGGCCGCCGGCCTGGGCATTGCCCTGCCGCCCGACGTTGGCACCCGCGCCCTCACCCGCATGGAAACGCTGCCCTACGACACCACTTCTTCCATGCACAGCGACTACCAGGCCGGCAAGCCCACCGAAGTCGAGTCGCTGACGGGCTACGTCGTGCGTGCCAGCCACGCCCTGGGCCTTGGCCTGGCCTGCCCGGCCTACGAGCTGCTGTATGCGCGGCTACGGGCGCGCGCCCCGGTCGTTACTTTTTAAACCAGGCCAGCAGCTCGAGCTTGTACGACTGGCCGATGGGCAGCGTGGTGCCATCCGTGAGCACAACCTGCGCGGGCCGGCGGCCAGGCTCCGGGGCGGCTATAGCTCGAAGGCAGCCGTAAAGTCGGTATCGGGGTTGAGTATTACCTGCCGGGGGGCGGCGCCAGCCAGGTGCCGGCTCCACGTCACGCGGGCCAGGGCCAGGCCGGGCGGCACGGCGGCCATGCCCGCCATCGCCAGCATGCTGGGGTGGGTGTAGAGCGGCGTGAAGGTGTTTTCGCCCCGCGCGAACGACGGCACCACGAGCTTCTTGTCCTCCAGCTGGGCCGCGTCGACCAGCGCGTACACGCCGTTGTGGCGCACGGTTTCAATCAGGTCCTGGTCGTCGCCCTCGCGGTTGAACAGGCGCTTGAGCAGCTGCTGGGCCACAACCGTTTCTTCCTGGCGCGAGAAGAACAGGAGGCCCTGCTCTTTCACGATGGCAAACGTGTCGGCATCGTGCTCAGTCGAGGCGAAAAACAGGGGACTCTCACCCAGGTACACCTTCTTGATAAGCAGGGCCATGGCCTGAATACCCTCCAGGTCGCCGCTGTGCTCCACCCCCAAAAACAGGTCGTGCGTTTCGCTAACGGAGCTGTACAGGAAGGCGAAATAAGCGGAGTGGACTTCGGGTTTCTGGTCGAAGTAGCTCACCAGGTCATCAGTGAGCGAACGGGAAGGTTGGGGATTCATACGTGAAGGTTGGAAAGGATTGGGGACAAATATAGCGGCCGCCCAGTGGGCAGGCACCACATATTCATGCGTCAGCGCGGTCGGCGAAAACGAGGGCAAGCCTCAGCCGCCTGATGCGGAAAACAGTCTGGCGGAGCAAGGTTGGTAAATTTGAACAGGTTGAAGAGTTCCCCGCTGGTTTCAGGGAGCGGCACATGCCCGGCTCCCGTGCTGGCAGCCGGGGAGCACCCGCTGTTCAATGGACGTCGTGAGTTGCTTCCACGGTCTCTATGTGCGCAGCATGAGCTTGGCGCGGTGGCGGCCGTGGGGCTCGCTCAGCCGCAGCTCGTAGGCATGAGGGTGGTAGAGGGCCAGCCGCTGGCGGATGTTGGCTAGCCCGATGCCGCCGCTGCGGCCCTAAGTGGGCGTGGCCGTGAGGGTGGCCTCCACGCTGGCTTTATCGGAAAAGTGGTGGCGGCCGTGCTTGAAGCTGTTTTCGACCAGCAGCAGCAGCAGGTCAGCGCTTGGCTATTTCGGCCTTACGGCAACCTTCTGCCGGCATCCTGCGAATACCTTGATTCGGCACTTCCGCAAAGTGTCCGGGCTCGCTCAGCACCCTTCGTCATGGCCTTTCCCCTGCAATTCCTTCTCGAAACTACCTTACCACATTTTCTTATGAGCACCGACAAAAAGCAGAAGCATTCGAAAAAAGACAAGGCTTCGAACGATATTCTCGACCTGGCTCACCTCACGCTCAAAAAGTTTCGCAAGGTGAGCAAGGAGGTCGGCAAGCTCAGCCCCGCCCAGAAGGTGATGGGCGGGGTGGCCCTGGCCGCCGCCGGCCTGGTGTACCTGGCCGCTCGCGATTCGGACAACGCGCCCGAAGCGCCCGAGGCCGAAGAAGCTCCGGCTCCGGTCGTCGACCATGCCGCGCCGGCAGTTCCGCGCAAGCATCCCAAGCGCGCCCGCTTTGCCGCCGAAGAATAGTGCTTCGACGCTTCCGCCATCATTACCTTATCCATTCCGCTCCTCATGAAAAAGACCAAAGACAAAGCCAAGAAGAACAAAGCCGGTAAAAAAGCCACCCTGCTGGGCGGAGCCGTCAAATCCATCAAGCAGCTGCGGAAGCGCAAGCTCAGCACCACGCAGAAAGTGGTGGGCGGGGCCGCCCTGGTAGCATTGGGCGTGAGCTACCTGGCCAAGCGCCTGAGCGGGGCCGACCTGCCCGCCCGCCCCGATGCCACCACGACCGCCGATGCCGACGCCGCCGAGACCAGCCTGGCCGCAATGGACAGCAACGCGTAGCCCGAGTACCCCAAAATTTCATTTCGGGGTACTTCACCTGTTAAGCAGTTGTGCATAAGCAAGTGTATTCAATCTTGAACGTCATTCTGAGCTTGTCGAAGCATCTCTACCGTAGCAGTAAAGTGAATTACTTGTGCGGTAGAGATGCTTCGACAAGCTCAGCATGACCGCCTTTTTTGCTACGGTCACTTAAGCATTACTACTTATTAACCAAGCGGAAGCCCCGCTTCCGCAGCCAAAGTAGCTGCGAAAGCGGGGCTTCGGCTTGTTAGTGTGGGGGTGCTTACTCGGCGGCCGGTGCCGGTGCGGCAGCGGGAGGCGGGGTGGCACCGCCCATTTTTACGCGCACGGCGTTGGGGCCTTTGGGGCCCATCTCCACTTCAAAGTTCACCTTGTCGTTCTCATTGATGGTGAGGCCGCCCAGGGCGTTGGCGTGCACAAAAATGCTTTCCTGCGTCTGCGAGTCGCGGATGAAACCGTAGCCTTTCGAGGAGTTGAAGAACGTGACGCTGCCGGTGCGCAGGGTGTCTTCGGGCTCCCGGTCTTCCTGCTTAGCCACGCTGATGCGGATGTCCTCATCCTTGATGACGCGCTTCTTCGTGGGGTCGGGCGGGGTGGAGGTGATGTTGCCGTTTTCATCAACGTAGGCAAACATTTCTTCCAGGGCCGCGCCGGATTTAGCGTTGGCCTGGCGCTCAACTTTGCGCTCCTCCTTCTCGGTTTTCTTCTTGGCGCGCTTCTTTTCGTTGTCTTTCTTACCAAATGTCTCTTGAGACCTACCCATAGTTTGTTGTTGCTGAATGATTGTTGCAGACGGTACTGGTGGCAAACACAGCCCCGCCAGCAGAGTGAATTGCTACGAAGATACGCAATATATAGGCCCGCTCGTTAGGTTGAGCTAGCGCGGAGTGGCCCAGCGTGCCTTGCGCCAGGTGTCCTGCTGCGCGGGCGTGAGGAATGTCCAGGCTACGAGGCGGCTTTTCTTCTGGCCCTGAGCCATTTCAATGGTGCGCACTTCGGTGGTGCCGGCCGTTTGCAAGGCGCGGTACACGCCGGCTAGGGTTTCTTTTTTCGATACCAGCGTGGTGAACCAATAGCAGGCGCGGGGCCGCCGGCCGCTTTCCTGCACCATGCGTCGGATGAAGGCAGCTTCGCCGCCCTCGCACCACAGCTCGTTGTTCTGGCCGCCGAAGTTCAGTACCGGCCGGAGGCCGCGCCCGGTGCCCAGGCCGGTGGTTTTGCGCTGCGCGCCGGCCGCCGCCGCCGCCGCCGAGGCGTGGAAGGGCGGGTTGCACATCGTGAGGTCGAACACCTCGCCGGCCTGGATGAGGCCATCGAAAATGCGGGTGCGGGCGGGCTGCAGGCGGGCCTCGATAGCGCCGGCCAGGCTGGGGTTGGCGGCCTCAATCTGCTGGGCGGCGCGCACGGCCACCCCGTCGATGTCGGAACCCACGAAGTGCCAGCCGTACTCGCGCCGGCCGATGATGGGGTAGATGCAGTTGGCCCCCACGCCCACATCGAGCACGTCGATGTGCTC
>JANXMN010000109.1 GCA_025354605.1 Hymenobacter sp. | reverse complement strand
TTCGACTGCGCGGACGCAAGATGAAGCATGACGTTCTTTTTATTTCCCTAACCTGACCCATTTCTCATTCATTCACAAACCCACCCCAAGCTCATGAAACAAACTTTTATCCGGCTCCTGGAAACCGCCGCGCTGGCGCTGACCTGCGCCGCCGGCGCGCACGCCCAAACCTACCAGCAGGTCTGGGCCGACGAGTTCAACGGCACGGCCGTGAACACCTCGAACTGGGCTTTTGAAACCGGCGGCGGCGGCTGGGGCAACAACGAGAAGCAGTATTACCAGGCATCCAACGCCACCGTGGCCAACGGCGAGCTGGTCATCACGGCCCGCAAGCAGGCCGTGGGCGGCATGCCCTACACCTCGGCCCGGCTGAAAACCCAGGGACTGAAGCAGTTTGCCTTCGGCCGGATGGAGGCCCGCATCAAAACGCCCCTGGGCCAGGGGCTGTGGCCGGCATTCTGGATGCTGGGCAGCAACATTGGCAGCGTGGGCTGGCCCTACTGCGGCGAAATCGACATCCTGGAGCAGGTGAACGCCGACAGCCGTTGCTACGGCACCGTGCACTGGGACAGCAACGGCCACGCCCAATACGGCGGCAACATCGCCACCTCGCCCAACGCCTACCACGTGTACAGCGTCGAGTGGACCCCGGCTTACATTCGCTGGTTTGTGGACGGGGCCAAGTACCACGAAATCAACATCACCAACGGCACCGGCGGCACCGAGGAATTCCAAAAGCCCTTCTTCCTGCTGCTGAACCTGGCCGTGGCCGGCGACTGGCCCGGCCAGACCGTGGACGAAAGCCGCCTGCCCGCCACGATGAACGTGGACTACGTGCGGGTGTACCAGCTCACGAACGCGCCGGCCGCTTTCTCGGTGACGCTGCAAGCCGAGGCCGCCAACGTGAACAACGGCATGCTGGTCGAAGCCTGCACCGATGCCGGCGGCGGCCAGGACATGGGCTACATCGACGCCGGCGACTACCTCGTCTGGAACAACGTCAACTTCCCTACCAGCGGCAGCTACAACATTGAATACCGGGTGGCCAGCGGCACCAATGGCGGCACTATTTCTTCGGATTTGAACGCCGGCTCCATCCCGTTTGGGAACACCGGCGTGCCCGGCACCGGCGGCTGGCAGAACTGGACCACCGTGTCGAAGTCAGTGACCGTGAACGCCGGCACCTACAACTTCGGCGTGTACGCCCAGACCGGTGGCTACAACCTTAATTACGTCCGCATCACCAAAGTCGGGGGCCGCACGCTGGCTGCCACGGCCGAGGCCAACGTCGTGGCCAGCGTGTTCCCCAACCCGGTAGCCGACCGCCTGACCCTGAACGCGGCCCCCGAATTTCTGGGCGGCGAGGTCAGCATCCGAAGCCTGGACGGGCGCGTGGTGTGGCGCGGCACTCACCACGGCGAGCCCGTGGATGTGTCGGCCCTGCGGCCCGGCCTCTACACGCTGGTGCTAGTGGCTCCGGGCCAGCCCAAGCTGACGAGCCGCTTTAGCAAAGAGTAACCTGATTTGAGGAGCCGGCGACCCCGGCTCCTCGTTTTGTCTGGCTTCGGCCGCGCGTTTTCCACCCTTCACTTCTTTCTGAGCTATGAACAAACTGTATGCAAGTGGGCTGAGCACGGCCCTATTTTTAGCGGGGCTGGGCACGGCCCTGGCCCAGGGCCAGCGCCCGGCCGACGGCCCCGCCTACCCGCTCGGCACCAGCCAAGCGCTGGTGCGCCAGCTCGAAACCCAGGTGGCGGCGGGCCTCGCCAACCGCACCCCGGCCACCGTCACGCTGCGCGTGAGCCCGAACCTGGCCTTTGCCGGGCGGGTGAATTACCGCGAGGACCTGGCCAAAACCGGTGAGTACGTAGTGGGCGAGCTCGCGGGCGTGGCCGGGTCGTCGTTCCAGCTGCGCATCGAAGGCCCGGTGGTGGAAGGCCAAATCGTGCTGCGCGCCCGCCACCAGGCCTACCGCTACGCGGCCGATGCGCGGGGCAACGTGACGGTGCGCCCGGTTGACATCAACCAGGTTGTCTGTGTCGACTACAACAAGCCGCTGGGCTACCGCGAGCCGGTGCCGGCGGCCCCGGGCGCGGCCCAGCGCACCGCGGTGGTGGCGCTGCAAAGCTTTCCCGGAGCGCGGGGCTGCGTGCTGCTCGACTGCGACGGCTACGCCCTGCCCGCCGGCACCGGCTGGAACAATGGCAACGCCTACAACGCGCCGTCGCCCAACATGACCGATGCCAACGTGCAGGCCCTGTGGGAGCTGGTGAGCGAAGATTACCGGCCGTTCAGTCTGAACGTGACCACCGACGAGAACGTGTTCAACTCGTACCCCAAGAACATGCGCATGCGCTGCGTGATTTCGCCGGGCAGCGGCTCCACTATTGCCAACGGCGCGGGCGGCGTGGCTTTCCTGACGTCCTTCAAAAACAACGACGATACGCCCTGCTGGGTGTTTATGAGCGACCCGAAGGCGGGCGGCGAGGCGGCTTCGCACGAGGTGGGCCACACCCTGGGCCTGAGCCACGACGGGCGCTTCAGCCCCGCCGAGGGCTACTACACCGGCCAGGATAACGCCGGAGCCTGGGCCCCGATTATGGGCGCGGGCTACTATAAGCCCGTCACGCACTGGAGCCGGGGCGAATACAACTCGGCCAACAACCAGGAAGACGACCTCGCCATCATGTCGGGCGCGACCTACAACGTGGGCTACCGGCCCGACGACCACAGCAACGCCATTGCCGGGGCCACCAACCTGGCCCGCAACGGCAGCAGCCTCAGCGGCAACGGCATCATCGAGCGCACCGCCGACCAGGATTATTTCGCTTTTGCCACGGCCGGCGGCACCGCCACCTTCACCGTGAACACCGTGGGCCGCTACGGCGACCTCGACATCGTGGCGCGCCTCTTCAACAGCGGCGGCGGGCTGGTTGGGACGTACGACACCCCGGGCGGCGGCAACCTGAACGTGTCGTTCAGCGTCGGCCTGGGCGCGGGCACCTACTACCTGCAGATTGACGGCACCAGCTCGGGCAACCCCGCCACCGACGGCTACTCCGACTATTCCTCACTGGGCCTGTTCAGTATCTCGGGCTCGGCCCCGGCCCCGGCCGGCGGCGTGGCCACCATGTACCGCGACTGCAACTATGGCGGCACGGCGGTGGCCCTGCCCGTGGGCGACTACAACCTGGCCGCCCTGCAAGCCCGAGGCATCCTCAACGACGACATTTCCTCGCTGACCGTGAACGGCGGCTACCAGGTGGTGCTGTATGAAAACGACAATTTCAGCGGCGGCGCGCTCACCGTGGGGGCCAACAACTCCTGCCTGGTGGGCAACCCGCTCGGCGCGGGCAGCTGGAACGACCAGGCCACCTCCCTGCGCGTGCAAACCGCCCCGGCCAGCTTCAGCCGGCAGCTCGAAGCCGAGGCCGCCAACGTGAACAACGGCATGCTGGTCGAAGCCTGCACCGACGCCGGCGGCGGCCAGAACATGGGCTACATCGATGCCGGCGACTACCTCGTCTGGAACAGCATCAACTTCCCCAGCACCGGCACTTACCTGCTTGAGTACCGGGTAGCCAGCGCCACCAGCGGCGGCACCATCTCGGCGGATTTGAACGCGGGCTCGATTCCTTTCGGCAACACGGCCATTCCTGGCACCGGCGGCTGGCAGAGCTGGACCACCGTCTCGCGCACCGTAAGCGTGAACGCGGGCACTTACAACTTCGGCGTGTACGCCCAAACCGGCGGCTACAACCTCAACTGGGTCCGCATCACCAAGCAAGGGGCCAACCGGCTGGCCGCACCGGATAAGCTGGCAGTAGCCCAGGCCACGCCCGTGCTGGAAATTTACCCCAACCCGGTAGCCGAGCGCCTACAGCTGCGCACGACCCTGCCCCTCGCCGGCAGCCAGTACCAGGTGCTGGACTCCTGGGGCCAACCGGTAGCCAGCGGCTCGGCCGAAGCTGGCAGCATCGACGTGTCGGCCCTGCGGCCCGGCACCTACACGTTGCGGCTGCTCTCGTCGGATGGCAAAACGCACTTGGTGCAACGCTTCATGAAGTAGCCGCTTGCCAGTTATGCAGAGACGCATCCTTGCGGCTCGTCGTTGAATGAAATCGGCCAACGACGAGCCGCAAGGATGCGTCTCTACACCGGTCGGGCGGCTTAAAACAATCCGCCAAACAGTTTTTTTGGTGATTCACCGGCTGTTGCCATCGGTTGAGCCAGGCGAATTACGCGGGTGCTCCGAGGTCCGTATGGGGCCGGCCGGCCCCGGGCAGCCTCCAAAAAACATTCCGGTTTAGAGGCCGGGCTGCGCAGTAGCTACACCGGTGTCAATAACTCCGCGCCGTGCGTTGAATTATTGACAAGATGGTGTAAATAATTCAACGCATGGTGCGGAGTTATTTACAAGCCCTTGGGCGGCCGGGATACCTCTGCCCGTTAACCGCCTGCCAACCAAACCTCCTTATTTCCCTACTATGAAAACTTTTGCCTTTCTGAGACCGGCCCTGGCGGCCCTATTTCTGCTTCTGCTGGGCGCGGGGCCGGCGATGGCCCAGTTCAAAGTCATCGGCTACCTGCCTTCCTGGAACGGCGACGTTAGCGCCGTGCAGTTTGGCAAGCTCACGTACGTCAACTACGCCTTCCTGCTGCCCAACGGCGACGGCACGCTGCAGCCCATCGAGAACCCCGCCAAGCTGCAAAGCCTAGTGAGCACGGCCCACGCCAACGGGGTGAAGGTGCTTATTTCGGTCGGCGGCTGGCTCAACGGCAACCCCGGCGTGTTCGTTTCCATCGGCAACAACGCAGGCTACACCAGCGCCTTCACCACCAACCTGGTCAATTTCGTGAACCAGTACGGCCTCGATGGGGTCGACATCGACTGGGAGCACCCGGATGCCAACACGGCCAACGGCTACGCGGCCGTGATGCAGGCCCTGGCCACCCAGCTCCACAGCCGGGGCAAGCTGCTGACCACGGCCGTGGCCGGCGGCACCTGGGCGGGGCCATATATCCAGGCCAGCGTGCTCAGCAACGTAGACTTCCTCAACGTGATGGCCTACGACGACACGCCGCCCAACCATTCGACTTACGCGCTGGCGTCGCAGTCGCTCGCGTACTGGCGCGGGCGCGGGCTGGCGGCCAGCAAAACGGTGCTGGGCGTGCCCTTCTATGGCCAGCCCAACGGCGTGCCATTCGCCACGCTGCTCGCCCAGGGGGCCGACCCCAACGCGGACCAGTTCAACGGGGTGGGCTACAACGGCATTTCCACCATCAAGAGCAAGACTAACCTGGCCTTCGACCAGGGCGGGGGCATCATGATTTGGCAGCTCGGCCAGGATGCCGGCGGCTCCAATTCCCTCCTCACGGCCATCAACCAGGTCGTCGTGGCCCGCACCGGCACCACACCCACGGCGCAGGCGATACCGGGCAAGCTGGAGGGCGAGAGCTTTTCGGCCCAGTCGGGCACCTTCACCGAGCCCACCACCGACACCGGCGGCGGGCTCAACGTCGACTACTTCGACACCAACGACTACCTCGACTACGCCGTGAACGTGGCCACGGCCGGCGCCTACACCGTGGGCTTCCGCGTGGCCAGCGCCACCGGCGGGGCCACGCTGCAGCTGCGCACCAGCAGCGGCGGCCTGCTCGGCTCCATCAACGTAGGCAACACCGGCGGCTGGCAGAGCTGGCAAACCATCA
>JANXMN010000105.1 GCA_025354605.1 Hymenobacter sp. | reverse complement strand
CGTCAGTCCTAAAAGTAAAAGGCCCCGATACTGCTTAGTATCGGGGCCTTTTACTTTTAGGACTGACGCATGGAGCGGACGGATTAGCTACGCTGACCTTCGGTTGCCGCATTCCGTCGCTGCTTGCTGCGCGGAATGCTCCACTAGCAACGACAGGCGCTTACAGCTCGGCTGCGGCGTGCATGTTCACGGGCTCGTAGTCGTCCTCGCCATCGGTCATCTGCGGGGCAGTCACCTTGCGCACGTTGCGGGCGCAATCCTCGTCGCGGTGGTTGCGGCCTACGGTGAACTCGACCCAGTCGCCTTCGCGCAGGTCGTTGAAGTCACCCTCGGTGAGGTCGGCGTAGCTGAAGAACAGGTTGTTCGGGGGCATTACCACGAAGCCGAAACCGTTTTTCAGGTTTTTGATGGTGCTCATGCCGAGCGTGCCCACGGGGCCGGCGGCGGTGGGGCCGGTGGGGCGGGCCAGCTTGGGCGCGGCCGCCGTGCTGGGCGCGAAGGCGGCCGGCTCGGACTGGTTCACGAACAGGCCTTCCACCACCTCGTCTTGGCTTTGCAGGCCGCGGTCAATCACGTCGTGCATGGCCACCGGGTAGGTTACCTGCTCCAGCAGCTGCTGCGAGGCGCGCGTGACGCGGGTTTCGCCCTTAAAGTCTTCGTATTTGAAGTCCCAGTTCAGCAGCATCACGCGGGTACCCACCGTGTTGAGCTTGCGGATGAGGGGCACGTAGTCGGAGTCGCCGGCGATGAGCACGACCACGTCGAGGGTTTTATGCAGGGCCAGCTCCAGGGCTTCCAGGCTCAGCCACACGTCGATGCCTTTTTCCTGCAGGCGGCCGTCGCGGGTTTTCAGGGCCATGTAGTGGGTCTGCACGCCCAGGTTCATCAGGATGTCGTCGAGCAGGCGGTCGTGAAACAGGCGGTCCTTGTCACGGGCTTCGGTAGCCGAGAGGCGGCCGCGGAAAAAGTGGGCATCGGTGATGCGCACCAAGCGCGTGTCAACATCCTCTTCGTCGGCAATCTGGTGACGAATGTATTCGTGCAGGCCCTCAAGGCTGATGCGGGCCTTGCGCTCGTGCTGGAAATAATAATAATCGCTGATTTTTAGAAAATAGTTGCCGTCATAAAAGACACCAACCCGAATTAAGGGGCTGTTCATCTGGTTCATGGGTATTAAAATTAGTAAACGTTAGAGAAGTGTTTTGAGTGGGATGGCGGTGGTGGGATATCGGGCAAGCGCCGGCGCGGAGCCGGTGGGAGGGAAGCAACGGCCGGCCACTAGCAGGTGGCACGCCAAAGAAGAACAAGTGGGGAGGAGCCGGGCGGCGAAGGCGTTTATAGAGAAGCCGCGGGGAAGCTGCGAAAGCAGAAATAGAGGGGGCCGAACCGGCGCGATGTAATTTAATTAACGGAATAACAATACCTGGCAATACCAATAGAGGCTTAATTTATCGGTATATCTGCTGCGAAGCTACTATTTGTTGCCGACTTATCCAATACTCCGGCATAGGAAGTTGCAGTCTGTTGGTCGTCAGGGAAGCGCGGGCGCATTGCGGGCGCTACACCAGGTGCATCGAGCCGACCACCAGCCCCACGACCAATAGCGCGTAGCCCACGCAGATGCCCACTTCCATAACGTTGCCGCTGGCCGAGCCGGTGCTGATGAGCGGGATTTTGAACGAATAGTCCCAGAGCGGCAAAAACCACCTGATTCCAGCCTTGGTGAGCGTATCGGCCAGTAGGTGCGAGGCGTAGCCGGAGCCGGCGTAGAGGGCCACGCCGCGCCAGCCCAGGTGCTGGTCGGCGAGGTGGCCAATGTAGGTCCAGAGGGCCGTGGCCCAGATGGTGTGCGTCCAGGAGCGGTGCGAGGTGAAGGGAGCCAGCGCCACGAAGGTGCCCAGCAAACTCAGCCACAGCTGCTCGGTGTAGAGGCCCGCCACCACCGTGCCCAGGCCGGTGAACAGCAGCGCCAGCCGCCGCGTGGAGCCGCCCTGCATGCCCACTCCAATCAGCCCGAAGGCCAGCGCGGCCGTGTAGTAGAGGCGCTGCTCGGAGCTGGCGTGCAGCTGGAAGTAAGCGTAGGCGGCAATGAGCAGGCCACCGGCCACGAATGCCCAACGCACGTAGTTTTGGGTGAAGCCCAGGCGCTTGCTGAGGCGGCTTTCGGGGTGGTCGAGGTCGGGGGCGAGGCTGGAGAAGCCGGCCAGCGCGATGCCGGCCAGCGAGAACGGAATGCCCGGTACCAGCCCGGCCACGGCCACGCCAGTGATGAGGCCAATGGCCAGGTGAGAGGAGCCGCGCATGGAGGGGAGTTGCTGGTTGTTTTGCTGGATACAGCCAAACGTCATGCTGAGCGCAGTCGAAGCATCTCTACCGCGCAACTAATCCTGTTGACTGAATACTATTGCGGTAGAGATGCTTCGACTGCGCTCAGCATGACGTTCGGCGTAAATACCCACCGAATGAGCAACGAAACTACGGGCAGCGCAAGAAACCTTCGCCGCCGCTCCCGTGTATCTACCCCGCTGCCCGACCGGAAATCCATCCGGCCGGGCTACTTCATTTGCCCCGCCCTAGCCTGAAACCCCGTGCAAGTAGCTGATTTTCTTCGTTTATACCGCCTTTCGCCCGAAGTGCAGGTGCTGGCCGCGCGCCTGCGCGACGCCACTAAGCCCGCAGCGGCCCCCGCCCGGCCCCGCCTGCACCTGCGTGGATTGGTGGGCAGCCAGGATGCCGTGGTGGCCGCCGCCGTGGCCCAGCCCCAGCAGCCGCACCTGTTCATTCTGCACGACAAGGAGGAGGCCGCTTACTTCCTGGCCGACCTGCAGCACCTGCTGCCCGAGGGGCCGGAGGTGCTGCTGTTTCCGAGCTCCTACAAGCGGCCTTACCAGTTCGACGAAACCGAAAACGCCAACGTGCTGATGCGCGCCGAGGCCCTCAACCGCCTCAACACCACGCGGGCGGCCACGGCGGGCAACAGCGTGTTCATCGTGACGTATCCGGAGGCGCTGACCGAGAAGGTCATCAACCGCCAGAGCCTGGTGAAGAACACCTTCAACGCCAAGGTGGGCGACCGGCTGGACGTGAATTTCCTGGGCGAGCTGCTGGGCGAGTACGACTTCGAGAAGACCGATTTCGTGTACGAGGCGGGGCAGTACGCGGTGCGCGGCGGCATTGTGGATGTGTTCAGCTACGCCAATGAATTGCCGTTTCGCCTGGAACTGTTCGGCGACGAGATTGAGAGCATCCGCACGTTTAATCCCGAAACGCAGCTGTCGGTGGAGGCGCGGCCCAGCATCAGCATCATCCCCAACGTGCAGACCAAGATGCTGACCGAGACGCGGGAGGCGTTTTTCGAGTTTCTGCCCCGCACGGCCTGCGTGTGGGCCAAGGATGTGCGCCAGACCCTGGACGTGGTAACCGAGCTGTTCGAGAAGGCCGAGGCCAACTTTCAGCAGATGCTGAGCGAGGCCGGCGGCATGCAGATTGTGAGCAAGCCGGCCGATTTGTTCGAGTCGGGCAAGAGCTTTAAGAAGCTGCTGGACGAGTTCGCGGTGGTAGAATTCGGCAAGCGCTTCCACTTCAAAAGTGCCGAGGCGTTTCAGTTCACGGCCAAGCCGCAGCCGAGCTTCAACAAGGAGTTTGAGCGCATGGTGAAGCAGCTGAAGGAAAACCAGGTGCGCGGCTTCACCAGCATTATTACCGCCGACACGGTGCGGCAGGCTGACCGCCTGCGCACGATTTTCGACGAGCTCGACAACAACGTGCAGTTTCAGCACCTGCTGCTGGCCCTGCGCGAGGGCTTCGTGGACGAGCAGCTCGGCTTGGCCGTGTACACCGACCACCAGCTGTTCGAGCGCTACTACCGGGCGCAGGAAGCACGGAAGTTCTCGAAAAAGAAGGCCCTGACCCTGCGCGAGCTGAAAACGCTGCAGCCCGGCGACTACGTGACGCACCAGGACTACGGCATCGCGCGCTTCGCCGGCCTCACCCAGGTCGAAATCAACGGGCAGGTGCAGGAAGCTATTCGCCTTGTGTATCGGGATGACGACTTGCTGACCGTGAGCATTCACTCGCTGCACAAGATTGCCAAGTACAGCGGGGCCGAGGGCTCGCCGCCGACCATGAGCAAGCTGGGCTCGCCGGAGTGGGAGAACAAGAAAAAGTCGGTGAAGAAGAAGGTGAAGGACATCGCCGCCGACCTCATTCGCCTGTACGCCAAGCGGAAGACCGCGCCGGGCTTTGCCTTTTCAGTGGATGGCTTCCTGCAGGCCGAGCTCGAGTCGAGCTTCATTTACGAAGACACGCCCGACCAGGCCAAAGCCACCGAGGACGTGAAAAACGACATGCAGCAGCCCCACCCGATGGACCGGCTGATTTGCGGCGACGTGGGCTTTGGCAAGACGGAAATTGCCATCCGGGCGGCCTTCAAGGCCGTGGCCGACGGCAAGCAAGCGGCCGTGCTGGTGCCAACCACCATTCTGGCCATGCAGCACTACAAAACCTTCCGCGACCGGCTGGCCACGCTGCCGGTGACGGTGGAATACATCAACCGCTTCAAATCGACTAAGCAGATTAAGGATACGCTGGGGCGCGTGGCCGAGGGCAAAACCGATATTCTCATCGGCACGCACCGGCTGACGAACAAGGACATCAAGTTCAAGGATTTGGGCATCCTGATTATCGACGAGGAGCAGAAATTCGGGGTAAAGACCAAGGACAAGCTCAAGGAGCTGAAGGTGAACGTGGACACGCTCACGCTCTCGGCCACGCCGATTCCGCGCACGCTGCACTTCTCGCTGATGGGCGCGCGCGATTTGAGCGTGATTGCCACGCCGCCGCCCAACCGCCAGCCCGTGACCACCGAGCTGCACGTGTTTGACGAAATTCTGATTCGGGACGCGGTTTCGCGCGAGCTGAAGCGCGGCGGGCAGGTGTTTTTCGTGCACAACCGGGTGAAGGACATTGAGGAGATGGCCGCGACCATTCTGCGGCTGGTGCCCGATGCCAAAATCACTTTCGCCCACGGGCAGATGGACGGCGAGATGCTGGAAAAGCGCATGATGAAGTTCGTGGAGGGCGAGTACGACGTGCTGGTTTCGACGAATATTATTGAGTCGGGCCTCGACATCCCCAACGCCAACACCATCATCATCAACCGCGCCCACCTGGCCGGCCTGAGCGACCTGCACCAGATGCGCGGCCGCGTGGGCCGCTCTAACCGCAAGGCCTACTGCTACCTGCTCACGCCCCCCGTGGCCAACCTGCCGGCCGATGCCCGCAAGCGCCTGAGCACGCTGGAGGAGTTTTCGGACCTCGGCGCGGGCTTCAACGTGGCCATGCGCGACCTGGATATTCGCGGGGCGGGCAACTTACTGGGCGGCGAGCAGTCGGGCTTCATCAACGACCTGGGCTACGAAACCTATCACCAGATTCTGGACGAGGCGGTGCAGGAGCTCAAGGAAACCGAGTTCCGCGACCTGTTTCTGGGCGATGCCAACAGCCAGCAGCGCCTGCAGTTAGCCGCCGGGGCCGGCCGCGGCCAGGACTGCAACGTGGAAACCGACCAGCAGGTGCTCATCCCCGAGCGCTACGTGAGCAACGTGTCGGAGCGCCTGCAGCTCTACGCCAAGCTCGACCGCGCCCAGAAGCCCGAGGAGCTGCGCAAGCTGCTGGCCAGCATGGTCGACCGCTTCGGCCCGCTGCCGGCCGAGGTGGAGCAACTGGCCGACATCGTGCGCCTGCGCTGGCAGGCCGGCAAGCTGGGCTTCAATAAAATCACCCTCAAGCGCGACACCCTGAAAGGCTACCTGCCCGCCGACGACGACCACAAAGCCTACTTCCAGGGCGAGCAGTTCGGCACCATCCTCAACTACGTGCAGACCCACCCGCGCACCGCGAAGCTGAAGGAACACAAGCAGCAACTGGTTGTGACGTTTGAGGAGGTGCGCTCCATTCAGCAGGCCCAGCGCGTGCTGAGCGAGCTGGGCAGCGAGGAGGCGGTGGCGGCGTAAGTTTTTAACAACTGTAGGCCGTCATGCTGAGCTTGTCGAAGCATCTCTACCGCGCTAGTAATTTGATTTGCTATTGCGGTGGAGATGCTTCGACAAGCTCAGTATGACGGTCAAAGAAAAAATCACCCATGAAACCCTTGCTTCTTCTTCTGCTCCTTGCGCTGCTGCCGCAGCTGGCCGCCGCCCAGGCTGCCCTCAACCCGCGCCTGAAGCACGAGCTGGACAGCATCTACGCCGTGGACCAGAAGTGGCGCAGCCTGCTCTTCGGCCCGCACCTGCGGCCCCGGCCCGATTCGCTGGCCCGGGCGCTGGGCGTGACCCGCGAAAGCCTGCCTGCCTACATTCCGGGCCAGCTGCTGCGCACCGACTCGACCAACCTGCTGCGTCTGAAGCAGATTCTGAAACAGTATGGCTACCCTGGCAAGTCGCTGGTGGGCGAGCCTACCAACGAGGCCGCGTGGCTGGTCATTCAGCACTCCGACAACATCCGGCCATACCTGCCACTCATCAAAAAAGCCGCTGATAAGGGCGAATTACCCTTTTACCTTTATGCGCAGATGCTGGACCGCCAGCTGATGCGCGACAGCAAAGAGCAGCGCTACGGCACGCAGGCCTACAGCTATTCGGTGCTAAACCCCCGAACCGGCCGCCGCGAACCGCAGCCGCCGTTCGTGTGGCCCATCATAAACCCGGCGCAGGTCAACGAGCGTCGTCGCCAGGCCGGCTTTACGACTACTGTGGAGCAGAGTGCCGCTATTTTGCACATCCCCTACCGGGTGCTGACGTTGAAGGACGTCGAGAAAATGCCCAAAAACTAAGTTCTGATTATGACCATTCGCTGGCACTGCCTCCCCTTCGAATCCCTGCCCAATCTGATTTTGTACGACCTGCTGCGCCTGCGCTCGGAGGTGTTCGTGGTGGAGCAAAACTGCGTGTTCCAGGACATCGACCGCCAGGACATGGACGCCCACCACCTGCTGGGCTACAACGAAGCCGGCGAACTGGCCGCCTACGCCCGTCTCTTCGCCGTGGGCAAGTGCTACCCCGAGGCCGCCAGCATCGGCCGCGTCATCGTGGCGCAGCCGTTCCGGCAGTACGGCCTGGGCCGCGAACTGATGCGCCAGGCCTTGGCTCATTCGGATGCGCTATTTGGCCCGCAGCCCAACAAAATTGGGGCGCAGCAGCATCTGGAAAGCTTTTATAATGGGTTCGGCTACGAGCAGTGCGGGCCGATGTACGTGGAGGACGGCATTCCGCACATTCCGATGTTGCGGCCGGCGTAGCCACGCCGCCAAAATCTGCGTACTTCGCACGCTGATTGCCGCTCTTACCTGTGTTGTTATGCCCGCTCCCGCTTCGGACCTGCTGTCTGTCTTTAGTGCCCTGCCCAGTGCTTGCCTGCTGCTTTCGCCCGATTTTCTGGTGGAGGCCGCCAGCGACAGCTACCTGAAAGCGACCGGCACGAAGCGCCCCGATTTGATTGGCCGCTACGTATTCGACGTATTTCCCGACAACCCCAGCGCCAGCGAAACGCACGCCGTGCGCGATGTGCGTGCTTCGCTGGCGCAGGTGCTGGCCACCGGCCAGCCCCACGAGCTGCCCGTGCAGCCCTACGACCTGCCCGACCCCGCCCGTCCCGGCCAGTTTGTGGAGCGCTACTGGCAAACCCGCAACTCGCCGGTACTGAACGAGCAGGGCCAGGTAACGCACCTCATCCACGATATAACCGACATTACGGCCCAAGTGCAGGCCGCCACGCAGATGCACGACTCGCAGGTGCGCGAGCAGGCCGCCCAGGTAGCGGTCGAGATGCAGCGCGGCGAGCTGGCCCGCATTTTCGAGCAGGCCCCGGTGGCCATTGCCACCTACCGCGGCACCGATTTCGTGATTGAGCTGGCCAACCCCATGGTGCTGGCCCTGTGGGACCGCACGGCGGCGCAGGCCATTGGCACGCCACTGCTGGAGCTGCTGCCCGAGATTGTGGGCCAGGGCTTCGATGACCTGCTGCTGGAGGTGATGACCACCGGCACGCCTTACGTAGCGCAAGAAATGCTTTCGACCATCGTGCGCAACGGCCAGCCCGAAACCGTGTTCTGGAACTTCGTGTACCTGCCGCTGCGCGAAGACGATGGCACCATCACGGGCACGATGGTGGTGGCCACCGACGTGAGTGAGCAAGTGCAGGCCCGCCAGCAAATCCAGGTTCTCAACGACCAGCTGGCTGCCGTGAACCGCGCCCTGCACGAGAGCAACGCCGAGCTGCTGGCCAACCAGGAAGAGGTACTGAAGGTGCAGCAGCTCCTCGAAGCCCGCGTGAGCGAGCGCACCCGGCAGCTGGAAGCCGCCCTCGCCCAGGCCGGGCAGCAACGTTCCGGCGGAAGCGAAACGCCGCCAGCGCGGC
>JANXMN010000344.1 GCA_025354605.1 Hymenobacter sp. | reverse complement strand
TGCGAGCTGATTGACTTCTTCCGCTTCAACGTGCATTTCATGCAGGAAATCTACCGCCAGCAGCCCCAGAGCCTGCCCGGTATGTGGAACCGCCTGGAGCACCGTCCCCTCGAAGGCTTCGTGTTCGCCCTCACGCCCTTCAACTTCACTTCCATCGCCGGCAACCTGCCCTCGTCGGCGGCCATGATGGGCAACGTGGTGGTGTGGAAGCCCGCCAACACCCAGATTTATTCAGCCCAGGTGCTGATGGAGCTGTTCAGGGAAGCCGGCGTGCCCGACGGCGTCATTAACCTGGTGTACGTGGACGGCCCCACGGCTGGCGACGTCATCTTCGCCCACCCCCACTTCGCCGGTATCCACTTCACCGGCTCCACCGGCGTGTTCCAGAACATCTGGAAAACCATCGGCCAGAACATCGCCAGCTACAAATCCTACCCGCGCATCGTGGGCGAAACCGGCGGCAAGGACTTCATCCTGGCCCACCGCTCGGCCCACGCCAAGGCCGTGGCCGTGGGCATCACCCGCGGCGCGTTCGAGTACCAGGGGCAGAAGTGCTCGGCCGCCTCGCGGGTGTACCTGCCCAGCAACCTGGCCGATGAAATCCTCGGCTACGTGAAGGAAGACCTGGCCTCGTTCAAAATGGGCGACGTGGAGGACTTCGGCAACTTCATCAACGCCGTGATTGACGAGAAGTCGTTCGACAAGCTCGCCAAGTACATCGACGGCGCGAAAGCCGATGCCAACGCCGAAATCATCGCCGGTGGCGGTTATGACAAGGCCAAAGGCTACTTCATCGAGCCCACCGTCATCCTGGCCAAAGACCCGAAGTACGTGACCATGTGCGAGGAGCTGTTCGGCCCCGTTGTGACGGTGCATGTGTACGACGCCGATAAGTTCGAGGAAGCCCTGGCCCTCGTGGACAGCACCTCGCCCTACGCCCTCACCGGGGCCGTGTTCGCGCAAGACCGCTACGCCATCGACCAGGCCTCGAAGGCCCTGGCCAACGCGGCTGGCAACTTCTACATCAACGACAAGCCCACCGGGGCCGTGGTGGGCCAGCAGCCCTTCGGCGGGGCCCGCGCCTCCGGCACCAACGACAAGGCCGGCTCCCTGCTGAACCTGCTGCGCTGGGTGTCACCCCGCGCCATCAAGGAAACCTTCGTGCCGGTCGTCGACTACCGCTACCCCTTCCTGGGGGCCGAGCCCGCCGAGGACTTAAACCGCGACAAGGGCCTGTAATAACCGAAACGGCCCGCTTCTCCGGAAGCGGGCCGTTTTTTTATTTATCCCGGCGGTTGGCGTAGTCCGGGTCTTCCGAGTCGAACCTAACGGTCATCTGCGTAATGCTGGTGTCTTCATAGATATCCTGTAGGTGCAGCGTCAACTCCAGTTCGGGAATAGCTATTTCGTCGGTGAATAGGGCCAGGGGCGTAAACGACCACACGCCGCTTTCCTCGCGCCGGTACCACTCCACCAGGCAGGTGTATTGCGATACCAGCAGGTAGTGCCGCAACGAAGGGATTTGCTTGTACTGGTTGAATTTCCAGCTCCGGTCGCGCGTCTCCGTCGACTTGGACAACACTTCAATCAGCAGTACGGGGGCGGTTATCGTGCGCTCGGCGAGCAAGTCCGCAGGATGACAAGTCACCATCACATCCGGATAGTTGTAATACCGGCCCTTTTCCACAGCCAGCTGCACGCTTTCGAAGAAGGCCCGGCAAGGCCGCCCACGCAAACCTGCCCGCAAGGCCGAATAGCAGTTGCCAATCAGCAAGTTGTGCGTAGTAGTGCCGCCTGCCATCGCAAATACTTCGCCCTCGAAAAACTCGTGGCGCACGTCGCTCCGCTCTTCCAAAGCGAAATATTCTTCTACCGTGTAGGGGGGCGGTTGTGGTTCGGCTTGTCCCATGGCGTCGTTGGTTGGCCCTCAAATATACGGCCGGTTCCACCCCGGCCTTCAGGCCGCTCCATGCAGCAGCTGCGCGTAGATGGCGCGGATTTCATCCCGGTCGAGCGGCTTGTGGATGAGCCCCGACACCAGCTCGTAATGCCGCGACTTTTCCAAATCTGCCAGCGCCAGCGACGACGTCAGGATGTAGATATGGCAGTTGTCGCGCAGCTTGTTTTGGTGGGGTTCCAGCGCCTCCAGAAACTGCCAGCCGTTCATCAGCGGCATGTTCAGGTCGAGGAATACTACCTGCGGCAGCAACTCTTTGGGTTGGGCAATCAGGTCGTCCAGCGCTTTTTCCGCCGACTGAAAAGTGCAGATGGGCGCGGCCACCCCTTCCGCCTTTAGCAAGTTTTCGGTGAGGTAGGTGCCGATGGCGTCGTCGTCAATCAGGTAAGTTTTCATCAGTGGGTAGTAAGAAAGAGAGGGTAAAATGCGTGCCTACACCCAGTTGGCTGCGTACCACCACGCGCCCGCCCAAGGCTTCGGTGTGCGCTTTTACCAGGTAGAGCCCAATGCCCCGGCCCGACTTGCCAGGGTGGAAGCGTCGGTAAAGCTGAAAAATGTCGTCGCCAATCCGGGCCTGGTCGAAGCCCGTGCCGTTATCGACCACCTCGATATCGACGTAGCCTGCAACACTGGTGGTTGCCGCAATGATAATCCGTAGCGGACGCTCGTCGGCGCGGTACTTGACGGCGTTGGAAATCAGGTTATGAAAAATGCTGTGGAAATAGGCCCGCCGCCCCTGCAGATGCAGGTCCAAGGGCAGCCGGTTATCGAGTTGGCCACCGGCGGCACGCAGCGTTTCGCCCAGGCCCTCGGCAGCCTGGCGGCATACTTCGGCCACGGCCACCGGCTCGGGCTGGTAACCGTCCTGTTCGTCGCGTAGCGCGAGAATATCGTTCACGTCAGTCAGTACCTGGTCGAGTTGGCGTAGGCTAGTATGCAGGTTATCAAGCGAAGTATCAAACACCTCCGACTGCTTGTCCACCTGCCCCAGCAGCTGGGTAAAGCCCAGCGCGTTAGCCAGCGGCGCGCGCAGGTTGTGCGACACGATGTAGGTGAACTGCTGCAAATCAGCATTCTGGCGAGTAAGACGCTCGGTGAGGCGGCGCTGCTCGGCGGCGGCCTGCTGGCGCTTGGTGATGTCCTGCATGGCCCCAATCATGCGCACGGGCTGGCCGGCTTCGTCGCGCAGCAGGTAGCCCCGGTCAAACACGTAGGCCCAGGTGCCGTCGGCCCGCCGGAAGCGGTATTCTTCCTGCCAGTAAGCCTCTTTGGTTTCGAACATTTTCCGGCGCAGGCCCTCCACCACGCGGGGCTGGTCAGCCGGGTGCACGTACACTGCCCAGTCCTGAAAGGGCGCGGGGTTTTCGGTAATGCTGTGGCCGAACAGCTCGTCTAGTCCTTCGCCCCAGTAGAGCATATCGGTGGCCACGGTCCACTCGTAGATGGCATCGGTGGTCGCCTTCAGGGCGTAGCTGAACCGCTCGTTGCTGCGGCGCAAGTCTTCTTCGATGCGCTTTTCCGTGGTCAGGTCGTGCACGATGCCCACCAGTTGGCGGCAATTCCCAGCAGCATCGCAAATCGGGGTCACGCACACTTCGCCCGTCACCTCACCAGTTGGGTACTGGCTGGTTTCCTGCCAAGTCACGTATTGCTTCGTCGTGACGGCCTCCTGATATTTTTCCAGCGCCAGGTGCAGCGACGGCTCCGGAATAATCTGGTCGACGTAGCGGCCGATTATCTGCGCCACCGGCACCCCGGCAGTTTTTTCGAAAGCTTTGTTGGCAAAGGTGAAGCGGTAACGCCCCCCCCTCTCTACGTCAAGGGCGAAAGTGCTGTCCGAAATCGAATTGAAGAACAGCGACAGCTGCTTTTCGCGCTCCACCAAATCCATCAGCGCGCCATCGTCTTTGAGCAGGTCCGTATTCAAGACCCGGGCCGTGCCCCACACGCCGTTCGAGCCGCCCGTATCGGTCAGCACCGGCCCCAGCCGCAGGCGCAACTCGCGCGGGCCGTCGGGGCCGGGCACGCGCACTACCACCCGCACCATTTCGCCAGCGGCGGCCCGGGCCAGCACCGGCTCCAGGGTGGCGGCCTCACCCGGGCTCAGGCAGGCGAGCAAGGGCGTGCCGGGCAGCCCTTCCACCGGCCGGCTCAGCAGCTCGGCCAAGCGCCCATTGGCCCGCCGCACAATGCCGGCGTGGTCGAGCACAAACACCGCTTCCGCGCTTTGCTCAAACAACGCACTCCCCGATTCGTTGGCTAGGTGTAGCATAGGTATCGAGTCGGACTGGCAACCAAGCCGTGGCGGGTTCGTCCGGCGACCTAAAGAAAGCACATCAGTCCGACATTCTGACCCGGGCCCTGCGCCGGCCCTGGTTGGCTTTCAGGCGGCTACCTGGCCCCAACATTGCGCCCCAACCCCGTGGGCGCTACCTTTGCCCCTCAGTGCCCATGAGGCCTGTTCGCTATACTCCTGACTACTATGTACCTGGCCCTGACAGCTGCTAATTATCAGCCTTCCGATTATCTCCCGATTGTCATTCAGTTTGGGCTGGCGCTGGCTTTCGTGGCGTTTGCCATGGTGGTTTCGCACCTCGTAGGCCCCAAGCGCCACAGCACCGTGAAGGATGCGTCCTTCGAGTGTGGCATCGAATCCGTCGGGAACGCCCGCACCCCGATTTCGGTGAAATATTTCCTCACCGCCATCGTGTTCGTGCTGTTTGATGTCGAGGTTATCTTTATGTATCCTTGGGCCGTGAACTTCCGCGCCTTGGGCCGCGCCGGCTTCATCGAGATGATTCTATTCATGGCGCTACTGCTGGCTGGTTTCTTCTACATCATCAAAAAGGGTATTCTGCGCTGGAATGAAGCGCCGGCCAGCCAAACTTTCACTGCTGCGCCGGTGTTGGAAAACCGGCCCGCTTCCGTATCGAAGGCCGCCTAATTCGCTAGTTCTCTATCCCTATGGTTGACACCCGCGTTCCCGAAATTAAAACCGTTGAGGCCCCAGAGGGCGTCGAGGGTGCTGGCTTCTTCGCTACCTCGCTGGAAAAAGTAGTGGGCATGGCCCGCGCCAACTCGCTCTGGCCCCTGCCCTTCGCCACTTCCTGCTGCGGCATTGAGTTCATGGCCACGATGGGTTCGCACTACGACATCTCGCGCTTTGGTTCCGAGCGGCCCAGCTTCTCGCCCCGGCAGGCCGACTTGCTGATGGTGATGGGCACCATTGCCAAAAAAATGGCCCCCATCGTGAAGCAGGTATACGAGCAGATGGCCGAGCCCCGCTGGGTGCTGGCCATGGGTGCCTGCGCCTGCTCGGGCGGTATTTTCGACTCGTACTCCGTGCTCCAGGGCATCGACCGCATCATCCCGGTCGACGTGTACGTGCCCGGCTGCCCGCCCCGCCCCGAGCAGGTCATCGACGGCCTGATGCGCGTGCAGGACCTGGCCCGTAGCGAATCGTTTCGCCGCCGCAACGCGCCTGAATATCAGGCCCTGCTGGCGTCCTACAACATCAAGTAAACTTCTGGTTGCTTGTTCCTGGTTTCTGGTTGTTAAAGACCTGAATTGGTAGCGACTAATCAGAAACAAGCAACCAGAAACCAGAAACTCAGTTCCGCTGATGGCTTTAGAAACTGCCGCTGCTCCCGAAACGCCAACGCCCGAAGCGCCCGTTGCCGAAGACCCGATAAAGGCCCAGAATGCGCAGGTGCTCGCATTGCTCATCCGCCTGTTCGGCGAGGGCACTTTCACCGATGTGCACGAACCCTACGGCCTGCTCACAGCGACCACCACGCGGGAACGCATCCACGCAATTATTGCCGGCCTGCAGCAGGACCAGGAATTGAAGTTCCACTTCCTGACCACGATGTGCGGCATCAACTATCCCGAGAACCTAGGCCAGGAGTTGGGCATGATTTACCATCTGCACAGCCTGACGAAAAACATCCGGCTACGCCTGAAAATCTTCTTCCCCATTGTTAACCCGGTGGTACCCACCCTCACCGACCTCTATAATTCCGCCAACTGGATGGAGCGCGAAGCCTACGATTTCTACGGCGTCATCTTCACCGGCCACCCCAATCTCATTCGCATCCTCAACGTGGAGGACATGGAATACTTCCCGATGCGCAAGCAGTACCCGGTGGAAGACGGCACCCGCGAAGACAAAACCGACCTGTTTTTCGGACGATAAAATTTGGTGCTTGGTGGTTAGTGCTTGGTGCCTGGCACAAACAGAAGCGAGACCAGGCATTACCATCAACCCTTAGGTACCAAGCACCAACAACTAAGCACCAGGCACCAATAACAATGGCAGTAAACGACGCCCTGGCAGGCACCCACAAGATTCAGGAAGAGGCCGCTGCTCAGCGGCCCGGCCAGTTGATGCCTATTCTCAACGACTTCAGCCAGGAGCTGACGACGCTGAACCTAGGTCCGACGCACCCCGCCACCCATGGCATTTTCCAGAACATCCTGCAAATGGATGGCGAGCGCATCGTATCGGGCGTGCCTACTATTGGCTATATTCACCGGGCGTTTGAGAAGATTGCCGAGCGACGGCCCTTCTACCAGATTACCACCCTCACCGACCGGATGAACTACTGTTCGTCGCCCATCAACAACCTGGGCTGGCACATGACGGTGGAGAAGCTGCTCGGGGTGACCGTGCCCAAACGCGCGCAATACATCCGCGTGATTATGATGGAGCTGGCCCGCATTGCCGACCATCTGATTTGCAACTCAATCTTGGGCGTGGATACCGGCGCTTTCACCGGTTTTCTGTACGTGTTCCAGGAGCGCGAGAAGATTTACGAAATCTACGAGGAGGTGTGCGGCGCGCGCCTCACCACCAACATGGGCCGCGTAGGCGGCATGGAGCGCGACCTGAGCGCGGTGGCCCTCGACAAGCTGCGGGCCTGGCTGAAAAGCTTCCCGGTGGTGATGAAGGAGTTCGAGGCCATGTTCAACCGCAACCGCATTTTTATGGACCGCGTGGTGAACGTGGGCCCGATTTCGGCGGAAAAAGCGTTGAGCTACGGCTTCACCGGCCCCAACCTGCGGGCCGCCGGCGTCGACTACGACGTGCGCGTCATGAATCCGTATTCGAGCTACGAAGACTTCGAGTTCGACATTCCGGTGGGTACCAACGGCGATACTTACGACCGTTTTATCGTGCGCAACGAGGAAATATGGCAGAGCCTGCGCATTATCAATCAGGCTGTTGATAAGCTACCCGACGGCCCTTATCACGCCGACGCTCCACACTACTACTTACCCACTAAGCCGGAAGTGTATAAGAACATGGAGGCCCTGATTTACCACTTCAAAATCGTAATGGGTGAGATTGACGCCCCCGTTGGCGAGGTTTATCACTCGGTGGAAGGCGGCAACGGCGAGCTGGGTTTCTACCTGGTTTCGGACGGGGGTCGCACGCCTTACCGCCTGCACTTCCGCCGGCCCTGCTTCATCTACTACCAGGCTTACCCCGAAATGGCCGTGGGCACGACGCTCTCCGACGCCATTGTTATCCTCTCGTCCATGAACGTCATCGCTGGCGAGCTGGACGCCTAGTTTTTGCTATTGATTATGGAGCCGACCACTGCGCCCACCAAACCGACCTTCTCTGCTGCCGCTCAGGCGGAAATCAAGCGTCTGCTCACGCACTATCCGGCCGACCGGAGCAAGTCGGCCCTGCTGCCGATTCTGCACATCGCGCAGGCCGAGTTCGGCGGCTGGGTGAGCCCCGAAGTGCAGGACTTGGTGGCCGAAACCCTGGGTATCAAGCCCATCGAAGTGTATGAGGTGTCGTCG
>JANXMN010000051.1 GCA_025354605.1 Hymenobacter sp. | reverse complement strand
GTGGCCCATCTGGTAGCGGAACAGGAAGCCCAGGTTCTGGCCCATGGTGGGCTTCACGCCGTCCTGAATGTCCACCCACTTCTTGTAGTTGGCAATCTGGTCGGGCTCGTAGCTGTAGATGCGGGGCAGCAGCATCTTGTCGGCGTCGTCGTAGGTAGGCTCTTGCTGGCGGGGTAGAATCTCCTTGTAAGTGCCGCTTTTGGTATCGCGGGCGTAGCGGGGCGCGCCGGTTTCGTAGCTGGTGGGCTGGGCGTTGAACTGCGGGCCGTAGAGCAGGGGCCGCGAGCCGTACTGCTCGCGCTTGAGGTAGCTCACGAAGCTCAGCACGTCCTCGGGGTCGTTTTCGTTGATGGTGGGCTGAAACGAGCTGCGGATGGGCACAATCAGGTAGCTCGAATAGCCAATCAGAATGAACGAGAAGCAGAGCATGGCCGTGTTCAGCAGCTGGCTGCGGCGCTGAAACGACAGCCGGAAGCCAAACCAAATCAGCCCAATAAATACGGCCAGGAAGATGAACAAGCCCGAGTTGAAGGGCAGGCCCACGGTGTTCACGAAGAACACCTCGAAATTGCCGGCCAGCGTGGGCAGGCCCGGAATGATGCCCACCAGAATCGAGCCCACAATCACCATGCTCACCACCATCACGATGATGCCGCCCACCACCGAGGGCTGGGCCGTGCGGCGATAGTAGTAGATGAAGCCCAGGGCCGGCAGCGTGAGCAGGTTGAGCAAGTGCACCCCAATGCTGAGGCCAATAACGTAGGCAATGAGCACAATCCACTTGTCCGAGTCGGGCTCGCTGGCGTGGGCTTCCCACTTTAGCATCAGCCACACCACGGCCGCCGTGCACAGCGCCGACATGGCGTACACCTCACCCTCCACGGCATTGAACCAGAACGAGTCGGAAAAGGCGAAGGCCAGCGCGCCCACGATGCCCGCGCTCAGAATCAGCCAGGTCTGGCCGCTGGTCGGCTCAATGTTTTCGGCCGCCAGCGAGTAGGTGCCCGCCTCGCCGCGCAGCACCATCTTGCGGGCCATGCGGGTGATAATCCAGAACAGAAACAGCACCGTGAAGGCGCTGCTCAGCCCCGACAGGGCATTAATGAGCACGGCCACCTTGGTGACATCGCCAAACGAAAGCAGCGAAAACAGGCGGCCCAGCAGCAGGAAGGTGGGCGCCCCCGGCGGGTGCGGCACCAGCAGCTTGTAGGAGCAGGCAATGAACTCGCCGCAGTCCCAGAACGAAGCCGTGGGCTCCAGGGTGAGCAGGTAGGTGGCGGCGGCAATGGCGAAAACCACCCAGCCAACGAGGTTATTCAGGCTTTTAAAGGAGCGCATACAATCGGATGAGACACGGAAACCGGGCCACGCGGAAACCAAACGCGGCCATTGGAAAGAAGCAGGAGAGTCGGTGAAAGGGCAAAAGTAGGCAATGCACCGTTGCACCGCGTGCGCCGCCCGCCAATTCAGCCCAGAAACACGAAAAGCAGCCCAAGGCTGCTTTTCGTCAAACAATTAGAAGGGGCGGACCTCAGTTCTGCAGTACCAGGCGCTTGGTGGTGGCCACTTTGCCATCCACGAGCAGGCTGTAGAAGTACACCCCGGCGCGCAGCTCGCTCAAATCCAGCGGCAGGCCGGCGGCCGTCAGCTCGGGGCGCAGGGCCACCGTGCGCACTTCCTGGCCAATCACGTTGCTGATGCGCAGCTTGTATTCGGCCCCGGCTTTTGGGGTGAGCTGCACCGTCACCTGGCCGTGGCTGGGGTTGGGGTACACGGTCAGGTCGAGGCCGGCGGCGCGGATATCGAGCGTGGCGGTCGCGGTGCCCGATACTGTCAGCACCCCGTACTGGCCGTTTCCGGGGATACCGTGAGCCGTGCAGTGGTAAGGGTATATTCCTGCCGCCAAGGGCGGTAGAGTGAAAGTAGTATTGGCCGCGTTCATGGGGAACGTCGCCCAGGCACCGTTATCGGAAGCCGTGGGGTGACTCGACTGGCCCACGTAGCTAAATGTAACCACGTCGCCCACGTTAACGGTGCGGATGTCACGCTGCCCGCTGGTTACACCGGGGCCGCGGTAGTAGTTGTCGCCCACCAGAATGGTGATGTTGGCGGCTAGCGCCGGGGCAAAAGTGGCCAGCACGAGGGCGGCGACGGCAACACAAAGGGTAAAGAGTTTCATAGGGAAAAGCAGAAAAAGTGAAAAGGATTGAGAAACGAAGGTGCTGAAGGCTTGACAAGCACCGTGCCGGTTGCATGCAATAGACAGCCAGCCAACACGAAAGTTAAAGGTCGTCAATAATTCCCACTCGGCTGGTGGGCGCGCAGGGTTGCCTGTCGGGTACATTTTATTTGCTGAACGGTGGAACGGTGGGAGGCGACGGTATGCCGGCCGTCGCGACCAGACCACCCAGCAGATGCGCGCAGGGCCACCAGGGTTGCTTGGGCGGCCGTCAGACGTGCCGAATTTCCTGCATCCCAAACCGGCGCAGCTCGCCGCCGATAGCCACGGCCAGCCGCCCATCGTCTTCCACCCCGACAATCTGGCCGCTCACCGGGCGGTTATCCACCACAAAGGCATGCGTTTCCTGGTAGCGGTAGAGCACCTGCAAATAGGCGTGGCGCAGTGCCCCCACCTGCCCGGCGCGCAGCTGCAGGTAGCGGCGCTCCAGGCACTCCAGCAGCCGGGCGGCTAGGGCGGCGCGGTCGTAGGCCCGCCCGGTTACCTGCGCGAAGGAAGTAGCCGTGGGCACGACAAAGCCCAGCTGGTTAACATTCATGCCAATGCCGGCGATGCTATATTGGATTTTGGGGCCGCTGAGGGTGTTTTCAATCAGGATGCCGCCCAGCTTCTGGTCGCCGTAGTACAGGTCGTTGGGCCACTTCAGCTTCAGCTTAGGGTCCGGGCCGAGCAGGGCGGCGGCCCAGTCGTGCACGCCCAAGGCCACGGCCTGGCTGAGGCGAAACTGCTCGGTGGCGGCCAGAAACGTGGGCTGCCATACCACCGATAGCATCAGGTTTTCGGCGGCCGCGCCTTCCCACTGGTTGCCGCGCTGGCCCCGGCCGGCGGTCTGGAAGTCTGTTATGACGGTGCAGCCTTCGCTGGCCCGGTTTTGGCCAATCAGGGCCTGAGCCTCCGAATTGGTCGAGGCGCAGGCGGGCAGCCACAGCAATTGCTGGCCCGTAAACAGGGTTTGGGGAGTGACAACCACAGTCTTCTTGCGCGTATCGTTAACTTCGTAGACTTTCGGCTGTAAAGCTCACACCTAACAAGACAATATGAAAAGCACGTTGGTCCGGCAGGATTCAGACACATTGGCAGATTTGGTCGTTCGCGGCATGCAGGACAAAAAGGCGGCCGACATCGTGGTGCTGAATCTAAAGGAATTAAAAAATGCAGTCGCCGATTATTTCATTATCTGCTCGGCCAACTCCGACACACAGCTCGAAGCCGTGGCCCGCTCGGTAGAGGAGGAAATTGAAAAAGTAACCGGCGAAAGCCCCTGGCAAACCGAAGGCCGCACCAACCGCGAGTGGGTGCTGCTCGACTATGTCGACGTAGTCGTGCACGTTTTCCTGCGCGACCGCCGCAAGTTCTATGCCCTCGAAGAGCTGTGGGGCGATGCCGATATCAGCTATATCGAGTCGGAGCCGGCGTAACAGAACGTCATTCTGAGCGGAGCGTAGCGAAGTCGAAGCATCTCGCGTGCCACCACTAATTCAATCGTAACAACGTCATTGATTACTAAGGCAAGCGAGATGCTTCGACTCCGCTGCGCTCCGCTCTGCATGACGTGCTTTTTTTAGCAGATAGGCCAACCACTAAAATAAAACCAGCCTTCCCGCGTCTTGCTTTCCACCGAACATTTACGTTCGGCGCGGTGTTCTGCCCCAACTTATCCTCGGTTTTAAGTAGCTATTTACATGTCGGATAACAATCTGAATTCCAATAAAAAGAAAAAGCCCCTCACGCCGGCCCCCAACCCGCGTCCGGGCTTGCAGCTGTGGGTGCTGGCGGGTTTGCTGGTGTTTCTGTTCGGGGTGATGTGGGTGAACAACCTGAACTCGCCCGCCAAAATCAACCAGCAGAAGTTCGAGGCCATGGTGGCTGCCGGCGACGTGCAGGCCGTCACCATCATCAGCAACCAGAAAGTGGTGGAGGTGACGCTGAAGGCCGCCGCCCGCGACAAGTACAAGCAGGAGCTGACGCGCCGCTCGCCCTTCGGTGGCGAAGGCATCGGCTCGCAGTTTTACTTTCCCGTGGTCGACGCCAAGCTCTTTCAGGAAAACCTGGATGCGCTGCAAAAGAACGTGCCCGGTCCCCAACGCCTGCCCATCAACATTGAGGAGCGTTCCAGCCCCGGCGACTACATCGGCACCTATGGCTTCATCGTGCTGATGATTGTTGGCTTCTGGTTCCTGATGCGGCGCATGGGCAGCGCCGGGGGCCCCGGTGGTCAGATTTTCAGCATCGGCAAGAGCAAGGCCGCGCTGTTTGAGGGCGGTGACAAGGTGAAAATCACCTTCAAAGACGTGGCCGGCCTCGAAGAAGCCAAGGAGGAAGTGCAGGAGATTGTGGAGTTCCTCAAGAACCCCGGCAAGTTCACCATCCTCGGCGGTAAGATTCCTAAGGGTGCGCTGCTGGTGGGCCCGCCCGGTACCGGCAAAACCCTGCTGGCTAAAGCCGTGGCTGGCGAGGCCGATGTGCCGTTTTTCTCGCTCTCGGGCTCCGACTTCGTCGAGATGTTTGTGGGCGTGGGCGCGGCCCGGGTGCGGGACTTGTTCAAGCAGGCCAAGGCCAAGGCTCCGTGCATCATATTTATCGATGAGATTGATGCCGTGGGCCGCTCGCGCAGCAAGGGCTCGATGCCCGGCGGCAACGACGAGCGCGAAAACACGCTGAACTCCCTGCTGGTGGAGATGGACGGTTTCGGCACCGACTCCGGCGTTATCATTCTGGCCGCCACCAACCGGCCCGACACCCTTGACTCGGCCCTGCTCCGCCCCGGCCGCTTCGACCGCCAGATTAGCATCGACAAGCCCGACATCAACGGCCGCACCCAGATTTTCCAGGTGCACCTCAAGCCGCTTACCCTCGGCCCCGACGTGGATGCCAAGCGCCTCTCGGCCCAGACCCCGGGCTTTGCCGGGGCCGAAATTGCCAACGTCTGCAACGAGGCGGCCCTGATTGCTGCCCGCCGCGACAAGAAATTCATCACTGACCAGGACTTCACCGATGCCATCGACCGCGTGATTGGTGGCCTGGAGAAAAAGAACAAAATCATCTCGCCCGGCGAGAAGCGCATCGTGGCCTACCACGAGGCCGGCCACGCCATCGCCGGCTGGTTCCTCGAGCACGTCGACCCGCTGGTGAAGGTGAGCATCGTGCCCCGTGGCGTGGCCGCCCTGGGCTACGCGCAGTACCTGCCCAAGGAGCAGTTCCTCTACAACACCGAGCAGCTGACCGACGAGATGTGCATGGCTTTGGGTGGCCGCGCCGCCGAGGAGTTGGTGTTCGGCAAAATCTCGACCGGCGCGCTCAGCGACCTGGAGCGCATCACCAAGATGGCCTACTCCATGGTGACGATGTATGGCATGAATGCCAAGCTGGGCAACGTCTCGTTCTACGACTCGAAAGGCCAGAACGAGTACGGCTTCTCGAAGCCGTATTCGGAAGCGACCTCGCAGGTGATTGACGAAGAAGTGCGCTCCATCATCGAAAACGCCTACATCCGCACCAAGGAGCTCCTCACCGAGCGCCGACACGAGCTGGAAGTGGTGGCGAAGGAGTTGCTGGAAAAAGAAGTGCTGCAACAGGAAGACCTGACCCGCCTCGTGGGCAAGCGCCCCTTCGACAACCAGACGAACTACCAGGCCCACATGGCCGGCACCGACCGCAGCGAAACTGCTTCGGAGGTGAAAGGCGAACAGGCCGCCGGCGGCAAGCTTGGCAGCGACCTGCCCGACCTGAACCTGCCCGGCCTCGACGACAGCCGCAACAACGAAGCGCCCGCCGCCAGCGGCAGCGCGGTTGCCGGGTAGGGCCGGTAGCTGATGCCCCTATTGAAAAGCCAGTCCCCTTTCGCGGGGCTGGCTTTTTTTATGTGCTTACTTTTGCAGCATGTCCGAATCTTCCCGCGCGGCGGTGCTGGCCCGTATTCGCCAGGGGCTGGCGGCCGGTCCCGCGCCGCTGCCGCCCCGGCCCGACTTTGCCGCGCCCGTGCATCCGCCGCTGAACAATGCTGACGTCGTGGTGGCTTTTGCCGAAAGCTTCCAGCGGGTGGGGGGCGAGTTTCACTACTGCGAAACGCTGGCGGAACTGGCCGGCGGGCTGGCGGCCTTTCGCGCGCGGCAGCAGGTGGGCGCGCCCTTCGTGTGGGAAGCCGACTTGCAGGAGGTATTGCGGGCGGCGGGCGTGGAGTTCCGGGCCGACGAGGCAGACTTTATCGCCGGGGCCGATGTGAGCCTGACTTCCTGCGAGGCGCTGGTGGCGCGCACGGGCAGCGTGCTGGTATCGGCCGCTACGGGCAGCGGGCGCAGGCTGAGCATCTACCCCGACCAGCACCTGGTGGTGGCCCGCCCCAGCCAGGTGGTAGCCGAAATCGGCGACGCGCTGCTCCTGATGCAGGCGCGCTACGGCGCGGCCCTGCCCTCGATGGTGTCGCTCACCAGCGGCCCTAGCCGCACGGCCGACATCGAGAAAACCCTGGTGCTGGGCGCGCACGGCCCGCGCCGCATCGCGCTGTTTCTGCTGGAAGAAGAAGACGGTGTAGCCGGAGAGTAGCCTGTCATTGCGAGGAGGAACGACGAAGCAATCCTTCCTCTGCCAAGCGACCAGCCAGATAATGTGATATGTTTATCCCCGTTGCCTTGATTTTTAGCTTTTCACACTCCGAAAGCTTTGCGCATGGAGAGGAAGGAATGCTTCGTCGTTCCTCCTCGCAATGACAGACGTTGCGCTGATTTTTTAGCTTTTCACACTCCGACAGCTTTGCGCATGGAGAGGAAGGATTGCCGCGGTCCGCTGCGCTCCCCTCGCAATGACAGACGTTACCCTATGAAGTTCCCCCACCTGCTGTCTGACGTTGCTTTGCCGCCGGGCAAGCGCGTCTATTTCGCTTCCGATTTCCACCTCGGCGCGCCCGACGCGGCGGCTTCGCTGGCGCGCGAGAAGCGCATCGTGCGCTGGCTCGATGAGGCGGCCCGCGACGCGGCGGCCATTTACTTGCTGGGCGACCTGTTCGATTTCTGGTTCGAGTACAGGCAC
>JANXMN010000034.1 GCA_025354605.1 Hymenobacter sp. | reverse complement strand
CAACGACTCACAAAAAAGCCTCGCCGGATTCCGGCGAGGCTTTTTTGTGAGTCGTTGACTGCGCCTTACTCAGCCTTCTTGCGGCTCTTTTTAGCCGGAGCAGCTGCCTCAGGGTTGCCTTCAGCAGTGGCCGCAGCGTCTTCGGCGCCGATGGTGCCGCCGGTGCTCAGCGGTTCGTCAGCGGCTGGCTCGTCAGCCGTGGCGGCCTTGGCCTTTTTGGCTTTGGGAGCCGGGGCCGGGGCCTCGGTGGCTGCGGTAGCGTCGGCAGCGGGTTCGGCGGCCACGGGCTCGGTGGCCACGTAGGGGCGATGCTTGCTCACGATGCCATACCACGAAGCCAGTTTCTTGATGTCGGACAGATACACGCGGTCGCGGTCGTAGTCGGGAATCACGCCGGCCAGGAAATCGGTCAGCTCCTGCTCGCCCGACTTGGGCGTGACCGGCGAGGCCGTGCCATGCTTCTGGTAAATGCGCTCGAACACCTCGGTCAGCGGCACGGTTTCGTCGGCATCCTGGGTGTAAATCGAAATTTCCGACAGCAGCGACACCTTGTTGCGGGCCGGGGCCAGCGTGCGGGTGGCTTTCTCGTCGAGGCTTTCGACGAGCACGCCGTGGCGCGCGGCGCGCACGAGGCGGTACAGGCCGGGCATGCCGCTGATGGCGGCCAACTCTTGCAATTCGTAAGGCATTCTTCTTTCGGTTAACAATTAACGATAAACAGCGCATTGCCCTCGGGCTGACCCGCCGCAATGCGCTGCAAAGAAACGACAATATTCATTGTGCCGCGCACCGGCGGCAGCGGCCTACTCCGTCGCGTTGGAGGCCGTCTGCCCGAGCTTAAACACGATGGGCAGGCTTGCGCGCACCGGCAGTTCGGGCTTCTTGAATTTCAGCAGGCGCACCAACCGCAGGGCTTCTTCGCCGGTGCCGCCGCCCAGCTGTTTCACAATCCGCATGTCCTGGATTGTGCCATCCGCGTTGAGCTGGAAGCTGATGATGCACTGGCCCTGAATACGGTTGCGCTTGGCCATCGCGGGGTACTTCAACTCCTTGCCGATGAACTCGTACAGAGCCGCCTGGCCGCCCTCGTAGTACGCGGCGACGGGAATGCTCTTGCCCACCGAGCCGATACTGGTGCCTTGTTCGGCCTGCGATTTGGGCGCGGCGGGAGTTTGGGCAAAGGCGGGAGCGGTGGCAGCCAGCAGCAGGCCCAGGGCCAGCGGCGTGAGGGTGGATAAGGGTTTAGCGAACATGATAAGGGGAAGGTTGAAGCAAATGGGTGAACGCGAATTCGGCTCTGCTTAAAGCCGCGCGCCAATGGCAATTACAGGGCCAATTTACGCCTTGCTGGCGGCATCGGCGGCCCACTGCTGGTTTACTTCGCCAATGAAGCCGAGTACCTCCTCGCGGCCCAGAGCCGTTTCGGCCGAGCTGAGGAAATAGCGCGGCAGCTCGTCCCAGATTTCGCTCATCTTGCGCAGGTACTCCGTGATGAGGGCTTTGGTCTGGGCCGTGGACTGCTTATCAGCTTTCGTGAAAATCATCACGAACGGTATCCCTTCCTCGCCCAACTGCTCCATGAATTCGAGGTCGGCGGCCTGGGGGGCGTGGCGCGAGTCGATGAGCACGCACACGCACATCAGGTTGGGGCGGTGGCGCAGGTAGTAGTTTATCATTTTAGCCCATTCGGCGCGCGAGGTCTTGCTCACCTTGGCATAGCCGTAGCCCGGCAAATCGACCAGAAACCAGTCGTCGTTGATGATGAAATGGTTAATCAATTGCGTTTTGCCCGGCGAGGCCGAAGTCTTGGCCAGCCCCTTGCGGCCGGTAAGCATGTTGATAAGCGACGACTTGCCCACGTTGGAGCGGCCGATGAAGGCATACTCGGGCAGGGTGGGGGCCGGACACAGGTCGGCCCGGGAGTTGCTGGTCAGAAATTGGGCGTCGCGGATGAGCATTGGCGGTATTTAGCAAAAGTAGAGGGATGTAAAAGCACTCAAAATTACGCCGGAAAGGCGGCGGCCGCATTTTGAATAAAAAGCAGCTACTTAGTGGCTATTTCCTTGAGGCATCTATATTTGCGCAGTCCGGCCGCCTGTGCGGTAGCGGCAAAATGCTGTATTCAGTCATTGCCTGCATGGTCCATACTTCGTCAGAAAGCCCTTTTCGCCCCCAAACAGCCTATCTTTGCCGGCCCCTTGTCCGGTCATGTCGGGGGGGCGCCGGCCCAATCGTGGGCGGTTACCTTTGGCCCTTTCTGGCATTAAGGCCTAACCCTGACGTTGTTTTTTAGTATAAGCCCTCAATCGTCCGCTTATCCGGTACAACTAGCAGGGCCGCACCCTCTCCTTCACAACCCCTTCAGCATCTTTTTTTCTCAAACATCTCCTCCAATGGACAACTTATCCAGAAGGTTACTGCAAGCGTCCTGCGCCGTTGCCCTCACTGCCACTATGGCTGCTCCGGCTCAGGCGCAAAGCTCGCGCAAAGACCTCAAGACCGGCAACAAGTTCTTCGAGCAGGAAAACTACCGCGCGGCCATCCCTTACTACGAGAAGGTACTGGCTAAGGACCCCAACAATGCTAAGGCCCTGTTCAACGCTGGCATCTCTTATATGTCGTTCGACAAGGAGAAGGCCAGCGACTACATCTATAAAGCGCAGAAGCTGAAGCCCAAAGTGTCGAAGGATGTGGAGTACTGGCTCGGCCGGGTTGACCACCTGAACTATAACTTCGACGAGGCTATTGCCCATTTCCAGGCCTACAACGCCACGCTGAAGAAAAACGACCAGCGCAAGGAAGAACTGGCCCAGCTGATTATGCACAGCAAGAATGCCAAGGTGCAGTTCAACTCGCCCAAGGACATCTTCGTGAAAAACCTGGGTCCCACCATCAACACGCAGTATTCGGAGCACAGTCCGGTTATCTCATCGGATGATAAAGTCCTCATCTTCACCTCGCGTGGTGATAATGTGACGGGTGCTAACGGCAAGGTGTCGGATGCTAAGAATAAGAGCATCGCGGCCGACGGTGAGTATTATGAAGACGTTTTTGAAGCTACGCGCATCGACGACGAGAACTGGCAGAAACCCCGCTCGTTGAGCGGTGTGCTGAACGGCAAAGGCCACGATGCTTCGGTTCAGCTATTCGACAACGACTCGAAGTTGCTGATGTACCGCAACGATAATAACGGTGACCTTTTCATCACTGATAAGTCGGGCGGCGACTGGACGGCACCAAAGCCGTTGGACGGTAACATCAACTCAAAAGCGTTCGAGTCGGATGCTTACATCACCTCGGACGGCCTGACGATTTATTTCTCGACCGGTAAGTTCTCGGAAGACGGCACTTTGGACCTGTACATGTCGACCCGGCAGGCCACTTCGGCCGAGTGGGGCACGCCCCGCAACCTGGGCGCTAACATTAACACCAAGTTCGACGACGACAGCCCCTACCTGAGCAAGGATGGCAAAGTGCTGTATTTCTCGTCGCGCGGCCACAACACCATGGGTGGCTACGACATTTTCAAGTCGGACTACGATGAGGCTGGCCGCAAATGGGGCCCGGCGCAGAACATGGGCTACCCCATCAACACCCCGGATGATGACTCGTACTACCGCCTCAGCCCCGATGGCTCGTACGCTTACCTAAGCTCGTACCGCATCGGCGGCTACGGCGAAAAGGACATCTACACCATCAACTACATCAAGAATGCCAACATCGTTGGCAAGGTGTTTTCGAAGAAGGACAGCACCACGGTGATTCCCGGCGTGGAGCTGGTGTTCAACGGGCAGCAAGCCGACAAAACGGCCCTGAGCTTCCGCGACGTTACCAAGCCCGATGGCGCTTACCAAGTAGCCGTGCTTTCGGGCCGCACCTACCAGGTAGCTGTGAGCAAGGATGGGAAGAACATCGAAACCCAGGAGTTTCCGGTACCGGTGTCGACCAACGACTCGACTACCATCACAAAGAACTTCTACATCGACTACATCGATACCGTTAGTGGTAAGAATCTGGCGTTCAAAAATATCTACTTCGATACCGACAAGTACAAGCTGCGGCCGGAGTCGATTACCGAGCTGAATAACATCAGCCAGGTGCTGACGGCGAACGCCGGGATGAACATCTCGATTGAAGGCCACTGCGACTCGCGCAATACCGACGAGTACAACATGGTGCTCGGCCAGAACCGCGCCGAGGCTGCCAAGAAGTACCTCGTGAAGCAGGGCATTGCCGATTCGCGCCTGACCACGGTCAGCTACGGCGAGCGACGCCCGGCTGCCCCGAACGATTCGCCCGAGAACATGCAGCTGAACCGTCGTGACGAGTTCAAGCCGGTACTGGCCGAGGGTGCTACCATGCCTACCGGCGCCAGCAGCACCGGTATGCCGGATGCTTCGACCACGACAACCACTACCACAACCACGGCTGCCCCGCTGACACCCGGCAAAACCAAAACCAAGATGGCCGACGGTACCAAGGTGAAAACCAAGGTTGACGAAGACTCGGACAAGGTGAAGGTGAAAACCAAGTCGGCCGACGGCGACACCAAGACGACCACTAAGAATGGTGAGCTGAAGGGCAAAGCCACCGATGCCAGCGGTGAGAAAACGAAGGTGAAGGCCAAGAACTAAGGTTCGCGCCATTGCCGATAGCAGAAGCGGGTCGGGCCCTGAGCCCGGCCCGCTTTTTTGTGCCAATTCCGCGCCTCCTGTCCAGTTATGCGCAGTAGGGCCAACAAAACGGTCCCGATGGGCGTTTGGCTGCTACAATAAATCCGCCTCACTTCCGTTCTTTGCGCCCGCACATGGCCGTCGTACCCTACAAAGACAATTCCGCCGATAAGAAATCGCAGGTTGCCCAGATGTTTAACTCCATCGCGGGCAAGTACGATTTCCTCAACCACTTCCTGAGTGCCGGTACCGACATCTACTGGCGGCGCAAGGCCGTGGATGAGCTGAAAAAGCTGCGCCCGGCGCGCATTCTCGACATTGCCACTGGCACGGCCGACTTCGCCATTGAAACGCTGCGCGCCGCCGCGCCCGATGCTCACGTAACGGGCGTGGACATTTCGGAAGGCATGCTCGAAGTAGGCCGTCGTAAGCTTGAAGCCAAGGGCCTGAGCCACCGCATCCAACTGGAGCTGGGCGACTCGGAAAGCCTGCCCTTTGCCGACAGTGAATTCGACGCCGTGACGGCCTCGTTCGGGGTGCGCAACTTCGCGCACTTGGAAAAGGGGCTGGCCGAGATGCGCCGCGTGCTGAGGCCCGGGGGCAAGCTGGTGGTGCTGGAGTTCAGCAAGCCCACGGCGTTTCCGCTCAAGCAAGCCTATAATTTTTACTTCCGCCGGGTACTGCCGGTTTTTGGCAAGATGATTTCCAAAGACCAGGCGGCGTACTCTTACCTGCCCGAATCGGTGCAGGCATTTCCCGACGGCCCCGACTTCCTGGCTATTCTGGCCAAGGTCGGCTTCAAAGAACCTGCATGGCAACCCCTCACATTCGGTATCAGCTCCATTTACACCGCCCACAACTAATCCGGCTGGTACTGGTCGTGGTTGCATTGGCCTTGCTGCCTGCCGCGGCGCAGGCGCAGCGCAAGGCCCGCGCCAAGGTGAGCCGCACGGCCAAGGGCATCGTGAAGTCGGTGACGGTGAAAAACCTGCCCAATTACGACGAGCGGTGGTTTCATCCGGGCATGTATCTGCTGTTTTCGGCTTCGCGGTTCAATATTGAGCAGTCGCAGTATTACGTCGACCATAAGTGGGTTTCGGCCAATTCCATCATTAGCCCCAGCCTGGGGGTAGGTTTTATTGGGGATGTCCGCTTGGGTGGGCCGGATACACCTTTTATTCTTCGTTTTGCCCCGGGCGTTAACTACCTCACGCGCAGCGTGGAGTTTAAGCCCCAGGGCTATCAGAACCCCGATTCCATCGTGACGCAGAACGTGTCATCGACGGTCGTGCAGTTTCCGGTACTGATTAAGTATCAGTCGGACCGCCGGCGCAACTCGCGCCTGTACATGATTGCGGGCCTGAGCCCGGTGGTGACGGCAAGCAGCCGCCTGAATGACCCGCTGCACAACCAGCTGCGCGCCATCGGCAGCGACGTGACCCTGGAATACGGGGTGGGCCTGGAGCTGTTCTACCCGCTATTTAAGCTGGCCCCCGAACTGCGCTTCTCGCACGGGTTGAAAAACCTGCTCGTGCCCGGTAACGACGTGTTCAGCCGCAGCCTGCAGTACATGGCTACCAACTCGGTTACGCTGTACATCAACATCCAGAATTAGCGTTTCTGCTTTTTAGCTGCGGATTACGACGCTGATGAAGTAGCTGTCAACCAGCAAGCATTAATAAGGGAATAGCCAAGAGCAAGCATGAAAACCGCATTCGTTACCGGCGCTTCGTCGGGAATTGGCCGGGCGACGGCCGTGGGCCTGGCAAAAGCGGGTTTTGCGCTGGTAATAACCGGCCGCCGCCGCGAGCGGCTGGACGCGCTGGCCGCCGAGCTGGCCCCCGCGCCGGTGCACGTGCTGACGTTCGACGTACGCGACCGGGCGGCGGTGAACGCGGCAGTGGCTTCGCTGCCCGAGGTCCTGCGCGCGCCCGACGTGCTGGTAAACAACGCTGGTGGGGCGCACGGCCTGAGCCCGATTCAGAGTGGCGACCCGGCCGACTGGGACCAGATGCTGGACGCGAACGTGCGCGGCTTATTGAACGTGACGCAGGCGCTGCTGCCGGGCATGACGGCCCGCCAGACTGGCTTTATCGTGAACGTGGGCTCGATTGCCGGCCAGGAAGCCTACGCCAACGGCAACGTGTACTGCGCGAGCAAAGCCGCCGTGCAGATGCTGACCAAAACCATGCGCCTCGACCTGCTGCCCACCGGCGTGCGGGTGGCCGAGGTGAACCCCGGAGCCGTGGAAACGGAGTTTTCCCAGGTGCGTTTCAAGGGCGATGAGGCGCGGGCAGCTAAGGTCTACGAAGGCTTCGAGCCATTGAAAGCCGAGGATATTGCCGAAGTGGTGGTGTTCATGGTGACGCGGCCGCCGCACGTAACCATTGCCGAAGTGCTGGTGCTGGCCGGTGCGCAGGGCGCGGCTACTACCATTGCCCGGAAGTAGCGGTGGAGGCGGATATTCTGCCCAAGCAAAAAACTCCGAACCCGCGTAGGTTGGAGCCTTTTTGTTTGGGAGTAGTTAGCAGGCGGAATTGTCAGCCCGCCAGTTGCTCCAGCAGAGTCCGGTTCAGCTCGTGACGGCCGACGAAGGGGAATAATTCAGCTTTCGCACCGAACTGCCTCAAAACCTGCTGCTGCTGTTGAGCCTGCTCGATGGTAATGAACTCATCAGCAGAGCCAATAACGATGCTTAAGCGCAGGTGCTTCAATAACTGCGCGGCCGTTTCGGCGGGCATGTCATCGGGGAAACCACCGGCCCAGAGAATGAGGTGAGCGGGTCGGAAAGCCGCCCGGGCCAGCCAGCGGCCGACAGTGGCTGTGCCCTGCGAGAAGCCTAGTACGGTTATTTCTATTTCGGCCGGCACCTGGCCCAGCACGTAGGCCGCGAGTTGGTTGAGGAAACCGACGTGGTCGTCGATTTCGGCCAGGCGGTCGTCGCGCGTCATCCAGCTGGCGCCGACGCGGCCGCCGTTGCCTTGCAGGTAAAAGCGGGAGAGGCCCTCCGGGGCGATAACGACGGTATCGTCGCGGTCTTCCGTCAGAAACGCGAAGTGCCGCACGAAGTAGGCCGCCAGTTGCCCGTAGCCATGCACCACGAACCACACCCGCCGCGTCCGGGCCGTCAGCTGGCCGAGCTGCTGGTAGCGGGCGTTGCGCGTAACCGGGAAGTGGTGCTCCATTATAATTTTCTAGTTGCTGGTTTCTGGTTTGAAAACAACGTCGTTTTCGCAACTAGCAACTAAACAGTCGGCAGGTCTTCGGCTGAGAAGTTGAAGGGCATTAGGGCACTGAGGCTGCGAAAGCGTAGAACGGTGCCATTGCGGCTGGGCAGCAGCAGCGGGATGGACTGGCCCTGGCGGGTTTCCGATTCGAGCATCACCTGCCGGCAGGCACCGCAGGGGAAGGCGGGGCCAAAGTCGCCGTCGGCCGGGCGGGCGGCTACGGCCATGCCCACGATGGCCGGGTGGCCGGGCCGGGCGGCTGCCAGCCCGAACAGCGCGGTGCGCTCGGCGCAGAGGCCCGAAGGATAAGCCGCGTTTTCCTGGTTGGTGCCCTGGAATAGGGTGCCGTCGGCCAGCAACAGGGCCGCGCCCACGTGGAAGCCGGAATAGGGGGCGTAGGAGTGATTGGTGGCTTGCCGGGCAGCTTCCCAGACGGTGTGCTCGGCGGGCGAAAGGTCTGAGCTGGTATCTAGCTCATCGAAGGAAATAAGCTGCTGGCGCGAATTACAAGCCATGCGGAGGGGATTAGGGGGCGGCGAAGGTAATGAGGAATAGGGGAATAGAAAGGTGGGAGTGAGGGCTCTCATCCTGAACGGAGCGCAGCGGAGTGAAGGACCTTATGCCCGGCGCACGACTTGCAGGAAATTGATTAGGCGCAAGCGTGGTCGTGGATGGTAAGGTCCTTGACTGCGCTGCGCTCCGTTCAGGATGACAGACGGCCCCCAATATCCCCGCACGCCCTACTTTTACCCAATGAATTCCCGCCTCCTATTACTCGGAGCTGGCCGCTCGGCCTCCTCGCTCATTCAATACCTGCTGCGCCACGCGCCCTCCGAAAACTGGTTTCTGACCGTGGCCGACGTGAACCCGGCCCACTTGGTGCCGGTGCTGGCCGCCCACTCGCAATACGCCCGCGCCGTGCCCTTCGACCTCGCCGACGAGGCCGGCCTGGAGGAGCTGGTGAGCCAGGCCGACGCGGTAATTTCGATGCTGCCGGCTGCCCTGCATCTGGTGGTGGCGCGGGCCTGCGTGCGCCATGGCCGGCACCTGGCCACGGCGAGCTACGTGAGCCCGGAAATCCGGGCGCTGCACGACGAGGCCACGGCAGCGGGCGTTACGCTGCTGATGGAGTGCGGCCTCGACCCGGGGCTCGACCATATGTCGGCCATGCGCGCGCTGGCACACATTCGGGGGCGGGGCGGGGTACTTTCCAGCTTCAAGAGCTATTGCGGCGGGCTGCTGGCCCCGGCCGCCGAGGGCGACAATCCGTGGAAATACAAGTTCACCTGGAACCCGCGCAACGTGGTGCTGGCCGGGCAGAGCACGGCCAAGTTCTTGGAAGACGGCCGCCCGCGCTTCATCCCGTACCAGGAACTGTTCTGCCGCACCGAAACGCTGGCCGTGCCCGGCTACGGCGACTTCGAAGGCTACGCCAACCGTGACTCGCTGAGCTACCGGGCACCTTACGGCCTCGACGATATCCCGACCATTCTGCGCGGCACCTTGCGCCGGCCGGGCTACTGCGCGGCCTGGCACGCGCTGGTACGCCTGGGCCTGACCGACGACGCGGTGAACCTCGGCAACGCCGAAACCATGACCTGGGCGGAGCTGGTGGACGCTTACCTGCCCACCTCGCTTATTCCGCATCTTGACCTGAGCCAGCGCGTGGCCACTTACCTGGGGCTGAACCCAGCGGGCGCGGAAATCGAGCGGCTGGCCTGGCTGGGGCTGTTTACCGACCGGCTGGTAGGCCACGCCAACGCTACTCCGGCCCAGCTGCTGGAGCGCCTGCTGGCCGAGAAGTGGGCCTTGCAACCGCAGGACCACGACCTGATTGTAATGCAGCATCTTTTCGAATTTGAGCTGAACGGGGAGCGGCACCGCCTCACTTCGTCGTTGGCTGTGGAGGGCGAAGACGCCACCCACACGGGCATGGCCAAAACCGTGGGCCTGCCGCTGGGCATGGCCGTGCGCCGGCTACTGCGCGGGGAGGTGCCCCAGCGCGGCGTGCTCATTCCGGTTGATGCGGCCCTGTACGAGCCGATTCTGGATGAACTAGCGGCCGACTACGGCATTCGCTTCCACGAAGAAGAAAGCCAGGGCTGATAAGCGGCTGGTCGGGTTAGAGCGCCAGGTAAAACCCGGCCAGCCGCGCCCGAAATTCGGGCGAATACTGCTGCTCATCCGCCGCCGTCCGAATTGTCAGCTCCGTTTCAGCGGTTGCTTGCACCGCCCGCCGAAACCCGGTGATGTGGCGCAGCGGCCGGCTGCCGGGCCGGTGTCGCACCACCAGCCGCGTGGCCGGGTGCAGGCCGTACGCCGCCGCTACCCGTTCAAGCTCCCGCATTTCGGGGGGCGGCAGCAGCAGCGTCAGCAACCCGGGCGGCTCCAGAAACTGCGCCGCAAAAGCTGCCAAAGCTTCGAAAGAAAGGGTGTCGGCGGATTCGTGGCGGGCCGTGGTGCGGGCCGCGTTGGGTGAGCGCAGCGACTGCCGGAAAAACGGGGGGTTGCAGATAATATGACTGAAAGGGGCAGGTGATGCAGCCGCATATTGGGCCAGGCTTTGCGCGTGCACCCGGATGCGCCCGCCCCACGGGCTGGCGGCTGCATTGGCCGTGGCCTGGGTGGCAGCAGCGGCTTCAATTTCTACCGCTTCGATTTCGACGGTGGGGTGGCGCTGGGCGGCCATCACGGCCAGCAGGCCGGTGCCGGTGCCGATGTCCAGCAGGCGGGTGGCGTGGGTGAGGTCAGCCGCCGCACCCAGCAGGCAGGCATCGGTGCTCACCTTCATGGCGCAGGCGCTTTGCTCGATGCGGAACTGCTGGAACTGGAAGTAGTCGTTGGGCAAAAGTTTGGTGATAAATCGCGGAGTCGAGCCTAATCCAATAAGCTTGTCATCTTAGTCAGAATATTCATTTTGAATACTCTTGTTTTAGTTTCCTCAAAATAAGCGACGTAACGACACTCTACTTGGCCGTTATCCATATCCGCTTGATGAAGGCCATTTGTCCAAATGATATTATCTGGTTCAGCGAATAGGTAATGTTCCTTTTTGCAGTCAATATCAAAAATCGTAATGCCAGCTCCTGCAATTACTACGTGCTTTTCATCCGGCATAATGAGCGCATCGGTAGGGTCGCCATAAATCCAGCCAATGTGAACGTCCGTTTTATCGAACTCATCGAGCAAAAGGCAGGTGGACTTACGTTTTAGGTAAGCATTGTCATTTATCGAATACACCTTAAAATGGCGGCTTTCTGCAAGGAACGTAATCATAATTTCGTATCAGTGAGATAGTGAAATTGCCTCATATCCCTCATCCACCAGCAACCCTTTGCCCAGCGCGCTTTGCACGGCCAGCACGTCGCAGCGCTCGTTTTCGGCGTGGCCGGCGTGGCCTTTTATCCAGTGGAAAGTAACCTTGCGCTGCCGGTAGATGCGCAGGAAGCGCCGCCACAAATCCTCGTTGGCTTTTTTGCCGAAATCGGGCTTCTTCTCCCAGCCGAACACCCACTTGTTCTCCACGGCATCGACCACGTATTTCGAGTCGGACACGACGCTAATGGGTAGGTCGGGGCGCGTCACGGCTTCGAGGCCGACGATGACGGCGAGTAGCTCCATGCGGTTGTTGGTGGTGTGGCGGAAGCCCTGGGTGAGCTCCTTTTCGTGGGGGCCGTAGCGCAGAATGGCTCCGTAGCCCCCCGGGCCGGGGTTGCCGCGCGCTGAGCCGTCGGTGAACAGGTGAATCATGGGGTGGGTGTTGTCATTGCGAGGAGGGACGACGAAGCAATCCTTCCTCCGAAAGTGTTGGGCCAGATAATGTGATAAACCCGATTAGCATTACCGAAACAGCGCGTCTCATTATCAGGCTAGCTGCATTGAAAGGAAGGATTGACGCCGCTTGATACGCGGAATGTCGTTCCTCCTCGCAATGACAGGCGATTAAAAATTGGCTTTGAACAACTTGATGGCAATGGCTAGCAGGATGACGCCAAACACGCGGCGCAGCACGTCTTCGCCGGCTTTGCCGAGCTTGCGCTCAATCCAGGGGCTGGTTTTGAGCACAGCGTAGACGAACACCAGGTTGAGCAGGATGCCTACCAGGATGTTGGGCAGGGTGTAGGCGGCGCGCAACGAGAGCAACGTAGTCATGGTGCCGGCCCCGGTGATAAGCGGGAAGGCCAGCGGCACGATGGAGCCGGTGCTGGCTGTGAGGTCGGAGTGGAAAAGCTGGATGCCGAGTATCATTTCTAGCCCAATGAGGAAGATGATGACCGCGCCCGCCAGCGCAAAGCTTTCGTTGTCGACCCCGAACAGGCGCAGGATGCTCTGGCCCAGAAACAGGAACGCCACCATCAGGCAGCCGGCGACGACCGTGGCCAGCTCGGCTTTAATCTGCCCCTCACGCTGCCGAATCTGGATGATAATCGGGATGGAGCCGATGATGTCAATCACGGCAAAAAGCGTGAGCGTGACGGAGAATATTTGCTGAAGGGAGAGCACGGGAAAATTAATTATGAATTATGAATTAGAAATTATGAATGGGGCATTGAACAGGCAGGCTTCCGAGTCGGACGAAGCCAATGAGTCAATTCATAATTCATAATTCATAATTAATTGGGATACTCGCGTACGAAAAACTGCACCAGCGCTTCCATGGCGGCATCGGGCACGGCGGGGAAGTTGGCGATGCGGATGGTGGTGCTTTTCAGGAGGCCGTAGCCGCTGCCCAGGTGCAGGCCGGCCTCTTTGGCTTTGGCTTTGATTTCCTCGATGAGGGCCGCGTCGCCGGTCAGGCCGATGACGGTGGTGGAGCGGGTTTCGGGGTTGTGGACCAAGGGCCGGAGCGGAGTGGCCTGCTCAAAGAAGTCGTAGAGTTTCTGGGCGCGGTCGGCCAGGTGCTGGTGCACGGCTTTGATGGGCTCGCGCTCGGCCAGCACGCGGCTGAGCAGGTAGATGCCCAGCACGTTGGGGGTGAAATTGGTCTGGTAGTTCAGCATCTGCGACAACATGGCGGGCAGGCCGTTGTAGTGAGCGCGGTCGTTCACGGCCTTGGCCTGAGCCACGGCACGGGGCGAGAGAATGAGCACGCCCAGGCCGGCGGGCAGGCCGAAGCACTTCTGCACCGAGCCGTACCAGATGTCGGCCTTGATGTACTTTAGGTTGAGGCCAGCCAGCGAGGAAGTGGCATCCACGGCCAGTAGGGCCCCGCCGAGGCGGTTGTAGAGGTTGAGGATGAAGCCCTCGCGCAGCTGAGTGGCGGTGCTGGTTTCGTTCTGGGTGATGCAGACCAGGTCGGTATCGTCGGGGCCGAAGGGCAGGCTGGCCACGTCGGGCAGCTCGTCGAGGCCGAATCTCAGGCCCGTGCTCGCGGGGCGCAGGGCCTGGGCGTATTTGAACCACTTCTCGCCAAAGTCGCCATTGTAGAGGTGGAAGGAGCGGCGGGGGGTCAGGCTTTGGGTCAGGATTTCCCAGCACTCGGTGGCTGAGCCGGTGAGCAGGACGGTGTAGTCCTGCGGCACGTTGAGCTTGGTTTTGAGGTCGGTGACGGTTTGGCGTACCAGGCCGATGACCTTTTCGGAGCGGTGCCCGGCCGAGAGCCAGTCCTCGTCAAACGCATCGGTAAGGTACTGGCGAACGGCCGGATAAACGGCCGAAGGCCCGGGATTGAAGGTATACATATGGACGTGAGGATAGGGGAGAGGGGCACCGCCGCCGCAAAGGTAGCGGCTGGGTTCAGGGGCTGGCGCAGGTTGCCAACGATAAATCGGGGTGCCCATTGCCCTGAAGCCGCTTCCCGCCCTTCCGAAGCCGCTTCCCGCCCTTCCGATACCGCTTCCCGCCTTTCCGATACCGCTTCCCGCCCTTCCGATACCGCTTCCCGCCCTTCCGATACCGCTTCCCGCCCTTCCGATACCGCTTCCCGACCTTCCGAAGCCGCTTCCCGCCTTTCCGATACCAGTTCCCGACCTCGGGAACTGG
>JANXMN010000545.1 GCA_025354605.1 Hymenobacter sp. | reverse complement strand
CACGCTCACGGCGCGCTTCAGCGCCTCCGAAGTAGCCAGCGGGCCCGAGGTAATGGTCAGGTCGTCGACCGCCAGGAAGCCCTGGTTGGCCGTGCTGATAGCGTGGAAGCCCACGTAGTACGTGCCCGTAGCCACGATATCAGCCACGGCCGGCGTGGTCGTGTTGCTGGCCGCCAGGTAGGTGCCAGTGGTGATGTTGTTGTTGGTGAAGATGGTCGACGTCTGGCCAGCCGGGGTGGCGGCAGTGCCGTACTTCACTTCCAGTCGCTCACTCAAAGGTTGGCTCGGGCCAACGCTACGATAGTAGAACGAAACGCGGTAGCGCTGGCCGGCCGTCAGGGTCAGGGCCGGGGTGAAGAACCAGTCGTCGCCGCCCACGGTCGGGGTCGGGCCCACGTTGTTGTAGGAGTACACCATGGCGTTCGGGGCCGAGCGCGCGATGTTGCCGGTAGCCAGGCTAGGGTCCACGGTGGCGCGGGCCTGCCAGGTGAAGCCGTCGTTGTTACTGTCGAGCACCGTGATGCCGCAGGGCAGCGCCTGGCCGGCCGCCACCTGGTCGAAGTTCTGGCTGTATGGGAAAGCACTGATGGTGGGCGGCGTGCAGGCCGTGGTGGCCCGTGCTGGCCCGGTCAACCCGCTCTGGTCGGTGGGGCTGCAAATGGTCCGAATGTAGAAATCGTAGCCGGTAGCGGCCGTCAGGCCCGTCACGGTGTACGTCGTGCCCGTGAAGGTAGCCGTGGTGCTGCTGCCCGTTCCTCCAGGCGTGAAGCCCGTCGCGCCATACACAATCTGGTAGCCCGTAGCGCCGGCCGCCGCCGTGAACGAGAACGAAGCCGAAGTAGCCGTGGCGCTCGTCGCGACGAAGTTGGTGGGTTGCGGGCAGGTGGGTATCGGGGCCGTTACCGCTTCGAAGGGCAGCTTGGAAGTAGCACTGGTCCCGGTCAGCGCCAGGGTCGGCGCCGTGGGCGCAGTCACGCTGCCGCCGTAGAACGTGTCGGGGCGGGTCGGGTCTTCCACCTGTCCACCAAACGGATAGTAGGTTAAGCCGGTAGTCGAAGCCACTTGGGCCATGCCAACCAATACATCGCCCGCCGGCACTGTCACCGGCGAATTCAGCGTGAAGGTGTGCATCGTCCCGATATCGGCCGTCGTAATCACATAGTTAGCTGAGCGGCCCAGCACGGCCCCGGTAGTCGCGTTCACCACGACCCCGTAAACGGTTTCCCCGTCCGACGTTTTTACGGTGGCGCTGCCCCCGGCGCTGCTGAGCAGAGCCCGCACCTGCGTGATGTTGGTGGCGCTGTTCAGCGTAATCTTAGCCGACAGATAAGTGGTTGCACCGGTTCCTGGCAACGCGGAAAACACAAACGAAGAGCCGGCGCCCCCCGGCGTGAAGTAAGAGAACGTCGTGGCATTGGTCACCATCAGAACACTTTTCGAGTCGTTGCTGGCATTGGCGTCGCCCGCTACGCTCGTCGTCACGGTCACCGTGTTGTTGCCAGCGTTCGGCAGGGCCACACCGGGGAAGTTTACTACGGCAATAGCCCCCACGGCCAAGCTGGCCAAGGTTTGCGTAGCCGTGGCCGTATTGGCTCCGGTCACGTTCAGCGTTGCCACCACGTTGGTCAGGGCAGCGGTGCCCGCGTTCCGGATGGCCGCGCGCAGCAGCGCCGGCTGGCCCACCGGCACCGCCAGCTGGTCGTAGGCATACACCAACTGCACGGCCGCGTCGGTGGGCACTGGCAGGGTGAAGTTGTAGCTGCGGCCTGGGTCGGGCAGCGGGGTAGCCCCGGCCACGGTCGGCGTGTTGCGCACGTTGTGGGCGTTGCCCCCGGCGGCATAAGGCCCCTGCTGGAAGGTGGTGCCGCTCCACGAAGTATTGGAAGCCTTCACCGCCGTCACCACCTGGGCCGTAGCGGCACTGCTGCCTTTCACAGCTACCACCATGAAATTAGCGTTGGTAGGGTTGGCCGAAGGCGTAGCCGTGCCATACACGAAGCTTATGTTGTTGCTCATCTCATACAGCTTCACCTGAAAGCTGAAGTTGGCGTACTGCTTGTCGATGTTTCCGGCGGCCGTCGAGCTGGCGGCGCGGGTTTTGTCGCTTACGTTCTTCCACTGAATGGTGCACACCCGGTTGGGCGCCGTGCCCGTGGTAGCTACGCGGTATTCTGTGGTGCCGGTACCGGCCTCCAAGTCGGTGTTGAAGGGCAGAATCAGGAAGTTTTCGCTGGCGCTGTTCAGCGGGCCGCCGTTGCTGGGTTCCTGAGCGAAGGCACTGAAAAACGGTGCGGCCGGAGCCGTAGTGCCCAGCTTCAGGAAGCCGTTGGTGTTGAGCACGAAGTCGGTGAAGGTGGTACCGGCGTAGCTAAAAGAGAAGCCAATGGGCGTAGCCGCCGAGTTGGCATCGTCGAAGTTGGCCGTGGCAATGGCCGTGCCCGAGGTGCCCAGGTCCGAAAACGAGCCCGTGGGATTGGTGTTGGTCACGTTGCCCGCCGTAAAAAACTGGGCCTGGGCGGCGGTGGTTCCACCCGTTACCAGAGCGGCAGCCAGTGCCAGCTGGCGCAGGCGCGCCCCGAAACCGGGTTGCTTGTAAGAGTATTTCATGAATGAGTGAAGAAGAAAATGAGTGAGAAAATAAGTCGAGTCCTTCTACAACCGGGGCCGCCCAGCGGTGGGCAAGTCCAGGCCGTAGCTTTGAACGTCTAAATTGCTAAACTTTCGGCACTTCCGCCGGCATCAGCAATCGTTTTTATGCTTCTCTCAGGCAATTAAGGCGCCTTATTGCCAGCCCTCAATTTGCCTCCGGCCCTCTTCTGCCCTTCGCCATGCCTGCCCACGCTGTTGATTTCCTGACCATTGGCCTTTTCGGCGCGGGCCGCGTGGCCAGCCAGCTGGCTCCGGCCCTGGTGGCGGCCGGCCACCAGATAGTTTTTATCTGGAGCCGCACGCCGGCCGCTGCCGAAGCCCTGGCGGCCCACCTGCCCGGCGCCCGGGCCCTGCCTGGCCTGGCGGCTCCTCTCCCGCCCGTCGATGTGTACCTGCTGGCGGTGCCCGATGCCGCCGTGGCCCCGCTGCTGGCCGCCGTGCCCTGGCCCACCGGCGCGCGGGTGGCCCACCTGGCCGGCGCCCTGCCCCTGGCGGTATTCGAAAGCCAGCCCGCTGTGCGCGGCGGCGTGTTCTACCCGCTGCAAACCTTCAGCCCCGGCCGCACTATCGACTGGCCGGCCGTGCCGCTGTGCATCGAAGCCGCCGACCCGGCCGCCGAGGCTACCCTGCTGGCCCTGGCCCGCAGCCTGAGCCGGCAGGTGCGGCTGCTATCGTCGGCCCAACGCCTGCAACTGCACGTGGCGGCCGTATTTGCCAACAATTTCACCAACCACCTGTTGGGCATTGCTGATACCCTGCTGGCCGAAGCCGGCCTGCCGGCCGAACTGCTGGCCCCGCTGGTGCGCGAAACCGTGCAGAAAGCCCTGGCCCACCCACCCTTCGCGGTGCAGACCGGGCCGGCCGTGCGCCGCGATGCGCCCACGCTGGCGGCCCACGAGGCGGCCCTGGCCGCGCACCCGGTTTGGCAGGACCTCTACGCCCGGCTCACGGCCAGCATTCAGGGCCGGCTGTAGCACGACGTAGCACGCAGCCTTCGCGGCGTTGGCTGTGCGCGTGGTTTCGCCGGGCGGCCAACGCCGCAAAGGCTGCGTGCTACGTCGCGTGGTGTGCCCTACCTTTGCGGCGGCAAATGCCGCGTATTTCTGACTTTTTTGATTCCCGTTTTGTCTGTTCCCGCTACCACCATCACCTTTCAGTTCAGCGACGGCCAGCCGGCCCAGACCCACGTGGCGGCCTCCGGCGAATCGGTGCTCGACGTGGCCCTCAACAACGGTATTCAGCTCCAGCACAACTGCGGTGGCGTGTGCGGCTGCAGCACCTGCCACCTCTACGTGAACACCGGCGGCGACAACCTGCCCGAGATTTCCGACAAGGAAGAGGACTTCATCGACCGGGCCGAAAACCCGCGCATCAACTCGCGCCTGGCTTGCCAGTGCATGGTCGAGCCGGATATGCAGCTCGTCGTCACCATCCCGCCCCAGCACTTCCTGGGCCACTGATTTTTTTAATTATGAGTTTTGAATTATGAATTATGAATTGCGTTTCCGCGCAGTTCGTCGAGCCATTTTCAACTCATAATTCATAATTCAAAACTCATAATTATAATATATGAACCACTTTGAGCCGCCCATGCACTGGGCCGACCACGAGGACGTAGCCATGGGCCTCTACGAGAAGTTCGGTGCCGACTTCACCGAAGCCAAAATCTACCGTATCCGCTTCACCGACCTCATCGACTGGGTGCTGAGCCTGCCCAATTTCGACGGAACCCGCGAGCAGGCCAATGAAGGACACCTCGAGCAGATTCAGGCCAAGTGGGTGTACGAGTGGCGCGACAACCAATAAAGCACGGGTGGAGCCCCACTCGCCGGCTGGCCCCCGCCTGCCAACCCCGCGCCAGCTTCCCGCGTAAGCTGGCCTGAAGTGGACATGAAGAATGCCATTTCAGGCATTCCGGCGGCCTTTACCCGGGCTTTCCACCCACTATTCGTTTCTTGCATGAAAACCGGCACCATCAAATTCTTCAACGAAGCCAAGGGCTATGGCTTCGTCACCGACGACGAAACCAAGCAGGATTTTTTCCTGCACGTTACTGGCCTCAACGGTTCTACCGTGCAGCAGAACGACCGCGTGGAGTTCGACACCCAGGAAGGCCGCAAGGGCATCAACGCCGTCAACGTCCGTAAAATCTGAGCCTGAAAACAACCGCTGACCCCAAAGCCTCTCCTACTACGGAGGGGCTTTTTTTTGCCCGGCCCGGCCGGCCGCCACTGGCCACTCACTTTCCCCGACCTTTGCCTGGCCTCCCGCGTGGCGGCCCGCTCCCATGAATCCGCTTCCGCCCCCGCCGCCCCCTTCTGCCCTGCCGCCGCCGCTGCCGGCCGGGAGGCTGCGTACGGCCCTGCCCACCCTCGTGCGCTGGCCCAACCTGCTGATGATGCTGCTGTGCCTGGCCCTGGTGCGGGCCGGGCTGCTGCTGCCGGGCCTGCCGCTGCGGCAGTCGCTGCTGGCCCCGCGCTTCGGGCTGCTGGTGTGGGCCGCGCTGCTGGTGGCGGCCGCCGGCTATATTATCAACGACTACTACGATGTAAAAATCGACGCCATCAACCGCCCCGACCGCCTGGTCATTGGCCGCGTGCTGAACCGCCGCGCGGCCATGCTGGCCCACCTGGTGCTGAGCGGCGTGGGCGTGCTGGTAGCGGGGTGGCTGCACCCGGTGCTGGGACTGGTGGTGCTGGGCACGGCCCTGCTGCTATGGGGCTATTCGGCCCGGTTCAAGCGGCTGGCGCTGGTGGGCAACGTGAGTATTGCCACGCTCACGGCGGCGCTGGTGCTGCTGCCCGACCTGCAGTGGCTGCTGGCCGGGCACCCCGCCCACAGCGCGGTGTGGCCTTATGCGCTGGCGGCGTTTCTGCTCACGGTAGTGCGCGAAATTGCGAAAGATGTGGAAGACATGCGCGGCGGTGCCCAGCACGGCTGCCGCACGCTACCGCTTGTCTGGGGGGTGGCCCGCACCAAGTGGGTGGCGGGGGTATTCCTGGCCTGCCTGGCGCTGCTCACCATGGGGGCCACCGGCCGCCTGCTGCTGGGGGGGCATTGGCTGCTGGGGCTGTGGCTGCTGCTGCTGGTGCTGCTGCCCCTGGCCCAGCTGGCCCGCCTGCTGGCCCACGCCGACCGCCGCCGCCACTTCCATCACCTCAGCAGCTGGTGCAAGGCCATTATGCTGGCCGGCGTGCTGAGCATGGCCCTGGCCGGCGGGCTGTGAGGCCAGTTGTTCGCTGCTCGTTGCTGGCTGGTTTCGCCACTACCCCAGCCAAAACAGAAAGGGTTGTTTTCAATCCACCATCCTCCCGCCTTACTCCACAACGAGCAACCAGAAACCGATGAAATACCGCCACCTCTTCTTCGACCTCGACCACACCCTGTGGGACTTCGAGAAAAACGCCAACGAAACCCTGCGCACGCTCTATGCGCAGTACGACTTTGCCCGCTTCGGCACGTTCACGGTCGAGGAGTTCATGCGCGTGTACAGCGACATCAACCACGCCCTGTGGCGCATGTACCAGACCGGTAAAATCGACCAGCAGCAGCTGCGCGACGTGCGCTTCCACCGCACCCTTACCCGCCTGGGCGTGCCCGAAGCGCAGATTCCGGCCGGCATCTCGGCCGAATTCACCACCATTTTGCCCCAGAAAACGGCCGTGTTCCCGCACACCCACGAGGTGCTCGACTACCTGCGGCCCCGCTACCGGCTGCACCTCATCACCAACGGCTTTCAGGATATCCAGGGTCTCAAGCTGGCCTCGTCGAACCTGGCGGATTATTTCGAGCACGTCATCACTTCCGAGCACAGCGGCCACCTCAAGCCCGACCCGCGCATGTTTGCCCACGCGCTGGCCCGCACCGGAGCCACCGCCGCCGAAAGCCTCATGATTGGCGACAACCTCGAATGCGACGTGCTCGGGGCCTCCAACGCCGGCATCGACCAAGTGTACTTCAACCCCGACAAGCGCCGGCACTTCAATACCATTACCTACGAAATCAGCTCCCTGCGTGCGTTAAAGGAGTTTCTGTAATTTTCCGCCCGCCGTTGCTCGTCTCGCCTGCTCAACAGTTGGTGCAGGCTGGTAATTATACTCGTCGCGAAGTGATTGGCGAAAAAAGCAGTAGGGTGCGGGGTCGTACCCGCTCCTAACCCTACCGCAACAATGTCCCCGGCGCTGCTGCTTTAATTCGCAGGCCATATCTGGGGCTGACCGCACCGCCCGCCTGGGCACCGGCCTGCAATCAAGCGACCGTGCAAAAAATCAGGTAGATATACGCTGTTGGGTATGGGGGGCAGGTGCGAATTTTGAGGCAGCAAGAAACGACTTAACTGTTGATTGACAAATGCGCCCCCCTGGGCAATGCCACTCCCTTACCTATCACAACGGCGATGCAGCGCGGCAAACACTCAACCTTAAGCCCGGATTCAAACCCGACACATCGATTGATATCCGGTCGAAGCAACGAAGGCCTGCAAAGTTGGCCTGGATTCTTTCGCCACTCACCCTGAAATCCGTAGTTTCTACCGGTTATTTATTGAAAAGATTCAACTGTAGCCCGTAGCTTTAAACCGCCTGGGAAAATCTCACCCGGCGTATTCCCTGCTTGAACGCAGTCCTTAGCTGCTTTATCGTCTTTTCAATTCTAATCCTAACCAGCATCAACAATAAGCGGTGCGCCGGAAGAGCAAAATTACTAAGCCGATTAATATTTTATTACCCTACCATATATACATACTACTTTCCGCTTTATTTGCAGTTGAAGACAACAGTTGGCCCAGCACTCATCCATTCATTCCAAGTACACCATCAAATAAATAGAATATGAGGTCATTGTTTACTCAGGAAACCAACTCATTCAATACGCTTCCCGCTTTGGCTTCCTCGCGCCGCAGTTGGCTCAAAGGTTTGGGAGCCCTGCTAGGCACTAGTGTGCTGGCAGCAGCGCCCACGGCCGCTTTCGCCAGCCCCACTACCGCCGCCGATGACCCGCTGGCCGCTGCGGCCCTGGCCGGTGGCGACGAATACATTGGCATGGTGAAGCTACTCGCCGGCCCGGCTGTGCCCACGGGCTGGGCGCTGTGCGATGGCCAGCTGCTGCCGGTGGCCCAACACCCGGCACTGTTTGCGCTGCTGAAAGACACTTACGGCGGCGACGGCCACCGCACTTTTGCGCTGCCCCAACTAGCCGGCCCGAAGCCGGCCCACACCGATGCCCTGCTGTGCGCCATTAAAGTGGCCAATGGCCCGGCCACTACCACGGGCCTAGCCGAGCTGCGGCTGCTGCACAACCCCCGGTCGCAGGCCCGCCGCCCCGCTTAAAAGCAATCGGCTAGGTCCGTTCTAAAGCTCTCACTTGTGGCCTGAGCGTGGTGCTCACGCTTTTTCTTCTTCTCTCTCTCACCTTCTCTTCTTTACCTATGGACCCATTTGTTGGAGAAATCCGCGCCGTCGCCTTCAGTTTTGCTCCGCGCGGCTGGGCGCTTTGCCAAGGGCAACTCATGGCGATTAGCCAGAACACCGCCCTGTTTTCACTGTTGGGCACTACTTACGGCGGTGACGGCCGCACAACGTTTGGCCTGCCTGATTTGCGTAGCCGGCTTATCGTGCAGCCAGGGCAGGGGCCGGGGCTGAGCAATTATGTGTTGGGGCAGGTGTCGGGTAGCGAAAATCAGACGCTGACTGCCAACCAGATGGCGGCGCATACGCATACCCTGTCCGGGGTTACGGTGAATGCCAACGGCACCGCCGGCGCTACGGCGGCTCCGGCCGGCAACGTGTTGGCCTCTAACAGTAAAGTGCAGCACTACGCCTCGTCGCCCGACATGCAAATGGCCGCCGGCAGCGTGGCTGGCATCACGACACCGGCGGGTAGCGGCACGCCTCACGCCAACACCATGCCCACGCTGGGCCTTTACTATGTTATCGCCCTCCAGGGCGTTTACCCGCCCCGCTCCTAATCGGCTCACCTTTTTCCGCTACGTATCATGGACCCATACATTGGTGAAATTCGCATTTTCGCGGGCAATTTTGCTCCTCAAAACTGGCTATTTTGCAACGGCCAACTATTAAGTATTGCTGATTATAGCGCCTTGTTCACCCTACTCGGCACCACCTATGGCGGCGATGGCCAGAACACGTTTGGGGTGCCCAACCTGCAATCGCGGGCGGTAGTGGGCGTGGGCCTGGGCCCGGGCTTGTCCAGCTACGTGCAGGGCCAGCAGGCCGGCACGGAAAACGTGACCCTCACGACCCTCCAGCTGCCCGTTCATGGGCACCAGGTGCAGGCCGCTCCCAAGGCCCACACGGGTACTCCCACCCAGGACAACCCCGGCGGGGCCTACTTCGGCGATGGCGGCGGCAATATCTACGCCCCCAGTAGCGGCACCGGCAAGCTGGCCAGCGGCGCTTTCATTGGCGGCCAGGTCGGGGTGGCTGGCGCCAGCCAGGCACACAGCAATATTCAGCCGTTGCTGGCAGTCAACTACATCATTGCCACGACAGGCATTTACCCATCCTCCAACTAGTCTTTGCCCCCTTAACTACTATGGACCCTTTCATTGGTGAAATTCGCATGATGGGCTTCGGGATTATTCCCCGGGGCTGGATGGCTTGCCAGGGCCAGTTGCTTCCCATTAACCAAAACCAGGCGCTGTTTTCCTTGCTGGGTACCGTCTACGGCGGCAACGGCGTTCAAACCTTTGCCCTGCCCGACCTACGCGGCCGCGCGATTCTGGGCGTAGGGCAAGGCAATGGGTTGTCCAACACCGTTCAGGGACAGGTGAGCGGCACAGAATCGGTGACGCTGCAAGCGGCGCAGATGCCTGCCCATACCCACACCGTGACGGGCACCCTGCAAGGGGCCTCGGGCTCCGAAACCAACAGCCCGATTAACGCCTACCCGGCCTCGCCCGAAGACGGTGGCGCTGCTTTCAGCACCGGTGCGCCGAATGCGAACCTCGCGGCGGCATCGGTGACGGGCACCGCGGCGAATGCCGGTGGCAGCCAGCCGCACGAAAACCGCCAGCCGCTGCTAGCGATGAACTACTGTATTGCCCTCCAGGGCATTTTCCCCTCGCGCAACTAAACTAACTCCCAAAAAAGAACGGGAGCCTGGTACCAGGGGCATTTTGCCAGGTGCAGACTTCTATTAGTCCGGGCTCCCATTCTTCGCCCGCAATCAAGGTTCGGGCACTGCTATGCAAATTGGCACCATCAGCTACTACGCCCTGTTCCGCCCGGCCGTGCCCGTAGGTGGGGCAGGGCGTTGTGGCGGCTTAGCGAGCCAATTTCTCCACTGACCCACCCCGGCCGTGTTGCCGACCCCACTCCGCACGCTACCTATTGCGTCCGCTTTAGCAAACGTTTATCCCTGGCCGTCAGAGCAAAGTTTTTGAAATCAGCCATTTGCGATACTGCCGGGATAGCCTCTTTTTAGCTCCTGGCCCGCTTCAATGCGCTCGCAGGGGCTACCCGGCGGCTAGTATCCTTGCCGTAATTTTTTGCTAACCATTTCATTGCTCACCCCCCCTTTTCCTCTTCTATTATGCGATACCGAATACTCTTGTTTCTGTTACTGCTACTGCCTGCCTGGGTAGCCAGGGCCCAGGCCCCCACCTGGCAAAGCGTAACCGGCCTTAATGCCAGTGCTGGTGCCGGCATCGCTACCGTGCGGGGCACCGCTATCGATGCCAACGGCGACTACTACGCGGTGGGCTGGTTCTCGGGCTCGCTTACGTTGGGGAGCACTACCCTTACCTCCTCCGACCCGACCGCCGACCAGGATTTTTTCGTGGCTAAGATGAGCGGTACCACCAACAACTGGCTCTGGGCGAAGAGCAGCCCGAACAGCAACGGCAACGACCAGGCGGCGGGCGTGACCGTGAGCGGCACCACCGTGTACGTGACCGGCTTCTACACCACGGCGGCCACCATCAGCGGGACGGCGCTGACGAGCGTGGGCGGCCAAGACATATTCGTGGCCCGGTACACGACCGCCGGGGCCGATGGCAGCGCCGTGAGCGGCGGCGGCGGCGGCTCCGACCAAGGGTACGATGTGGCGGTGAACGGTTCCAGCGTATACATCACGGGCTTTATGTCGACGAACCCAACGACCCCCATCATCGCCGGCAGTACGCTGACCGGGGCGGGCGGCCAGGACATTTTTGTGGCCCGCTACACCGACAACGGGACCAACCTGCTTGGGGGCGGTGCCCGCAGCGGTGGCAGCGCGAGCAGTGAGCGCGGCCGCAGCGTGGCCGTAAGCGGCAGCAGCGTATATGTGACGGGGCAATTTTTGAACACCGCCACCATCAGCGGCACGTCGCTCACCTCGCAGGGCAGTCTGGATATGTTCGTGGCCAAATACACCGATACGGGCTCGGGCCTGGCCGAGAATGGGGCCATCCGGGGCGGCGGCAGTGCGGGCTCTGATATTGGGTATAACATAACGGCCGTTGGCAGCAGCCCCACTATTCTCTACGTCGGGGGCACCTTCAACGGCGCGGCCACCATCAGCGGCACTTCGCTGACGGCGGCCGGCGCCAGCCAGGATGTGTACCTGGCCCGGTTCACCGACTCGGGCTCGGGGGTAACCAGCGGCTACGCCCGGAGCGACGGTGCCGCTAATTCCGAAACCCTGAGTGACCTGGCCGTGAGCGGCACCACCCTCTACGCGGCGGGCAGCTACACCACGGCGACCACGCTGGCCGGCACCAGCCTGACGAGCAATAGCGACGATGCCTTCGTGGCGAAGTACACGGATAACGGCACCGCCTTCGTGTCGGTGGGAGCTATTGACGGGGGAGCCAATGCCAGCGGCGGCGCTATCACATTCGCCAGTACGATTGCGACCAATGGCATCAGGACTTTCCTGGGCGGGGGAGTTGATTCGCCGGCTACGTTCGGCAGCATTCCAGTAGCGGCCGGCAACACCGGGTTCGTGGCGACGCTGTCATCACCTGCTACCACCGTTACGTCCATCGTGCCGACTGGCGCGAACCCGACCAATGCCGCCAGCGTGACGTACACCGTGACGTTTGCGGCCAGCGTAGCGGGGCTTACTACTGCCAACTTCGCCACCGTGAATGGGGGCAGCGTGACCGGCAGCAGCGTGACGAGTGTCAGCGGCTCGGGCACCACCTACTCGGTGGTGGTGAACACGGGCAGCGGCAGCGGCACGTTGGGGCTGAACTTGGTTAATGATACCGGACTTAATCCCAGCATTTCCAATGACCCCTTCACCGGGCAGACCGTGACCATCGACAAGACGGCTCCGACCGTTGCCATCACCTCAACGACGGCAGCCAGCGGCGGGACGAGCAGCGCCACGCCGTTTGCCTACACGGTGACCTTCTCGGAAAACGTGACGGGCTTTGCGGCGGGTGACGTCACCGTGACCAACGGCACGATTTCGGGCTTTGCGGGTACCAGTCCCGGCACGACCTTCACGTTCAATGTGACACCAACCGCCCTCGGGGCTGTAACGGTGAGCGTGCCGGCCAACGTGGCACAGGATGCAGCCGGCAACTTCAACACCGCTGCCCCGGCGACTTACACCATCACTTTCGTTGCTCCTACTATTGCCGTGGCCCCGGCCACACTGCCGAATGGCACGGTGGCCACGGCGTACAGCCAGACCCTCACCGCCTCGGGCGGCACCGCACCCTATACCTACGCCATCACGGCGGGCGCGCTGCCGGCGGGCCTGACGCTCTCATCGGCCGGCGTACTCGCGGGCACGCCCACGGCCGGCGGCTCGTTCACCTTCACGGTGCGGGCGACGGATGCCTCGGCAGCCCCGGGCCCTTACAATGGCTCGCGTGCTTACACGCTGACGATTGCAGCCCCCACCATCACGGTGGCCCCCGCGACGCTGCCCAACGGCGCAACGGGGACGGCCTACAGCCAGACCATTACGGCTGCGGGCGGCACGGCTCCTTACACCTTCGCCATCACGGCCGGCGCGCTGCCGGCGGGCCTGACATTGACCTCGGGCGGGGTGCTGTCGGGCACGCCCACTGCCGGCGGCTCGTTCACCTTTACGGTGACGGCGACCGATGCCTCGACCGGTAGCGGCCCCTACAGCGGCTCGCGCAGCTACACGCTGACTATCGTGACCTCGACGACCACGGTGGTTTCGGTGACGCGCCTGACGCCTTCACCAACCGCCACTGCTTCGGTGAGCTACCGGGTGATATTCGCGGCCAGCGTGACGGGCGTGACGGTGAGCAACTTCACCACCACTAACAGCGGCACTACCGTGACGGGCAGCAGCGTAAGCAGCGTGAGCGGCTCGGGCACCACCTACACCGTGGTGGTGAACACGGGCACCGGCAACGGCACCCTGCGCCTGGATGTGGCCAACAGCACGGGTATCACGCCCACGGCGTCGAATGTGCCCTACACGTCCGGCGAAGTTTATACCATCACCAAGAGCTTCGCGGCCGCGCCGCAGCTGACGATTGTCGGCACGGGCGGTACGGGCTCGGACGTGACGGCTTTCGTGGATGTGGTGCGTGTGCTCAGCGGCGGCTCGCCGTTTGCCAACGGCCTGCAAAACTCCAGCTTCGAAGCCCACGACCCGCTGGCCAACGGCGACTTCGGCTACAACCCCACAGGTGCCAGTTGGACGTTTAACGCTCAGTCTGGCATTGCCGAAAGCGGCAGCGCCTTCACGCCGACTACGCCCATTCCCAATGGCATTGCTGTGGCTTTCCTGCAAAGCTCCGGCAGCAATGGCCAGCTTCAGCAGAACCTGGCCCTGCCCACGGGCAACAACTACCAGGTAAACTTCCAGGCCGCCCAGCGCGTGTGCTGCACCACGCTGGACCAGGCGCTGAATGTGTTCCTCAACGGCGTGTTCCTCGGCACCATTCAGCCAGGCTCTAGCTCGTACAGCCCCTTCACCTCGGCGACGTTCGCCGTGACGGCACCGGCCCTGACGGCCACCATCACGAGCGCGACAGCAGCCAACGGTGGTTCGACTTCGACTGCCCCGATTGCCTACACGGTGACTTTCTCACAAGCGGTGACGGGCTTCTCGGCCACCGGCGTGAGCGTAAGCAACGGCACGGTTTCGGGCTTTAGTGGCTCGGGCACAACGTACACGTTTAACGTAACGCCCACCGCCAATGGCGCGGTGGCGGTAAGCGTGCCGGCCAACAGCGCGGTGGATGCCAACAACACCGGCAACTCGGCCGCCGGCCCCTACACCATCACCTACACCCAGCCGGTGACGGCCGCTCCGGCAGTGACGGCACCCGGCAACGGCAGCCTGACCAACACGGCCACGCCGACCTATACGGGCACGGCGGTGGCCAACAGCACCGTGACGGTGTACGTGGACGGCACGAGCATCGGCACGACGACGGCTACGGCCGGCGGCGCGTTCAGCCTGGCCCAGCCCTCGGCCCTCGCCCAGGGCAGCCACACGGTGTACGCCACGGCCCAGACCAGCGGCAGCAGCGTGAGCGCCAACTCGGCTACCAACACCTTCACCGTGGATACGGTGCGGCCCTCGGTGGCCATTACGTCTTCGGCCGGCGCTTCGGGCTCGACCACGACTACCTCGCCGATTCCCTACACGGTGACCTTCTCGGAGACCGTGACGGGCTTCGTGGCGGGTGACGTGACCGTGACGAACGGTACGATTTCGGGCTTCACTGCCGTGTCGGGCACGGTCTACACCTTCAACGTGACACCGACCACGGCGGGTACGGCCACTACGGTGAACGTGCCAACCAACGTGGCTCAGGACGCGGCCGGCAACTTTAACACCGCCGCGCCAAGCACCTACAGCATCACTTTTGTGGCTCCCACCATTGTGCTGGCCCCGGCCACTCTGCCGGCCGGTACGGTGGCCTCGGCTTACAGCCAGACCATTACGGCTTCGGGCGGCACGGCTCCTTACACCTACACCATCACGGCCGGCGCGCTGCCTTCGGGCCTAACGCTCTCATCGGCTGGCGTGCTCTCGGGCACCCCGACGGCGGGCGGCTCGTTTGCCTTCACGGTGCGGGCGACGGATGCCTCGGCGGCCCCGGGCCCTTACAATGGCTCGCTTGCTTATACCCTGACAATTGCTGCTCCCACCATCACGCTGACCCCGACGACGCTGCCGGCTGGTACGGTGGCCTCGGCCTACAGCCAGGCCATCACGGCTTCGGGCGGCACGGCTCCCTACACGTACGCCGTAACGGCCGGGGCCTTGCCTACCGGCCTGACGCTGTCGGCGGCGGGCGTGCTCTCGGGCACGGCCACGGCCAGTGGCACGTTCAACTTCACGGTGACGGCGACTGACGTTTCTACTGGTACGGGCCCCTACAGCGGGTCGCGCGCCTATTCGGTGACTATCGGAAGCCAGCCGGTGACGGCGGCCCCGGTGCTGACGAACCCGACCAACGGCAGCTTCCTGAATACCACCACGCCCGCCTACTCGGGCACGGCCGTAGCCAACAGCACGGTGACGGTGTACGTGGACGGCACGGCCATCGGCACGACGACGGCTACGGCCGGCGGCGCGTTCAGCCTGGCCCAGCCCTCGGCCCTCGCCCAGGGCGCGCACACGGTGTACGCCACGGCGCAAACCAGCGGCTCGGCCGTGAGCGGCAACTCGAACACGAACACCTTCACCGTCGACACGGTGCAGCCCACCGTGGCCATCAGCAGCACGACGGCGGCCAACGGCGGCACGAGCGGCAGCGCCACGTTTGCCTACACGGTGACCTTCTCGGAAAGTGTGACGGGCTTCACGGCCGGCGGCGTGAGCGTGACCAACGGCACGATTTCGGGCTTCACGGCCGTATCAGGCACGGTGTACACCTTCAACGTGACGCCAACTACGGCGGGCACGGCAACGACGGTGAACGTGCCGGCCAACGTGGCCCAGGACGGGGCCGGCAACTTCAATACCGCTGCGCCAAGCACCTACAGCATTACTTACCTGCCGACGAGCGTGGCCTGGAACGGCAGCGTGAGCAGCGATTGGTTTACGGCCGGCAACTGGACCCCGACCGTGGTACCTACCACGGCTATCGATGCGACCATCCCGGCTTCGGCCCCAAACATGCCGGCCATCGGGGCTGGCACGGCTCTGGTGAAGGCGCTGACGCTGAACGCGGGTGCCACGCTCACGCAAACCGGCGGCACGCTCGACGTGCGGGCCAACCTGACCAACAACGGCACCCTCACCGCGACCGGCGGTACGGTGGTGCTGGGCTCGACCACGCTGGCCAGCATCCTGGGCAGCAGCAACACCCGCTTCTGGAACCTGAACATCGGTACCAGCGGCGCGCAGTCGAGCACCTCGGCCAGCACCTCGGTGCAGCGCTTGTTCACGCTCAACGGCAACTTCAGCACTCAGGGCAACCCGCTCACGCTGGAGTCGAACGCCACGACTACGGCGATGGTGGTGAACAACGCTGGCACGGTCATCGGTACTACTACCGTGCAGCGCTACATCGACCCCAGCCTGAACGCGGGCCTGGGCTACCGCCACTATAGCTCGCCGGTGGTCAGCACCACCGTAGCCGACTTGGCCACGAACACGGGCTTCACGCCGGTGGTGACCAACGCCTACAACATCTCGGCTACGCCAGCCACGGTCACGCCCTTCCCCACCGTCTTTGGCTACGACGAAGCACGGGTGGCCTCGGCTACCAACAACCTTTCGGCCTTCGACAAAGGCTGGGTGTCCCCTACTGCTACCACCGACGCCCTCACCGTGGGCCGGGGCTACACCGTGAATCTCGATGCCAGCCAGACCGTGGATTTGGTCGGCACGCTCAACACCGGTACCGTAGCGGTGGGCGCGCTCACCTATAGCGGACTGCCCGCCTCGGGCTGGCAGCTGCTGGGTAACCCCTACCCTGCGCCGCTCGACTGGAACGTGGCCCGCACCGGCCTGCCCACCGGCGTGATTGATGCCGTTTACACGTTCAAGTCGGCTACTCAGTACACGGGCAGCTACCAGTTCTACCAGAACGGGTTTGGCACGCTGCCCGGCGGCCTCATTGGCTCGATGCAGGGCTTCTTCCTGCGCGTGAGCCAGAACGTGCCCGCCTTCAGCTTCCAGAATTCCTGGCGCTCGACGGTTTATCAGAACCCGACCTTCAACCGCGGTACGACCGAAACCCGCCCTGCGGTGCAACTGGACCTGGTGAGTGCCACCGGTACGCACGAGCCCACCTTCGTGTACTTCGAGAACGGCGCGACGGCTGGCTTCGATGCTCATTACGACGCCGACAAGCTGTCCAACTCGACGGGGCTGAACCTGTCGTCGGAAATAGCCGGGGGCCAGCGCCTGGCCGTCAACGGCCTGCCCGTGCTGGCCACTGCCACCGTGACGGTGCCGCTGACCGTGGGCGTGCCCGCCGCTGGTTCGTTCAGCTTCAACGCGGCGCAGCTGCTGAACCTGAGCACCACGCCAGTGTACCTGCGCGACCGGCAGACCGGTGCGGTGGTGGACCTGGCGCGTCAGCCCAACTACAGCTTTGTCGTGAGCAACGCTTCGGCGCTGATTACCGGCCGCTTCGAGCTGGTGTTCTCGCCTCAGGCAGTACTGGCCACGGCCCCGGCCGCGCTGGCTGCCCAGGTGGGCCTCTATCCCAACCCGGCCAGCAAAGTCGCCTTCATCGAGCTGCCGGCCACTTTGGGCCGCGTAGCCGTGACGGCGAAACTGGTGGACGCGCTGGGCCGCTCGGTGCAGCAAGTAGTGCTGCCCGCTCAGGGGGCCGCCGCGCACCGCCTGGAGCTGGACAACGTGGCCACCGGCGTTTATACCCTGCACTTGGCCACCTCGGCCGGCGTGCTGGTGAAGAAGCTGGTGGTGGAGTAATTCTGGCTTGGCAAGGGGCCGCCCCGGCAACGTGGGCGGCCCCGAACCCGCCGCTTATATGGTTCGACTTTTACTTGTAGAAACGATGCTTAAACACCTGCTCCTGGCTTCGGCCCTGCTGCTGGCCCTTGGGGCGCGGGCCCAGGCCCCGGCCGACGGCGGACCCGCCCCGGCTGCCCCCACGGCCACCCCGCTCGACGGCGGGGCCTCGCTGCTGCTGGCCGGCGGCCTGGCCTACGGACTGCGGCGACTACGCCGTAAGAAGTAGCCCCCGGCAACACCGGCCCGTTACCATTTGCGTCCCACTGCCCCACCGGCAGTGGGACGCTTTTTTTGGCGTGGCCGCCACCGGATGGGGCTACTTTTGCACCGCCGCGATGGTTCTGCTTCCCCGGGCCAGCGCCGCCGGCATTTCACCAGAGCTTTGTAATTTCTACTGCCGAAGCAGCGGCCAGGCCACGGTATTCTCGCCCCGGCCCCGCCGCCGGCCCCGACCAGCACCCACCATGATTCGACTCATTGGCCTTTCCGGCCGCCGGGGCAGCGGCAAGGATACCGTCGCCCAGCTCATTCGCCAGCTCCAGCCCGAGCGCCTGTGGCACATTCGCTCGTTCGGCGACTCCATCAAGGCCGTGTGCGCGGCCCTCACGGGCGAGGACGTAGCCCCCTACTATTCGCAGGAAGGCAAAGCTGAGCGGGTGCCCACCTTCGGCCGCAGCCGGGGCGAGATGCTGCAGCAGGTGGGCAGCGCCCTGCGCGTCTGGGAGCCGCTGGTCTGGGTCGATGCCTTCTTCGCCGGCCTGCCCCCCGATGCCTGCGTGCTGGTGCCCGACGTACGCTTCGCCAACGAGGCCGACCCCATCCGCGCCCGCGGCGGCCTGATGCTGCGCGTGGAGGGCGACCCATTACAACAGCGCGGCGATGGCACCCGCGACGACGACCACCCCAGCGAAACGGCCATGGACGACTACACCCATTTCGACGCTACCCTGACCAACACCGGCTCGCTGGACGACCTCACCCAACAGGTCCGCGAGCTGCTGAAACGACTGTAGCTGCTTTTGAAACGGCATTCGGCAACGATTTGACCGCATTCCGCAACGGTCAGACGGCATTTGGCAACGGCAAAACCCGATTTGGCAACGACTGAAACGTATTTGGCAACGACTGAAAGGCATTCGGCAAGCCCTGAACACCCGTTGGTTGTTGCAAAACCCGATTCGAGGGTTCCAAAACTGCATTCCGCCAGTTACAAGCCCGGCCGCCTGTCGCAGTCGTCGCCCGGGGTAAAAGGAAGGTGCTACACCATGTCCTCCCGGGCTACCTTTGCCCCACTCAAACCCGAAACCCCACCCTCTCATGGCCACCGGCTTTTTCAACGTCCCCGTCCCGATTAACGAACCCGTCAAAGGCTACGCGCCCGGCTCGAAAGAGAAGCTGGAGCTGCAGCAGGAACTGAAGCGCCTGCGCGGGCTGGAGCTGGACATCCCCATGCACATTGGCGGCCGGGAAGTGCGCACCGGCAACACCCAGCGCATCAGCCCGCCCCACGACCACCAGCGTACCCTCGGCCACTTCCACGCCGGCGACAAAACCCACGTGAGCCAGGCCATCGAAGCCGCGCTGGCGGCCCGCACCGCCTGGGCCGATATGCCCTGGGAGCACCGCGCCGCCATTTTCCTCAAAGCGGCCGACCTGCTCGCCGGCCCTTACCGCGCCCGCATCAATGCGGCCACTATGCTCGGCCAGAGCAAGAATGCCTTCCAGGCTGAAATTGATGCCGCTTGCGAGCTGATTGACTTCTTCCGCTTCAACGTGCATTTCATGCAGGAAATCTACCGCCAGCAGCCCCAGAGCCTGCCCGGTATGTGGAACCGCCTGGAGCACCGTCCCCTCGAAGGCTTCGTGTTCGCCCTCACGCCCTTC
>JANXMN010000542.1 GCA_025354605.1 Hymenobacter sp. | reverse complement strand
CTTCCCCCTCTTTCCTGCTGACCCCGCCGGGCCGCCGGACGCTGTGTGCGTTCCGGTCGCCCATTACGTGCGTTTCGCACCTGGTCCGGTCATGTCGCCGCCGCTTCCGCCCACCGGGCCCGGGGCCGCTGCGCCGCAGGGTTTCACGGAAGCGTTAGACCTAACCCCCACAGCAACGGATGTTTGACCGGCTGATTCATTTTTCCATTCACAATAAGCTCATCATCGGGGTACTCACCTTGGCCCTCGTCGCGTGGGGCGGCTACTCGTTGAGCCGCCTCCCCATCGATGCGCTGCCCGACATCACCAGCAACCAGGTGGTGGTGTACACCGTGGCCCCCTCCCTGGCTGCCCAGGAGATTGAGCGCTTGGTTTCGTTTCCCGTCGAGCAGGCCATGGCCACCATCCCCGGCCGCGAGGAAGTCCGCTCCTTCTCGCGCTTCGGCCTCTCGGTGGTCACCATCGTGTTCGAGGACAAAATCGATATTTATTGGGCCCGCCAGCAGGTCTCGGAGCGCCTCAAGGAAGCCGAAAATCAGATTCCGGCCGGCACCGGCCAGCCCACGCTGGCCCCGGTCAGCACCGGTTTGGGCGAGATTTACCAGTACCTGGTACGCGCCGAACCGGGCTACGAGAAGAAGTACAACGCCACCGAGCTGCGCACCATTCAAGACTGGATTGTCCGCCGCCAGCTGCTCGGCACGCCCGGCGTGGCCGACGTGAGCAGCTTCGGCGGCTTGCTCAAGCAGTACGAGGTAGCCCTCGACCCCGAGCGCCTGCGCTCCTTGGGCATTACCGTGGCCGAAGTCTACCAGGCCGTGGCGCAGAACAACCAGAACGCCGGTGGGGCCTACCTCGACCAGAACCCCACCGCCGCCTTCATCCGCACCGAAGGCCTGGCCACCTCGCCCGCCGACATCGGCAACATCGTCGTCCGCAGCACCAGCGCCGGCCTGCCCGTGCTCGTGCGTGACGTGGCCGACGTGCGCTTCGGTTCGGCCGTGCGTTACGGCGCTATGACGCTCAACAACCAGGGCGAAGTCACCGGTGGCTTGGTGCTCATGCTCAAAGGCGCGAATGCTTCCGAGGTTATCAAGGACGTGAAAACGCGCATGGCCACCATCCGCAAGACCCTGCCGGCGGGAGTCACCATCGAGCCCTTCCTTGACCGCTCTGCCCTGGTGGGCCGCGCCATTCACACCGTCACCAAGAACCTGCTCGAAGGGGCGCTAATTGTGATTTTCGTGCTGGTGCTCTTCCTCGGCAACTGGCGGGCCGGCCTGGTGGTGGCCTCGGTCATTCCACTGGCCATGCTCTTCGCCGTGAGCATGATGCGCCTGTTTGGCGTGTCGGGCAACCTGATGAGCCTCGGGGCTATTGACTTCGGGCTGATTGTGGACGGGGCCGTCATCATCGTCGAAGCCATCATCCACCGCCTGCACGGCGGCCAGCTCCAGGTGCCCGGCAACCGCCTCGACACCGCGCAAATGGACGACGAAACCTACCACGCGGCCAGCAAAATCCGCTCGTCGGCCGCCTTCGGCGAAATCATCATCCTCATCGTGTACCTGCCGCTGCTGGCCCTGGCCGGCATCGAGGGCAAGATGTTCCGGCCCATGGCCGAAACGGTGGCCTTTGCCATCCTCGGCGCTTTCATCCTGAGTCTGACCTACGTGCCCATGATGTCGGCGCTGGCCCTGAGCCGCTCCACGGAAAACAAGAAGACCTTCTCTGACCGGATGATGGCCTTTTACACCCGCCTCTATCACCCGCTGCTCAAAGGGGCCCTGCGTCACCAGGCCGCCGTGCTGCTCACGGCGGGGGCGTTGCTGGTGGGCGGCTTCTTCCTGTTCCGCACCCTTGGCGGCGAGTTCATTCCCCAGCTAAGCGAAGGCGACTTCGCCACGGAAATGCGCGTGCTCACGGGCTCCTCGCTGAGCTACACCATCGAAAAAGCCCAACAGGCCGGGGCCATCCTCAAAAAGCAGTTTCCCGAAGTCAAGGAAGTGGTGGCCAAAATCGGTTCGGCCGAAATCCCCACCGACCCCATGCCCGTCGAAGCGGGCGACCTGATGATTATTCTCAAGGACCAAAAGGACTGGACCTCGGCCGACAACCGCGAGGACTTGGCCCGCAAGATGGCCGCCGCCGTGGGCGTGATGCCCGGCGTGAGCTTCAGCTTCCAGCAGCCCATCCAGATGCGCTTCAACGAACTGATTTCGGGGGCCAAACAGGACGTGGTGCTCAAAATCTACGGCGAGGACCTTCAGCAGCTGGCCGACTACGCCCAGCAGGCCGGCCGCCTCGCGCGCCAGGTACCGGGGGCGGAGGACGTGTACGTGGAGCAAGTCACTGGCCTGCCCCAAATCGTGGTGCAGCTCGACCGCAACCGCCTCGCCCAGTTCGGGCTGAACGTGGCCGATGTCAACCGCACCGTGCAAACGGCTTTTGCCGGCGAAACCGCCGGCCAGGTGTTTGAGCAGGAGCGCCGCTTTGATTTGGTGCTGCGCCTGCGCCAGGACCTGCGTAAGGACATCAACAGCGTGCGCCGCCTGTTCATCGCCGCCCCCAACGGCCGCCAGGTGCCTTTGGAGCAAGTCGCCAGCGTGGAGCTGCGCGAGGGGCCCAACCAGATTCAGCGCGACGATGCCAAGCGCCGCATCACGGTGGGCTTCAACCTGCGCGGCCGCGACGTGGAAACGGTGGTCAAGGAGCTGCAAACCAAGCTGGACCGCCAGCTGAAACTGGCCCCCGGTTACTACATCACCTACGGCGGCCAGTTCGAAAACCTGCGCGCGGCCACCGACCGCCTCAGCATCGCCGTGCCCGTGGCCCTGCTGCTCATCTTCGTGCTGCTGTATTTCACGTTCGGCTCGCTCAAGCAGTCGGTGATGATTTTCACGGCCATTCCGCTCTCGGCCATCGGCGGCATCGCCGCCCTGTGGCTGCGCGGCATGCCGTTCAGCATCTCGGCCGGGGTGGGCTTCATTGCCCTGTTCGGGGTGGCCGTGCTCAACGGCATTGTGCTCATCGGATACTTCAACCAGCTCAAAGCCGACGGGATTACGGACCTGACCGAGCGTATTATGCGCGGCACCGAGGTGCGCCTACGGCCCGTGCTCATGACCGCTACCGTGGCCTCGCTTGGCTTCCTGCCGATGGCCCTGGCTACTTCGGCCGGCGCGGAGGTGCAGCGCCCGCTGGCCACCGTCGTCATCGGCGGACTGGTGTCGGCCACGCTCCTTACGCTGCTGGTACTACCCGTGCTTTACGCCCTCTCGGAACGGAAAAAGAACCCGGAGCCCACTCCCGAACCGTACCCGGTCACGGCCAAGGTTCTGCCCGTGGCTCCGCTGCTCCTGCTGCTGTTGTTGCCACTATTCAGCCAAGCCCAAAGCCCGCTCACTGCTCCGCAGGCCGTCACTCAGGCCCTGCAAACCAACGGCACCGTGCTGGCCGGTCAGCGGGCCCTCGAAGCCCAGCAGGCCATCC
>JANXMN010000538.1 GCA_025354605.1 Hymenobacter sp. | reverse complement strand
TGCGGCGGCGGTCGCGGCGGAAGTCGTAGGAGCCAAAGGCGTTGAACTTGCCCTTGCGGTAGTTCAGGCTCAGGGCAGTGTTGTACTTGTCGCCCGTGCCCACGTTGGCGCTCACCTGCCCATTCAGGCCGTCGCGCAGCTCTTTCTTGAGCACGATGTTGAGGATGCCGCCTGCGCCCGAGGCGTCGTACTTGGACGATGGGTTGGTGATGACCTCCACGCTCTGAATGCTGCTGGCCGGAATCTGGTCCAGCGTCGTGCCGGTGGGTTTGCCGTCGATGAAGATGGTCACGCCGCTGGAGCCGCGCAAACTCACGGCCCCGTTCTGGTCCACGGTCACGGAGGGCACGTTTTGTAGCACGTCAATGGCCGTACCGCCGGTCACGGTCAGGTCCTTGGTGACGTCGACGACTTTTTTGTCCAGGTTATCGGTCACCACGGGCCGCTCGGCGGTCACCACCACGTCCTGCAGCTGCGCAGAAGCGGTGCGCAGGCGCAGGGTGCCCAAGGCCAGCGTGGGTGCAGCGTCGGTAAAGGCCACGGCCCGGCGCCCGGTGCGGTAGCCCACGGCCGTGGCGCGCAGCACGTAGCGGCCCAGCGGCACCTTTTCCACCACAAACTCGCCCAGCTCGCTGGCCTGCGCGCCGGTCACTTCCGTCGAGTCGGTGGCGCGCAGCAGCACCACGCTGGCAAACGAAATGGGCCGGCCGGTGCCCACTTCCAACAGGGTGCCGCGCACCGTGCCGGTTTGGGCCCGGGCACGCTGGAATGGCCCGAGAAACGAAATAAAAAGCGTTAGGAGGAGAGAGATACGCACCCGTATACAGCTTGAAGTAAAAAAGGAATGAACATCAGGCGGCAAAGGTCTTCCTGCATTCTGTGGATAATCTAGCCGGCAGAAGTCAGACACCCTAAGCGCTTAGTAACGTGCGTTGGCGCACCGAACAGTCGCTTGTGGATGTAGCTCCGCCAAAAATTCGCCCGTCGGCTTCGGCCAAGCAGTACCCAATCTTACGTCATCGCGTATAAAGCGCCTTTCCATAAAGCCGTTTTTCATGCGATTTACTTCCTTTTGCCAAAGCTTGTTTCTTTTTGCCTCCCTGGCGGCGGCGGCTCAGTCTTACCATCTGGATGCACCGGCCGCCACGGGCGGCGACAAGCGGTTTGATGCCAAGGCCAAGGCGATTGCAGGTTTGCGCACAGTGGGCTCGGTTGCGGGCGTTGTGCCGGAGAGTTCGGGCCTAGCCCCAGCCGCACCGGCGGGCACTTACTACAGCTTCGGCGACAGCGGCAGCCCGGCGCGCCTGTTCCACCTCGACGCCAGCGGCCGCTTGCTCGGCACCGTGGACGTGGGCGCGCCCAACACGGATTGGGAAAGCCTGAGCCGCGACCCCAAGGGCAACTACTACCTCGGCGACTGCGGCAACAACAACAACGACCGCCGCGACCTAGCCATTTACCGCCTGCGGCCCGAGCAGCCGCGGCAGGTCGGCGTCATTCATTTCACTTTTCCCGACCAAACCGCGTTTCCGCCTGCCAAGCCCCAACGCAACTTCGACGTGGAAGCCAGCCTTTGGCACGACGGAAAGGTATGGCTGTTCACCAAGGACCGGGGCCAGCAGCGGACCAGCACGGTGTATACCGTGCCCGACCAGCCCGGTACCTACACGGCCAAGCTGATGACCCGCCTGTCCATTCCCGGCGAAGTGACCGACGCCGCCCTGCGCGCCGACGGCCGCCGCCTTGTGCTGCTCGGCCGCGGCGAGCTGTTCATTTTCGACGGCAACACCTGGAACGACCTACTCCAAGCCAAGCCCCGCCACGTGGCCCTGACCGGGGCCGGGCAGACGGAAGGCGCGACCTTCAAAGATGACCATACCCTGCTGCTAACCACCGAGCAAGGAGCCGTGTACGAGTTCAGGCTGCCGTAGCCCGACGCGGCCTCACAACCGGAATTGTACCGTGAGCTTCGCGCCAAAATTGCGCGCACCGGGCAGGTCGCGGTAGGTGAGCCTGTGCAGGAAGTCGACGCGCACGAAGTGGAAGATGTTTTCAACCCCGTAGCTGACCTCGGTATAGGGCAACTGCCTCAAGGTTTGGAAGCGGGCAATGGGTCGACCTTGCGAATCGAAGGGCGGCGCTAAGCTGCGGTTGATGTTTGAAATGCCGCCGTAAAGCAGGTTAGCTGAAGCCACTAGGCGCCAATTCAGGGCCCGGATGCCGGGCAGGCTGTTGAGCAGGAACCCTTCGAAGTGCTGCTCGGCCCGCAGCGATACCGACCGGTCGGTCACGAACTCAAAGTAGCGCATCAGGTTAAAGGCGTTAGGGTTGAGAAATGGTGTTTCATTGCCCAGTGGCGTTTTCAGCACCGGGTACGGCAGCGCGCTCGGGATGTAGCTGCCTTCGAGGCGGTAGTTGAGCCGGCCAAGTGGGCCCGTGCTCAAGCTGTGGGTCAGGAGCAGGTTGAACTTCTGGTACTCAAAGTTCGAGCCCAGTACGTTGTCCAGGCCCAGGGTATAGCGGAAGGTGAGCACCGGCCACTTGCGGACACCCACCGCCCGGCGGCGGGTGTCGGTCTGCACTAAGTTCTCGTCGCGGGCGTAGCGCGACTCCAGCACAATTTCCGACAGGTCGTAGTTGGTGCCCAGCTTGGCGTCGGGGCCGGTGGGCAGTTCCGGGTCGGCGTAAAAGGCGAAGTTGTGCAGGGGTTGAATCTCCTGGTGGCGCAGCGTCAGGGTTTGGGTGAAGCCGTGGAACAGGTCGCGCTGCGCGCTCAGCACGTAGAGGTCGCGCAGCACAGGCCGCCCCTGCCGGAAGCGGCCCCAGCGCGAAGCGGCCGCGAACAGGTTGTTGTCGGGCAAAAAGTCGTTGTCGAGCAGCGCCACCTGCTCCACGTCGTGCCGGTACTCGGCCCCGAACACGGTCCAGTGGCGGCGCTCGGCGACGTAGCTGGTTTTCAGGCCGCCTTTCACGCGCTGGTCCTGCGTGCCGTACGCCACGTAGCCCTGCGTGAGCCAGTCGCGGCTGATGTCGGACGTGGTGCGGAAGCCCAGCCGCACGCGGTTGCCCTCAAAGTTGTTGTAGGCGTAGGTGTTGATGATGGGGCCCAGGTCCCACTGGCCCACGCGCTTGTAGCCGTTCACGAACAGCTCCACCCAGTCGAGCACGTTGCGCACCGAGGGCAACTCCTTGGCGGAGTCGAGCACGGCAAACGTCTGCCGCTCCGAGAGGCTGAGCGTATCGGGCCGGTGCTGGTCGAAGTAGCCCAGCCCGCGCCCCGTGCTGTCGCCGGCCAGCGCCCCCAGCAGGCCGGTGGCCGGCGCATCGCTGCCGGCCGCGCTCACGGTCACCGGCACGTCGTAAAAGCCGGCTTCGTGGGGCTGGTTGCGCACGAAGTTGGTGTTCACAGTCGTAAAGCGCACCCGCATGGCGGCCTGCCCCTGGTAGGGCTTCACGCCGAACACGAGGCGGGTGCGCGCGGCCAGCCCCGGCCCTTCGGCCGGCGGGGTCAGGTCCTGAAACACGCGCAGGTCGGTGATGAAGTTGATGTTGGCCTCGGCGTTAGCCACGGCGTCGATGCGGCGCAGGGCGTAGCTGCCGGCCGTAATCCACATTGTGCCCTTAAAGGCCAAATCATGCGCGCGCCGGGGCGTGAAGGCAATTTTGTAGCACCAATCCTTGTCGATAAACACCGAGTCCTGCAGCTCGTAGTCGTACGTGCCGCGCCCGCCGGCGGCAATGGGCGAGATGAAATCCTTGCTGAGTAGGTTTTGCGCGTTGGGGTAAAAGTCGAAGTTTTGGAAGTTGCCGCCCAGCAGCTGCGAGAGTACCGAGCCCTCGCGTGGGCCCGCTCCGCGCAGCTGCCGGTGCTGCACGTCCTCGCGGCGGCGCAAGGGCGCGTACTTCTGGTACACCCGCGAGCCGACTTCGGAGGCAAAAAGGGGCAGCGGAGCGTCCGGGTCGGCGGCCGCCACGGCCCCTCGCCGCACGGCCAAGGCGCGAATGTCCTGCACCACTTTGCGCTTGGCCAGGCCGACCGGGATGTCGGCCAAACTCACCTGCGTGCGGTTATAAGAGTCAAATTCGGCGGCCGTCAACCTGCTGCGCTCGTTTTGGGGTTTGTGCTGCTGCACCGCGCGCAGAATGCGAAAGGCCGGGTTCTCGGGTTGGCGCGAGCTCACCACCACTTCCCCAAGCGCCACCCCGCCCCCGGCTTTGAGGCGCAGCAGCACGGTCTGGACCGGCTCAGCCGTGAGGGCGCGGCGACTGACCACAAAGCCGAGGGCGGAAGCAGCAATGGAATCGGCCCCGGCAGCCATGGACAGGCGAAACTTTCCTTCCAGGTCGGCCGTGACGCCCTGGGACGTGTGCGGTATAAAAATCGACGCGAAGGGTACGGGCTCACCGCTGACCGCTTCCACCACCTGGCCACTTACCACGCGCTGGGCCAGCGTGGGCATCGAATTCAGCAGCGCTAAGCTCATCAACAGCTGGATGGGCAGCCACTTGCTCAAAGAAGAAGTGATGCCACGGGAGGCACGAACGAAGGCAAACATGAATTGTAGAAAGAAATAGAATATCCACTCATCAGCTCCTGAAACCATTGCCTAGAAGGCCTGACGAGTCGGCCGGCGGGGTGGAGCTTTCTGTCCTAACGCCGCCCCGCCGGAGAACGTTGGGGAGTAAACCGAAGCGAAGGCCAGCCGTATGAGGCGCACGGCCGGGTGATAACGCGGCCACCGGCGGTCCAGTTGCCAGAACCGGCTCTTGTCCTTATCCCTTAAACCAGTAGAAACGATGCAGACGAACACAATGCAGCCCACCACGACGGCGACGAGCATGCTCAACAAGGTGCCCGCGGTGACGCTGATTTTCTGGATTATCAAGATTATGGCCACGACCGTGGGCGAGACGGCAGCCGACTTCCTGGCCTTCAACCTCAAGCTCGGCCTGACCAATACCTCGCTGCTGATGGCGGCCCTTTTGGTGGTGGCGCTGCTGGTGCAGCTGCGGGCGCGGCGCTACGTGCCCGCCCTGTACTGGACGGTGGTGGTGTTCGTGAGCATCGTTGGCACGTTGATTTCGGATAACCTGGTCGATAATTTCGGCGTCAGTCTGGTGACGACGACCCTCATTTTTGCTGCGGCCCTGGTCGTGGCGTTTGCCCTGTGGTATGCCAGCGAGAAGACCCTCTCGGTGCACAGCATCGAAACCACCAAGCGCGAGCTGTTTTACTGGGCGGCCATTTTGTGCACGTTTGCCCTGGGCACCTCGGCTGGTGATTTGATTGGCGAGAGCCTGGGCCTGGGCTACGTGAAGTCGGCGCTGCTGTTTGGCGGCTTAATCGCGGCGGTGTTTCTGGCCTACCGCTACGCGCACCTCAACGCGGTGCTGGCCTTCTGGGCGGCGTACATTCTCACGCGGCCGCTCGGGGCTTCGCTGGGCGACTGGCTGACGCAGGCACCGAAAGACGGCGGGCTGGGCATCAGCACGACCATTATCAGCGGCATTTTCCTGGTCACCATTTTGTTGCTGGTTATTTACCTGACGCGGCAGCAAAAGGAACAGAACCCGATTGCCGCTTCCGCCGGCCGCTAAGTTTTTCCGGCAAGTACCAAAAAAGGGCGTCCTGCTTGATTAAGCAGGACGCCCTTTTTTGGTGACCAAAGCGTCGTGGTCGAAACGACCTTATTTTTTAGCTAGGGTGCCGTCGGCGTTGAACAGCACGTCCTGGTGCTTGCCGCCCTTGCTCACTTCGGCTTCGTAGGTGGTTTTTCCGTCGGCGGTCACAATCGTGGCAGCTTCGGTCACCTTGTAGGCCTTGTAATCACTGGCCAGCTTGGCCCGCACGGCGGCCGGCAGTTGGGCCGCGGTCATGTCGGTTTCGGTTTCGAGCAGCTCGCCGGCGGGCGTAATCACGGCCGACATGGTCTTGCCGCCCTGCTTGAAGCCGGCTTCCAGGTTGGCGCCTTCCTTCTCCCAGGTGTTGCTGGTCACCTCGGGGAATTTGGCTTTGAAGGTGGCCTTGGCGGCCGCGGGCACATGGGCAGGCTTCAGCATTTGGGCGTGGGCGGGAGCCACCAGGGCAAGGGCAAAGGCGGCCAGAATCAGTACTTGCTTCATTTGAAAAAAGATAGGAAGTGAAATTATGCCGAAAGCTATTGCCAGATTTTGTGCTTTTCCTGTCGTTGTTTAGCTTATGCTAAAAACAACGAAAACCTGCCGTTAATCGCATAAAATCAACGAATAACGCCCACTTCGGATGAGGCCTTTTTCGTTGCTGACTTGGGCTTGCTCAACCGCAGTAAGAGGCGTTCAAGCACCGGCCGCAAGACGCGGTAGAGCAGAAAAGTCAGCGGTACCATCGCCACCGCCCACAGCAGCAGCGCCCCGAGGCTGGCCCGCCACAGCATGCTCAGTCCCGCGGCCGTCGGGTGCAGGAACTGGTATTTGATTTGGGCCAGGCTGAGCGAGGCCCCTGCCGAATGGTGAAACAAGCGCGCGCCCCACCGGAAAAACGGCACAAACAGCAGCACTTGCAGCGGGGTCAGCACGTGGCCGAGCAGCAGCATGGCGGCCACGTTCAACCGCAGGCGCCACGCCAGGGTCGTAGCCAGCAGCGTCGTCATGCCGGGCATGGGCACGAGGCCGCAGGCCACCCCAAGGGCTAAGGTGAGGGCGAGCCGGTCGGGCGTTAACCCTTGCTTCAGCCAGCCTTTGACGGGCTCCAGCAGGGTGCGGCGGAACCAGCTCGTAGTCGGTGGCGGATTACTAGGCGGTATCGGTACTGGTGGAGGCATCAGCAAATTTGGCGCGGGGACGAGTAATCCCGATGGACCGTGGGTTGAATTGAAAAGCCTTGTACGCGGGGCTGCGCGGCGGGGTGTAAGCTCCGGGGCATGCTCCGGGCTGCAATACTGAAGTCCTTTGCGCCCTTAGAAGCTGTTTAAGTTAAAAGGCCCTTTCTAGCTTTGTTTCATGCAAGCGAAGCGATACAGTTCCGATTTGACCGCACGGCAATGGCAGCGGTTGGCCCCGCTGCTGCTGGTGCGGCGCACGAGCAAATGGCCGTTGC